>NZ_JAQFIL010000001.1:6716428-7035000 GCF_029504655.1 Catalinimonas alkaloidigena
TCTTTTGTAGGCTATGAAGAACAAGAGGTACAGGTGGGAAATAATACTATTCTTGACATTGAGTTAAGTAGCGCTACGCAGCAACTGGAAGAAGTAGTGGTGGTTGGTTATGGTGTGATAGACCGGGACAAGCTAGCCGGCTCTGTCTCTTCTATAGGTGGTGAAGATATCGAATCCGATCCTGTTGTGGGGCTCAATCAGGCTGTGCAAGGCAAAGTGGCCGGTGTACAGGTAACCCAAAACTCGGGCACTCCTGGGGGTGCGCTGAACTTTAGAGTAAGGGGAATTACCACATTAAACTCAAGTACCACTGAACCTCTGTATGTAGTAGACGGTGTTCCGGTAAATTCCGACAATTATGGAGGGATTAATGCTGGTGCCCGCCAGACGATCAATCCTTTGGCTTCTATCAATCAGGCAGATGTAGCTTCTATTGAGGTGCTGAAGGATGCTTCGGCTACTGCTATCTACGGAGCGAGGGCCGCCAATGGGGTGGTGCTGATCACTACTAAAAAAGGGAAAAGTGGTGACAGTCAGGTAAATCTTAATGCTTACTACGGTCTGCAGGAATTACCCAATACGATAAACATGGCCAATACTCAGGAATACAAGCAGTATGTTGCTGATCTTGCCGCACTAAACGATTGGGAGGACCCTGGCTTTGCCGCAGGAGATGTTTATACGAACTGGCAAGAGGAGCTTTACCAGAATAAACTGATTGAGGATGGAGAAATAGCTCCTATTCAAAGCTATACCCTATCTACTAGTGGAGGCAGTGAGCACACCACATATTATGTCTCCGGCTCATATTTCAATCAGGAAGGAATTGTCAGAAACTCAGGGTATGAAAGGCTAGGTCTGAGAACTAATCTGGAACACGAAATAAATGACTGGGTGAAGTTTGGCACTAACCTTAGCTTGTCTCGTGGCACCACTGACAGAATTATTGAGGACTTCGGAGGGGCTGGCCCGGTAACCCTTGCGCTTATTAGTCGCCCCAACATTCCTGTATATGATGAAAACGGAGATTTTTATCTTGATACCCTTATAAATCGCGACAACCCTATTGCCGCAGCAGAAGTTCCCACCTATTATGACCAGGTAGACAGGGTGCTGGGTAATTTATACCTGGAAGTTGAACCTCTTGAAGGATTATTATTCAGGTCTACTTTTGGTATTGACAGAACTGATAATGAAGGAGAGTTTTATCGCCCAAGAGAAGGGATAATAGCCGGAATGCAAAGACAAGGGGTAAGGAACACGAATCGCTATCTCACCTTTACCTGGCTCAACGAAAATACGCTTACCTATCACAAAACTATTGGAGATCACGAGTTTACGGCTCTGGTGGGAAATACCCTGCAAAGAGCAAGTATCAATCAATTATCTACTGCCGCCAATGGTTTTGCTACCGATGAAGTAGTCATTGTAAACAACGCTACCTCCTATAATGTGAGTGAAAGAGAAGAAAGTTGGAGCCTGGCTTCATTTATTTCCAGGATCAATTATATTTTCAAAGATCGTTATATTCTGACAGCCAACTATCGCATTGATGGTTCATCCAGATTTGGTCAGGAAAATCTTTATGGAGCATTTCCTTCTGTAGCAGCAGCCTGGAGAATATCTGAAGAAAATTTCATCCAAAACATACCGACTATCGATAACCTGAAACTGCGTGCCAGTTGGGGTAAGTCGGGAAACCAACCACGAGATTTCTATAATGCGGTTCCGCTTTACAGCATCAGTGTTTATTATGGAGATTATGTCGGATTTATTCCTCAGACCATCGGAAACGACCAGTTGGGTTGGGAGTCTACTACTCAATATAATATTGGCCTGGACTTAGGCCTGTTTGAAAACAGAATTAGTCTTCTGGCCGATTATTTCATCAAAAAAACTGAAGACTTACTGACCAGTTATCGTATGCCCCAGGCTACCGGCACTTTGTTTACTACCGTCAATCTGGGAAATATGGAGAATAAGGGTTTTGAGTTTGAGCTTTCTAGTCGAAACACAGAAGGAGCATTTTCATGGAACACTAGCCTCAATATGTCATTTATCAAAAACAAGGTTACCTATCTGGCGGGAGAAGAGGTATTAGACGGGCTAGATGATGCCTATAGCTTACAGTCAGCCTAACCGGGCCAATTTACTCTTAATCAAAGCCCTGTTGGCCAAGGGTTCATTTGTACAACGGTAATTATGAACAAGCTGAAGCATTATCTTCAGAAGTAATTGATCAGAAACCTCTTTCTTTAACTCCTGATTATAGCTCTATTTTTATCAATAGTGATGAAGAAGAAACTTTACTGGAGATTCCTTTTGATCAGCGTAGCGGATATAACGCATTATCTGCACTTACGTTGCCCTCAGGAGAGCCTTATAACGGTACAGCAGGCACGCCCTTAGTAGTGTACAGGCAAGATGGTATTTCCCCACTCTTAGAACTGTATACAGAGGAGGATATTCGCTTTCAGGAAACACTTTATCAGCAAAATGGAGAACATTATATAGTAAAATATACCTCAATCAATAACTTTGATGCGATTTCGCTCATGAGAGTGCCTGAGATTCTGCTCATTTATGCTGAAGCTGCTGCCAGAAATGCAGGATCAGTTACTCAGAAAGCTTTTGATGCTTATAATCGAGTGAGAACTCGTGCAGGAGTTCCTTCAGATATCTCCGAATTTAGCTCAGTAGATGCATTTATCAATGAGATAGTAGAAGAGAAAAGAAGAGAAATGGTGCTGGAAGGGGAAGCCTGGTTTGACTATGTAAGGGCTGGAAAAGCAGATGAACTGGGTGTTACAAATCCTGACTTCCATATTTACCCCATTCCTCAGATAGAATTAGATGTGAATCGTAAACTTGAGCAGAATCCCGGCTATTAGGATAAGTAAGTAATACCTATCAGTATTAAAAATGTTGCGCACCCTGCATACTCACCATTTTTTATGCTGGTAGGTTCTGAATTTTCTTCTATCTTAAAAATTTCTTCACCAGCAGGCCAATTATTATTACCACTATGATAATCAGGATAATGGCAGTCCAGAATCCTGCTTCAAAAATATCGCCTATAAAATCGCAGGCACTCATACCAAACATGAGCGTTAATGCCAGAAGTAGTGTTTTGATATGGGTATAGCTCATAATAATATACAATAAGGATGTTTTTTACCCTGGAAAAAATAGAACACATCCGGTTGTTATAAAAAATTGGGATATGACGCTATGTTGCATACATATCCCAATCAGGAAGAATATTTTCAAAAATTATTATCTGCTAATAACTGTTTATTTTTTTTCTTAATTCATCTTTGCTCTTGCCGGTTTTCTTTTGTAACCGCCCTAAAAGTTCATCTTCTTGACCTTCAGCATAGGTTAAATCTTCATCGGTAAGCTCACCATAATCCTGCTTAAGCTTACCTTTTACTTCATTCCATCTACCTTTGATTCTTAAATCATCCATAGCTAAAAAAATTAAGTTATACATTGGTTTAAATAAAAATACAACCTACCAAATCCATAATTGTTATCTTTTTGAATTGGTAATTTATCAAAATTACCTGCTGGTGCACTTTCTGGATTTACATTAGTTTTTCATACAGCAGTACTTGAATTTTTCACCTGACCCACAGGGGCAAGGGTCATTACGCCCAATGCGGCGAGGCTTACGAAAGGGATTACGCAGCCTTCTTTTCATATCCTGATGATACACTTTGCGCAGGGTTTTGTATAAATCAGGGTGTTTCTGCTGAAACAGCTTAGGTCTTTCAAAAAAATATTCACTGGCTACTGCCAAAAATTCTTCCTCACTTGTGGCCGCATACGCATCAATATCACTCTTGCCCTTGCGAATACGCTGCATTTCCCTGCGCATGAGTCTGAGCCATGGCTTCGCATATTCTTTATTATTTAATTCCCCGGGAATGCCATCAATTTCACCATCCTGCTTGTCCAGAATATGGATAAACTCGTGAATGCCTACATTATGTTTATCACTGGTATTGCCAAAGCTATTGTGCAAACTTTTCTTGCTCAGGACCATCACTCCGTCCATGTTTCGCCCGCTTCCCACCATCCCGGTAATTACCTCTTCGGGATTATCCATTGAAAAATTACGGTCAAATGATGCAGGGTAAAGTAAGACTTCATGCAGGTAATTGTACTTCCAACTGGGAAACCCAAAGAGAGGGATTGCGGCACTACAAGCTACCAGCAAACGATCCAGATCTGTTACCTCTACCTTGATGCCCGTAATCCGTACCTGTTTTAAGAAGTTACGAATATTCTTCTCAAAGCGCCGTTTCTCTTTTTCATTCAGGTTCTGGTAAAAGTGAACATGCTTTTGAAGTAGCTCCTTCCACTCCACCGGAAACCTGGAAGGGACTGAGTAAGCAGGACGGTTTCTGTACCATATCCAGAAGCCCAGGTAACCAAAAAGCAAAAATCCTATTACAGTAAAAAATACATTCATTCAGCTAATAAATAAGTCTAAAAAATTGGTAAAGCTTCCTCAAGAAAAGCCAGATGTTTTATCAAAAGACCTTTGGCTTAACTGCGCTTTGGTAAAAAGGTTTTTATTTTGTCTAAGTATGCTAAGTTGGGCGTAAACTTCTCTGCCTTCTGCGTCTCAGCCATAAGCTATTGCTAATATCAGCTTCAATAATCGCCCCTTCGTCAGCACTTCTTGACTTAGCCTGGACAAAAGCTTCCCTTAAGGAAGGAATCTCTTTTATCAGGTTCAGACCAGCTTAAGAAGAAGAAAAGAGAATGGGCCTCTGAGGGGCTGACACAGACGAGCATGAAGCCCAGGCAGTATGATGATATCAACATGATAGCCTGACCTCATTGATTATCTATTTCTCAAGAACGCTGTTCATTATGGATGCATAAGGGGCAAGAAGGTTATTTATCTTTCAGCTTAAAGCAGGAATCAGAAATTGAAACCTCTTAACTCAATAAGAGTCTTATATTATTAAGACACTGCCATATTACAGATATAAGCCTTATTATTGTTATTAGAATTTATACATGCCGGAATTTCTACCTTTAAGGGGTGAGATACCTAATAAACTGGCTGTAAGTATCAGAGAAAAAACGAATGTTTATGAACCTAACTAACGCTAAAATCCAAAACTATAATAAGCAAGTAGGCTTAAAGTTTCAGTTGTATAATAGCCTCTTTACTGCCCTCCCCTTTCATCGGGTAGAAAAAACAGGAGTGCTACTATCCACTTTTTTATTACACTGTGAGGAAGGCTATAACAAACAGCAAAGCCCGGTAGAGATCATAGATACCTTTTTCCAGCAGTATACTTCTTACCAAAATGAACAGGAGCAAATCGACTTGCTATTCAGGTTTGTACAATACGCTGAACGGCAGGTAGTACTTTTTGATGCTGTAGAAGACGCTGCCTTCGGTGACATTTATGACCTGAATGGAATTGGTACCCTTAAGCATTTACAATCAGAGGTATTACATTCTAATAAGAGAGCTCAACTGGCTGAAAAGCTCAAAGATTTTTCGGTAAGGTTAGTGCTTACAGCCCACCCTACGCAGTTTTACCCTAGTGAAGTATTGGGAATCATCAATGATCTCTCCAATGCCATTATCAGGGACAATACGGCTGAGGTTAATAGTTTTTTGCAGCAACTGGGCAAAACTCCTTTTTTCAAGAAAGAAAAACCTACTCCCTATGATGAGGCGGTTAACTTGATCTGGTTTTTACAAAACAGGTTTTATCCTGCGGCAGGCCGAATCATGTCTAATTTCAAAAATCAGTTTCAAGAAGAAGTCAATGAGGAAAACCCGCTGATACGCCTGGGCTTCTGGCCCGGTGGTGACCGGGATGGAAACCCTTACGTTAAAGTAAACACTACGCTCAAAGTGGCGGCTGAATTGCGTACAGGCATTCTTAATGCTTACTATATAGATGTACATCAGTTAAAAAGCCGCCTCACTTTTAAAGGCGTATCTAATGTGGTGGCTTCTTTAGAGGAAAAAATCCACCAAAACCTTTCTGATCCCAACCATCACGCTGACTTAACCAAAGAAGAAATTATTAGTACGCTCAAGCAAATACGTACTACGCTGATGGAGCAACATAACGGGCTTTTTCAGGAGATGGTGGAAAATCTTCTTAGAAAGGTGGAACTGTTCGGTCTCTATTTTGCAACCTTGGATATACGGCAGGACAGTTCAGTGCACTCAGAACTAATGGCTGAGATCGCTCAACACTCTTCAGCCCTTCCGGATAACTATACTGAGCTTTCAGAAGCAGAAAAAATTGATGCGCTTTTGAATATTCAGGAAACCCTTGACCCTTCCATTTTTGAAAATGAGTTGTTCAGAGATACTCTGGAGACTATTTCGGCGATAAAGACTATCCAAAAACGCAATGGTGAAAATGGCTGTCATCGTTACATCATCAGTCATAGCACCAGTGCCCTGGACGTTATGCATGTCTATGGCTTATTTAAATTAGGAGGATGGAAGACTGATGAGCTCAAAGTAGATATTGTTCCTCTATTTGAGTCTATTGAGGACCTGAGAAATGCTGCTAAAGTGATGAAGACACTATATGAAAATGAGGCATACCGTAAGCATTTGTCAAAGCGTAATAATATACAAACCATAATGGTGGGATTCTCTGACGGAACAAAAGACGGAGGCTACCTGATGGCTAATTTTAGTATCTATAAAGCCAAAGAGGCACTTACACAAATTTCCAAAGAATACGGCATACAGGTAGTATTTTTTGACGGAAGAGGGGGCCCTCCTGCACGTGGAGGGGGAAGGACCCACCAGTTTTACGCCTCTCTGGGAAGCAATATCGCTAACAAAGAAATTCAGCTTACTATTCAGGGACAAACTATCAGTTCTAATTTCGGTACAGTAGATAGTGCTCAGTTCAACATGGAGCAACTGATGCATGCCGGTATCAGTAATGCGCTTTTCTACTCCGATAAGCTCACACAAACCAAAGAAGAGGATGATTTACTCTTAAGCTTATCAGAAAAAAGCTATGAAGCTTACAATGCACTAAAAAATCACCCTGGCTTTTTAGAGTACCTGAATGAAGTAAGTCCACTTCGCTATTATGGTCAGGCAAATATTGGTAGCCGCCCCTCCAAACGTAAGCCCGGTAAGCTGAACCTGGATGACCTCAGGGCTGTGCCTTATGTAGGGTCATGGAGCCAACTCAAGCAAAACCTTCCCGGTTACTATGGGGTAGGCATCGCCTTAGAAAAATTGGAAGCTGAAGGCAAATGGGAGGAAGTACGGCAATTGTATCAAAGCTCCCTCTTTTTTAAGACATTGATGGATAATTGCGAGATGGCCATGTGCAAATCTTTTTTCCCGCTTACGGCATTTCTTGCTGAGCACCCTAAATATGGTGCCTTATGGACCTTAATCCATGAAGAGTTTCAGCGTACTAAAACTCAAATGCTTAAGCTAGCTGGTACAACTCACCTGATGGAAGATAAACCCATCAATCGTCTTTCCATACAAATGCGTCAACGCATTGAGTTGCCCTTACTTACTATTCAGCAGTATGCCCTTAACAAGATTCGGGAAGTAAGAGAAGGTGGTTCTGATTCTGAAAGTGCCAATATGAATGTGTATGAAAAAATGGTGGTACGCTGCTCTTTTGGTATTATCAATGCGGGTAGAAATTCCGCTTAAACAAACCATACAATCAATATAATACTTTCGCTGGCTATCCCAGGCATCAGTTAGCGAAAGTATTTTCATTGAAGTTATCTCATTTGAGCCTGAGCCGTTTTCCTCCAATTGTCAATATTCTTCGTTCTTATTAACAATGCTAATCGGAAATTGTAAATAAAGAGAAGTTCCTTCTTCTGCTGTACTGCTAAAAGAAATATCCCCCTGCAAAAGCGCAACTGATTTTTTGACCAAATATGTACCTAAGCCTGTCCCCTTAGCTTTACCGGAGGTAATATATTTTTGGAAAAAGTTCTGCTGAACTTCCGGAGGAATTTCACCTTGATTATGAATCGTGATATGTAAGCATCTATCTACTTGCTTGAGCTCAACGCTAATTTGCTCAGATTTGGGCGAGGCTTCTACGGCGTTCTTTAACAGGTTATAGAATATAATATTAAAAAGGAAAGCATCGCTGCTAAGCATTAGTTCTTGTTGGCAGGCGGCATCTTTTTTTGTTCGTAACGCCAGCTTTTTTGTCTCTACTAAAATTGAAAGGTCAGCCCAGACGTCACCTAACATTTTATGCAAATCAAAAACAGCGGGGTTTGGGCTATACTGATCACTTTCAATCTGTACGATGCCGTATAAACGGTTAGTAAGGTCAAATGCTCTTTGTGCAGATTGTTGTAAGCGTTTCGTTATCTCTGTCTGCTGTTCACTCGTAAAACGCTCATCCAACATTAATTCAGACAAAGAAAGGATATTGCCGACCGGCCCCCTTAAGTCATGCAATAGTAGCTCCATAGCATGCTCCTGAGAAGTAACCAGAGCATTCAGCTTACTTATGGTTTCTTTGAGTTCTCTCTCTGTTTTCTTGGTGTCTGAGATATCAACTACAAAAGTTACCTTTTTGGGCGCACCATCCATCACTACATAAGCAGCATTCGCATATACTGTAATCAGGCTTCCATCTCTTCGCTGTACTTCCCATTCATCCGCCATTTCATGCTTTTGAGTCATAAAATTCTCATGCAGCTGTACAAGTTTTGTTTTACTGGCTTCAGGAACCACTATTGTAAAGTGCTGCCCCAGCAGCTCATCACTTGAATACTGATAGAGAGCACAATATGCATCATTGACCTGCTCTAAAATGCCTTCCTCACTACTGACACATACGGCAAGAGGAATTTGGTGTATTTTTGGTAAAAGTGTTTGACCACTATCATTGAATTTGTCTTTTAAATAGGTTAAGTATTGTTTGCTGCTTTCTTTATATGGTTCTTCGAGATACGCTGTTTGGTCCATTGATATTATTTCAAGAAATGTTTGCGAATAGATGCAAAAGTGGGTTATTTAGGCTAATTTTAAGTAAACTTATATTCCTTATGGAAATATAAGAATATTTATTTTTACATCAAAAGTTAACTGCATACTGATATGGAAGAGCGTATTTTAAGCTTACGTAGGCTACTAAACCTTTCTCAAAAAGATTTTGCCAATAAGATCTCTATTACGCAGGCTGCGCTTTCTCAAATAGAAAGTGGTAAAACTATGCTTTCTGTTTCCACAATGTATAGCCTCATTAGAGCGTTTGAGCTACGGACTGACTGGTTACTTTTTGGCCAGGGGGAAATTTTCTCACACCAGAAAATTGATACGGCCCGGGGTACTCCTCCTAATTCGCAAAATACTTCTAACCAGCTGATTCCTTTTGTAGATAAGGATGCTGAGGCTGGTTATCCGGATAATTGTGCGGATTCAGAGTACATTAAAACCCTGGGAGCCTATCGCATTCCCGGCTTTGAGGAGGGAAAGTTTCGCATGTTTAATATCAGTGGTGACAGCATGCACCCTCACCTCTGCGAAAATGAGGTGGTGATCACTGAGGCCGTGGACAAAATTGAGAGCATACAGGAAAATCAGCTTTGTGTGATTATTTCCAGCGATGGTATTGTTGCCAAAAGAGTATTTCATGACAACAATAATACGTTATTGCTCAAGAGTGATAACCCTAAATACAAAGCATATAAGCTGGCTTATAGTGACGTGATAGAGATCTGGGAAATTAAAGGAAAGATCACGACTGAATTTCTAAATAAAACTAAGGGAAGTACAGATGAAAGGCTTTTTACCCACAGGCTAGAAGAGTTAGAAAAAACCGTAGACATACTAAAATCAGCTCTTAAGCTAGATGGAAGAGTTCGTGAAAATGGGGAGCTAAAACCTGTAAAAAAAGATGAAGACTGATAGTCTTATACGAAATAACCGATAAGGCCAAGGCCTTATCGGTTATGCATTATAGGTTTTCCTTCTACTTATTTAGCATAGCTAATTGAGCGCATCTCGCGGATTACTGTCACCTTAACTTGTCCGGGATACTGCATGTCTTTCTCTATCTTACGGGAGATTTCGTACGATAATGTGCCTGCCTGATCATCAGTGACATGTTCTGCATCTACGATAACCCTCAGCTCTCTTCCTGCCTGAATGGCGTAACATTTGCTCACGCCATCAAAGTCCATACCCAGCGATTCTAGGTCCTTCAGGCGCTGAATATAAGAATCTACTACTTCACGACGAGCACCAGGACGCGATCCCGATATTGCGTCACAGGCCTGAATAATAGGAGAGACAATAGATGTCATTTCAATTTCATCATGGTGGGCCCCTATGGCATTACATACTTCAGGGTGCTCATTGTATTTTTCGGCCAGTTTCATTCCTAGTATTGCATGCGGCAATTCCGGCTCTTCCGGCCACACTTTACCAATATCATGTAGTAAACCTGCACGTTTGGCGAGCTTGGGGGCCAGGCCAAGTTCGGAAGCCATAGTAGCAGCCAGGTTAGCTACTTCGCGAGAGTGCTGTAACAAATTTTGTCCGTAAGAGGAACGAAAGCGCATACGTCCCACCATCCGAATCAATTCGGGATGTAGTCCATGAATACCCAGGTCAATGGCTGTACGCTCACCAATCTCAATAATCTCTTCCTCCATATTCTTGGTAGTCTTGGCTACCACTTCCTCTATACGTGCAGGATGGATGCGGCCATCCGTCACGAGGCGATGAAGAGAAAGGCGGGCAATCTCTCTGCGAACAGGGTCAAAACCGGAAATAATAATAGCTTCCGGAGTATCATCTACGATAATCTCTACTCCCGTTGCAGCTTCTAGGGCACGAATATTCCGACCCTCACGACCGATAATTTTACCCTTAATGTCGTCACTTTCAATATTAAAAACTGAAACACAGTTCTCTATAGCGTGCTCAGTAGCTGTGCGCTGAATAGTCTCCAGCACCACCTTCTTAGCCTCTTTGGTAGCCGAAAGCTTAGCTTCTTCAATAATATTTTTGATATGAGCTGATGCCTGCGTACGAGCTTCCGCTTCCAGGCTTTCCATTAGCTGGTGCTTCGCTTCTTCAGCAGTAAGGCTTGCCGCCTTCTCGAGTATAGTCACCTGCTGCTGCTTGATTTTATCAAGTTCGGACTGTTTCTTTTTTACGAGTTCTTGCTGAGACTCCAGCATTTCTTCTTTGGTCCTGAGTTCAGCTTCCTGAGTTTTTACTTTTTCCATTTGCTCCCTCAGATGCTGTTCACGCTGCTTTAGCTTATTCTCATTAGTAACCAGTATGTTTTTCTTGCGATTAGACTCTTCCTCAAAGTCAGATTTTAGTTTTAAGTATTTCTCTTTCGCCTCATAAATCTTCTCTTTCTTGATATTCTCCGCATTGATCTTGGCTTCACGGACGATAAAATCCGCTTCTTCCTTGAGTTTTTGCTCCTTTTCTTTGACTGCCTCTTCCCTGCTTTGAAGTTTTCTTTCCTGGTCTAAGTTGGATTTATTAGAAAGGCCTTTGCCGATGAATATACCTGCGCCCAGCGAACCAATGGCTACGGCTAACAGTAGAAATATCATTTCACTCATTTTTCCGAGTTTTGTTAAAAAGTACCACTATGTACAATAGCAGTTTAACTACTGATGAGCGAAAATATTAACAAGTTCAGTTATACAGATAAGTGATAAGTAGATTTGACAATGTAATAGCTTTTGGTCAGACACTACGCTCAGGCGTAAGGGCGCGGCTAATTAGCTTATTAAGATTACCCAATTTGTCTGAAACCCTCTCTTCCATATCAGAAAGTGTTCTCTCATAGTCTATTTTTTCCATGAAAGCATCAAAGGCAACCATTGCCAGCAAATCCTGTTTATCATTAGTACCAAAGCGATCTTTATACCTACGCAACTGTTCGTTGACCATTCGCCCGGCCTTTCTGATTTGCTCCTCCTCCTCTGCCTCAATCTTCATGGGGTATTCTCGGTCACCTATTCTTATCTTTATTGAAAGTTCACCCATTAGATATTCCGCAATTTATTGACTTAGTTGAGCAATACATTTATCAATTTTTCTGATGTACTCGTTAATCGTACGCTTTATTTCAGTAGTATCGTCTTGATCTGCTACTGCGTTGTTTACAATTTTACTTAATTTTAATGTCTTTTGAAAATGGTCAATTTGCCCGTTTTTTTCGTCTACAACTGACCTGAGTGTCTGGTTTTCTTCTTTTAGCTGTTTAAGCTCATCCTTCAGGGCATTGTGCTGACTTACCAGCAACTCGACCTTCCGTTCTAAGACAGAAATCTCAGCGATCAGTTTTTTCTGATTCATAAATAGCTATTGCTACTTTTGGTTATAGTTAGTTTTTATCTAAAAGCTAAGGGCCTAAAAACTGTAATTCATACAGTAAAATTCAGGCCTTTAACTTATATATCTTGCTATCAGCAACAAATGTTATTTTCTTATTACAGCACCCAACTCTTTTTCAAAGACCTTTATCAGCTTATTCATTGTCTTATCTATCACTTTGTCCGTAAGGGTCTTTTCCGCATCCTGCAGCACAAAACTAAGCGCATAAGCTTTTTTACCAGGCCCAATATTTTCTCCTTCGTAAATATCAAATACATTTATGTCCTTGACCAGGGCATTGCTGTATTTTTTCGCTACTGACTCAACTTGGCTAAAGCCCTGCTGTTTATCCAATACTAAAGATAAGTCTCTTCTTACTTCAGGGAATTTAGATATTTCCTGATAGATTAACCTTTCTTTAGCGCTTACTTTTCTCACATTATCTAACAAGGTGGGCCAGTCTATACTCGCAAAGAAGACAGATTGCTTTACACCAGCAAGTGCTGCCAGTTTGGGATGAAGTAAACCAGCCTGACCTATTGACTTTCCATCCAGCTGATAATCCAAGCCATAGCTAAACTTAGGGTCATCAAGTACCTTTTGCGCAGGATCGACTATATCAAACCTATTAAATATTTTTCTAATTATCGAAGACAAACTGTGAAAAGATACTTCTTGATTGGGCGCTTGCCAACTCTCAGCTTGCTGCTGACCACACATAAATATGGCCAACTGTCTTTTTTCCAGATATCTGCCTTCTGATTTTTGATACGTTTTACCAAACTCAAAAAACTTAAGATTTCTCTTTCGGTGGCTAATATTGTATGCCATCACCTCTAATCCGCTGAAAATAAGGCTCTGACGCATTACGCCTAATTCTTCGCTCAGTTTATTAAGTACCTCTACTGAATGCTCTCCTTTATCCAGAGCCTCAGCGTAAGCAGGTTTGGTAAGAGAATTAGTAATAATTTCATAGAACCCATTACCAACCATCATCTCACTGATACGGGCCTGTAACTTATCCGAATCCATTTCAGGGAAGCTGGAGAGAAAATCTGCACTCAGATGCGCAGAGGTCTCAACCTCATCATAGCCATAAATTCGTAAAATCTCTTCAATTACATCTGCTTCTCGTTGTACATCTACCCGATAGGGCGGCACGACAGCAGTGAAGCCCTGCTCATGTTCTTCTTTCACCTCAATATCCAGATTTTGCAAAATAGATTTAATCTCGTCACGCTCAAGCTTTTTTCCGATCAAGCGATCAATATTCTTATAAGCCATTTTTACGCTGAAGTCTTCTACAGGCTTAGGATAAATATCTACGATATCTGATGAAATACAGCCTCCTCCCAGCTCCTTGATCAGTAGAGCCGCTCTTTTTAGGGCATAAATAGTGATCCTGGGATCTGTTCCTCGCTCGTAACGAAAAGAGGCATCGGTTTTAAGACTGTGGTGTTGGGCTGTTCTACGAATATACTCAGGAGAGAAATAGGCACTTTCTAAGAAGATATTTTTAGTACTTTCTTTTACGCCTGATTTTACTCCACCAAATACCCCTGCTATACACATCCCTTCTTCAGCATTGCATATCATCAGGTCCTCTGCCTGTAACTGGCGCTCTTTTTCATCCAGTGTAGTGAAAGTGCTTCCTGCAGGCATTGTCTTGACCACTACTTTATCTCCGCTGATAGCATCTGCGTCAAAGGCATGCAAGGGTTGTCCTACTTCATGTAACACAAAATTGGTAATATCAACAACATTATTGATGGGCACCAGCCCAATTGCCTTAAGGCGCTGCTGTAACCACTGCGGAGATTCCTTTACTGTTACTC
This sequence comes from Catalinimonas alkaloidigena, assembly GCF_029504655.1. Classification (NCBI taxonomy): domain Bacteria; kingdom Pseudomonadati; phylum Bacteroidota; class Cytophagia; order Cytophagales; family Catalimonadaceae; genus Catalinimonas; species Catalinimonas alkaloidigena. The sequence goes on from NZ_JAQFIL010000001.1 coordinate 6,730,622, forward strand.
CACTAATGGTAACTCCTGAATAACGGGGACAAGCGTCCGTATTCTCAACCTCTACCTGTATTGGCAATTCCTGATTGTCTACTATGAAATTATCCACTGAAGGCCACTGAAGCTCTTTGCGCAGTAAGGCGCGAAGATCACGTGCTACTCCAATATGTGAGGCAGCGTCTGCCCGATTAGGTGTCAGGCCAATCTCCAGTACCTGATCTTCGTAAATATTGAAATATCGGGAAGCAGGTGTCCCGTTGGGCAAATCCGTATCCAGGACCATAATCCCTTCATGGGAAGCCCCCATACCGATTTCATCTTCGGCACAAATCATTCCTTCGGAAACTTCACCTCTGATTTTTGCCTTTTTAATTTCAAAAGCATCTCCCCCTGCAGGAAATAGCTTAGCACCCACAGTAGCCACTACTACTTTTTGTCCTGCTTCCACATTAGGAGCACCACATACGATGGGTTTCACTTCTCCATGCCCAATATCTACAGTTGTTTTTTTAAGGCGATCAGCATTAGGGTGAGCTTCAGCCGTGAGCACTTCGCCTATTACCAAGCCTTTGAGCCCTCCTTCTACCTGCTCATATGCTTCTATTCCTTCTACTTCTAATCCTGACATCGTCAGCCTATGGCTGATTTCTTCCGTATTTTGGTCAAAGTTGATGTAGTCTTGCAGCCAATTAACAGATATCTTCATTTTACAATAATATTGATCATACAGTTCTAAAAATAAAAAAGCTGAGCTTTAGTTATGCACAGCTATTTTTCAGGGAATTCCGTTCAAAGAACTCCAATAGGAAACGTAAAATTAATCATTTAGGCGGGTAAGACACGAAACTCGGTTACATTTTTAATATATTCAGCTACAGTCCTGTCAGATATCACCTTTTTGGGAAAAATTAATGGTAGTAACAAAAAAAAGGTGCAAGCTTACACCTGCACCTCATAGTTTTTCAATAAATTATTAGAAGGAATTACTTCAGGTCAATGCTTTTAGAGTAAGTGTAGTTGGCACCTACGATAGCTAATGAATACCGTCCAGGAAGTAATTTGGCTACGTTTAATCCTTTAGAATAAGTTTCCTGAGAAGCTACGCTTTCTTCATAAAGTACTTTACCGTCTTGGTTATACAGTTTTAAAGAAACAGGAGATTCTACTCTATTTAAAAACGCAACCTTTACCATTTCAGGCTCAACCTGAATAGCTGGCTTGAAGTAAACAGCGTTAGTTTGTCCTGCTGAAATCTGGAATATTTCTTTAGAAACACCATTTTTAGTTCTAACTTCTACTTCGTACTCACCACTTGGCATGCTTGAAAAGTCATATTTCTTCATGTATGACTGGTCAGCGATCACCTCACGGTGCAAAGTATTTCCATCCATGTCTTTAATTCTAAGTACTGCTGAAGCTTCATTAGAAAGGTTGGTAACGCGGATAAAAGCTTTCTTTTGAGAAGACTCAACCTGACGTACACTGATAAGTGCATCTACTTCATCAGCTGCGAGTGTTGCAGTATTTACTGTAAACAAAGCAGCCATTGCTAAAATTGCGATTTTCATTGTTTTAACTGTTTTCATGATTCTACTCTTTTCGTGGTTAAAAACTTTAACTCGTTTTCTTTTTGTTTTGGCTTACACTACAAATTTACGAAGGTTTTTAAATTTTCGTTACACTTTGGTTTAAAAAAACATTGATTCATTGAAAAATTATTAATGAAATAGAGGTTTTTTTGAATGAAATCACAAAGCGACTTATTGTAGTGTAAAACTGAACTGTTTTAAACCATTTGGATCAATAAAATAGCAATTTTTGGGCAGGTAAATTACAAATATTGTAATTATGCTGATTGTACTCTTTTTTACAGAAAAAAAGTGTTTTTTTTTATGCCATACCTCCTTTTTCTGTAGGTTTTTAATTACCAAAGAAAAATAAATCAGAACTTTATAGGGAAACGACAGGGAGATATTTGTAATCAGTTATAAGTAGTCAGCGCTTTTAATTAATATTTTACTTACCTCTTTCAATTTTTCAGCTTCTGTTTTTAACAGGATATGCAGGCCAGAACAGCGGAATTAATAAGGGAGAGAATGTGTTTCATCTGTGCTGTTAAATATTTACATTAAGATTATGGCAAGAACAGTTGATTTTGAGGCATTCAAGCAAAAACTAGATGGAACACACAAATGGCCATCTCTTTATATGTTTAAGTTCATCGTTCCCCGGGGAAAAGAGGATGAAGTATTTGCTCTTTTCCCAAAAAATAAACTAACGACTAAGGAGTCCAGTAATGGAAACTACGTAAGCGTTACCGCCAAAGTCATGATGGGTTCCAGTGATGCAGTAATGGAGAAATATGTTGAGGCCGATAAAATTGATGGTGTATTGGCATTATAGTTTGGTTCACTTACTTGAAATATTACCTTTTTTTGAGAAGTAAAAAAGATAATGCTCATTATACTCTCAGCAAATACTCAAACATAGCATGCCTGGCAATGTTAATTTACTAATCACACTATAACTTTTTGACCTATGTGGAAAGAAGAAGAAAACAAGCTAAAAAAGACTTTTGAGTTTAAAGACTTTGTATCAGCATTTGGTTTTATGTCAAAAGTGGCTATCGTAGCCGAGAAAATGAACCATCATCCTAACTGGAGCAATACTTATAATACTGTGAGCTTTGCGTTAAGTACACATGATGCTGGTGATAAAGTAACTGATAAGGATCATAAGCTGGCAGAAGCTATAGATAAGCTTGCCTAGCAGATAGTTTGTTACTTATTTATTGAGTTGTTTGAAGGATTCCGTTTACTTTACATAAACGTTCGTATCTACAAACAATTTTTTTGTGCAGGAAACAGCAAACCTTTTTTTAGTACCTACTCCCATTGGCAATCTCGAAGATATAAGCCTCCGTGCTCTTCGTATTCTCAAGGAAGTAGATACCATCCTGGCCGAAGACACCCGAAAGTCAGGAATCTTGCTGAAGCATTATAGTATCGCTACCAAACAACAAAGTTATCACGCTTTTAACGAGCATCGTGCCCTTGATAAATTGGTAGAAAGGCTAAAGGCAGGCGAAAGAATGGCCTTAATTACTGATGCCGGCACACCAGCAATCTCAGATCCCGGTTTTCTACTAGTCAGAGAGTGCTTAGCTCATGGGGTAGAGGTAGAATGCCTACCCGGTACTACTGCCTTTGTCCCTGCTTTGGTAAAATCTGGCTTACCCGCTGACCGTTTCACTTTTGAAGGTTTTCTTCCCCATAAAAAAGGTAGACAAACCAAATTACAGCAACTAAGTGAAGAAACTCGCACCATGATTTTCTATGAGTCGCCCCATCGTTTGCTGAAAAGCCTTCAACAATTTGCGGAGTTTTTTGGAGAAGAGAGAAGGGCTTCTGTTTCCAGAGAGTTGACTAAGTTGCACGAAGAAACTATTAATGGAACATTAGCTGAATTAGTACGAAACTATTCTGAAACTAAAATTAAAGGAGAAATTGTCATCGTTGTTGAAGGAAAACAATAAGCCGGCTTTCAGAAAAAAATACGAACTGCTGATCTTATCTCTTATCAGTGGTTTTTTGTTCTGGCTGGGCTGGCCCGTCAAGCCTTTTCCATTTTTACTATTCTTTGCGATTGCTCCTGTCTTCGCTATTGAAGATTATATCACATCAGGAAATTATAAGCATCCCGCACGTACTTTCTACGGATACCTTTATCTGACAACCTTTCTCTGGAATATCACTACTACCTGGTGGGTCTATCATTCTACTGTGGTAGGAGCTATTTTTATGCTCTTTGCCAATGCGGCGCTGATGACCATTCCTTTCGTACTGTTTCGCATTACCAAAAAATATGCGGGAGCTAACTGGGGTTATTTTGGCTTTGTGCTCTACTGGATCACTTTTGAGTACATCCATCTCAACTGGGATATTTCCTGGCCCTGGCTTACCCTGGGGAATGGCTTCGCCTCTTTTCCTGAATGGGTGCAGTGGTATGAATTTACCGGGGTATTTGGTGGGACCCTCTGGATACTACTCGCCAACATCGCCTTTTACTTCGTCTTTCTGAAAGATCGAGCCCTTCAGAACCGGCAGTTTCGCTGGAGAAGTTTTGTGCTCACCCTTCTATGGCTGCTCATTCCTATCATGTATTCTTACATTCGCTATGCTAATTACGAAAGCAAGGGAGAAGAAAAAGAAGTAGTAATATTACAGCCGAATATTGATCCCTTTACCGAAAAGTTTATCGGCTCAGAAAATTTCATTCCTTTTGAGGATCAATTAGAGATATTCATCGAGCTCTCAGAACAAAAAATCACTCCACAGACCCGTTTTCTTATCTGGCCTGAAACTGCCTTTGATGGGATTTACAATGAAGAAACCATCAATAGTAATGGCCTGATTCAACGCATCAAAAAATTCAAAGCCAACTATCCTCAGCTCGCCCTACTCACCGGCATGACAACTTTTGTGCTGTACGAAGACGAGCAAGAAGCTACACCAACCGCCCGTTATCGGGAAGATGTGGGGTATTTTGATGTCTTCAATACTGCCTTTTATCTGAATGAAGATAATGAGATCACTTTCTATCACAAGTCTAAGCTGGTCCCGGGCGTAGAAATCATGCCTTACCCTCAAGTACTTGGCTTTGTTTCTGACCTGCTTTTCAGTCTGGGAGGGACTTCCGGAGGTTTTGGTCGGCAGGATGAACGTACTGTTTTTGAAAGTGAGGAAGGAGTAAGTATGGCCCCAGCGATCTGTTATGAGTCTATCTATGGCGATTTTATGGCAGAATACATCCGTAATGGTGCTAATACTATTTTTATCATTACTAATGATGGTTGGTGGGGCAATACCCCCGGCCACAGGCAGCACCTGGCTTATGCTACGCTGAGAGCTATTGAGCTCAGAAGAAGTATTGCCCGTTCCGCTAATACCGGAATTTCTGCGTTTATCAACCAGCGGGGAGATATACTGCAGGCTACCCAATATTGGGAGCAGGATGTATTTCGCGGTACTATTATGGTGTCAGAACAACTCACCTTTTACGCCCGTTATGGTGATTATATTGCCAGGACTACAGCATGGCTCTCAATTTTTGTATTTTTGGCAGCAGTAGTCAAACGTCAGCTTTTAAAAAACGCCTAATTTTTTATCATGGATTTATACGTTACGCTCAAAGAGACACTAAAAGTAGTTAAAGAAACAGGAAATTTTATTCACACCGAAGCCCAAAAGTTTAACCTTTCTTCTATTGAGTATAAAGGCAAAAATGACCTGGTCTCATATGTAGATAAAGAAGCTGAAAAACTTTTGGTGGCAGGTTTGGAAAGCATTGTTCCTGCTGCAGGCTTTATTACTGAAGAAGGGACGGCTGAAAAAGGTAGAGCAGAGCAGTACAACTGGGTAATAGACCCGGTAGATGGCACTACAAACTATGTGCATGGTATTCCTCTATACTCTATCAGCGTGGCACTAATGGAAGGTGATGAAGTAGTCCTGGGAGCAATCTATGAACCTAATCGCGATGAAATGTTCTATTCTATTAAGGGAGATAAAGCTTATTTGAACTCAAAAGAAATCAGCGTCTCTCCGGTTCAAAAGTTAGAAGAAAGCCTAATTGCCACAGGGTTTCCCTATTCCAAACTTCAGAATGTTCCCGCTTACATTAAGATCGTAGAGGAACTCATGCAAAAAACGCATGGCTTACGCCGGATGGGTAGTGCTGCCATAGACCTGGCTTATGTAGCTTGTGGAAGATTTGAAGGATTCTTTGAGTACAATCTAAAACCCTGGGACGTAGCCGCTGGTGGCTTTCTGGTACAGCAGGCCGGGGGAAAAGTGAGTACTTTCAGATCTGGTTCGGATTTTATTTTTGGCAAAGAACTGGTAGCCGGATGCGCAATCCATTCATCTTTTGCAGAAGTAGTAAACAGGCATTGGTACCCGGCTGATTGAAACCTCGCTAAAGCTACGCACTAAACTTCTTTTAGCGCACCAAGCTGCTCTTTTAAAGCCGCTATTTCGGCCAGATATTCATTTTCTTTTCTGGCCAGTTCTTCCTGAGTAGCCTGTAGCTCTTCCATATTTTGTCTCATCTCTTCTTCCTGCGCACGCATCTGCTCAGTGTTTTCCTGGCTTTGCCCAAGCAAAGATTTCATCTCTTCTGCTTTCTGAGCAGCTAAAATTTCTGACCCAATATGCTCCGCTGAAAGTTCTAAAAGTTGAATGATATCATCCGTAATCGTTTTAAAGAAAGCTAATTCAAAGACCCCTACTACGGTTTCATTAACCTTAAGAGGTACGAGAATCAGGAAGCGCGGTGTGGCTTTTCCCAAGCCAGAAGTGATATGGACATAAGACTCTGGAACTTCTTTCAATAAAATGGTTTCTTTTTCTAAAAAGGTTTGTCCTATCAAACCCTGACCATACGCTAGCTCCTTTTCCACATGCTTTTTCTTGTCATATGCATAGCAGCTTAATAGTTCTAGTGTTTTGGTCTGTGGTTTATGTACAAATAATGATCCCTGGTTTGCACCTACATACCTGACAAGATATTGTAATACGGCATCTGAAGCTTCACTCAGTGAGAGTTCTTTCTTTCTAAGAATATCATGTATTCCCGTAATACCCTGATTGATAAATTTTTCAAGCTTTTCTCTTTGATCTGCTTCACGCAATTTTTCTAACATGTGAAGCAATGCCTGCCCTAGTTTATCTGAGGTCTGTTTTTCGTCAATCTCCAGGGCTAAGTTCCCTTCTGCAATTTCTGTGGCAATGCTGATGTTACTATCTGCAAGTTTTAATTGTTTTTCAATCTGCACTCTACCCTCCATCATCGCTTTAGTTTTTTTTCCAAAATCATAAGCCCAGAAAGCGCACAAGCCAATAATCACCGCTGCCAAGCTTACATGAATGATAAAAGTACTGAGATCCATGAAAGCCAATTGCGTAAAATAGATTTCCTCCATACCTGCATACTGCAAGTAGGCAAAAGCTCCATGATGGACAACAATAAATAAAGTAGCGGGAATAAATATTTTCCAGTCCTGGTAAGTAATCAGCAAGATGACTCCGATGAAGGCAAAAAAATGCATCTCAAATAATCCATGCATCTGATAAATAAACTGAGCCATGAATACTGAAAAAGAAATGCCTGCCATGTAATGATGAAGCTTCCTTTCGGGAAGTAACCACAGAGGGACATAATATAATAACAAACTTAAAGGACCTATGCTCAGGGCTATAAACCAGGTATCATAAACCGGAGCTAAACCTAAACCCCATAGAAAATACAGGCCTAAAGCAATTTGTATAATATTATTTGACTGCTGATTTACTTCTTTGAAAGAATAATCTGCTGTTGAATGTAAACTTTTTTGTTCCCTCATTTTTAGAAAAAGAAAGATGTTAATTTCTTGTCAGAAGGCAGTGAGCATCCATAACTTATACTTGCCAATTCTACAAACTGAGGCAGGGATTGCTTATTCACTAATGCTTCAAGCGCCAACTCTGCAAAGCGAGTATCTCTGCTTGTACAATACCTTGCTTTATTATAATTGCCTCTGTAATAAATCGTCCCACTACCATTTAAGATTAATGCCTGGGGAGTAGCATAGACACCATAAGCATCGGCAATCTTCCCAGAATCGTCACGAATTACCGGAACCTCAAACTCAGATTCCACCTCCCTTTGAGATTTATCTGACTGGTGTAAGATTACATAGAAGTCAACTGAGTCTTGATGCTGGCTTACCATCTCTTTAAACTGTGTCAGATTAAAGCGAGAACAAGGGCAGTCAGGATTATAGAAATGCAGAAAGACTGGTTTTCTATTTTCATTGAAGTTAAGCTGACTTAGATTAATTGTAGGCTTGGAACCTAAAGCAACTTCCTGATAATTGGCAGGTTTGGGTGTAGGTAATAAGTAAACTGCCTGTTCCTTCCAAAAGACATATACGATGATGGAAACGATACCTGTTAAAAATAGTAAAGTGAAATTTGTTCTTACTTTTGAATCTTTCATGATAGTAAAATTTACGTAAATATATTATTATAGTTTTATTTTTTAATAAAAAAGTACAATTATTACATAGTACGTAAATCACCTATTAATTGGATTTTGTTTTCAAAAAAATTACGCATTTAGAAGATTTTTCTTTTTTATCATGTTTTAAAGCTTTTAACTAAAGGTATAGAAATAGGCAAGTACCACTTGTCTAACTTCAGCAATGGCGATAAACTTATCCATAAAGTGAGCGTTACATTATAAAAGTACTTTTTGCAAGCAGCTTATCACATCGTCTAGATTTTACTTTCATTTAAACTATTTACATGATTTTTTCCAGAGGAGTCTGGTACATGATCGTCTCCGTATTCTTCTTTTCCTGTATGGGGCTTATGGTCAAGCTTGTACCCCATATTCCTTCCACACAGGTAGTCTTCTTCCGCTCTATCATTTCTCTGGTGCTCAGCTTTCTGATGCTCAAGCGACAAAATGTTTCCGTTTGGGGAAATAACAGGAAATATTTACTGCTTAGGGGAATGAGCGGAGCGGTAGCGCTTATCCTGTTTTATGAAACCTTACAGCATATTCCGCTGGCTAGTGCGGTTACTATTGGTTTCCTGGCTCCTATCTTCACCACTTTGCTGGGAGTATTTATTATCCGGGAAGGAGTGTATCCTTTGCAGTGGCTGTTCTTTCTTGCAGCTTTTGGAGGAGTGGTTATGGTACAGGGTTTTGACAATAGAATCACTCCGTTTTACTTTATTATTGGGATTATTGCTACTTTTTTCTCCGGGCTTGCCCAAAACTTCATAAGGAAACTAAACACCAATGAGCATCCGCTGGTAATTATTTTCTACTTTCCTTTAATTACCACACCTATCACTGGCATCTACTCCCTTTTCCACTGGGAGTCCCCTCAGGCCTGGGATTGGGCTATCCTCATCGCTATTGGACTGTTCACACAGTTTGCGCAGTTTTTTATGACAAAATCTATCCAATTAGAAGAGCTTTCAAAGGTGAGTATCATCCGTTACCTGGGAATAATCTATGCCCTCGCCTTTGGATATATCTTTTTTGATGAAACTTATAACATATATGCATATGGAGGAATGGCTGTAGCTGTGCTGGGAGTAATTCTGAATCTATGGTATAAGCAAAATAAGCTAAAAAAGTCAGTCATAGCTGAAAGGCTGGCTAAAGCAAAACAGTAGAATTAGTCTTAGCGGATGTTTGCTTTACGGAGAAGGTCAGTCAGAGAGAAGGGGGTATTTTAACAAGCTTAATATTTTGATTCCAGCCTGTATTCATCCAAGCTTCTGGAGATAAGCCACAGACACTTTTCAGGAATTGGTAAAAACCATACGATTTGTTGAACACCAAATTCAGCAGCTTCTGTGTTTTTTTATGGTAGGAACTAAGCGGATTTTCAAACGCTCAAATCTGCATTTACATTGATTTCTGTGACTTACGATTTCTTAAAACAGCCTTGCCATAAATAGCAGTACCTGCTGAGGAATTATTCTTTTTTCCCAGATGCAGCCCAGCCTGGCTGGCACCCACTTGGTAAGAAAAATTTCTTAAGCTTTAATAAAGATATTTAAATATTGCAGAGGCTATGGGTGCTGGTAGTTCGCTACTGCCTGTAATATGTTCTACAGATTTACTCTTCGTCCAATGCTTCCTTATAGCCTTTATATTAGGTAGGCACATCATCCTTTTCCTCATAAATAAACTGAGTAGGGATTTATGTTTCAGCTTTTTAGGTGCGGTAAGCGTTTTTTCTATTGCTATTTGATTTCCTCGTAATCCACATATTCACCACCTTTGAAGTTGCGGGGACCTTTACCATTTTTCTTATCCTCTTCAGGAATGTAGTCAATGTTTACATTGCCATCAGAGGGTTGCTTATACTTGCGTGATTTAGGTCCATAACTTGCATTATAACCATTCTGATGCTGACGATTAAAATTTTTTGCCTGCTGCTTCGCACCAGACACAGTACGCATCACTTTAAAGAAAAAATTTACAACCCTAAAGATTAAGTATAGAAAGAAAAAGAATACTAAGATTTTCAATAACATAACTACGAGCGTTTTACCTCACAATATACTACATTTTAAACTTACTTACTGTAGTATTAGTTTCGCAGGATCGTCTGATAAAAGACTTTCTAATATTGTAGACTGATAAAGACGCGAAATATGCTAAACCATTTTTCCAGTATAGCTTTCCGCGTCTTCAATTGATGTATAAATTTTGCTATCTACTGCCTTATCTGCTCAAGTATAGATTTCTCTCACTGTAAATCTTCAGGAAGTAGTCATCCATCAAGTCATCAATAAAGTAGATGGCTTCTCCGGTAGACTTCATTTCAGGTCCCAGTTCCTTGTTTACATTTGGAAATTTATTGAAAGAGAAAACCGGCTCTTTAATAGCATAGCCCTTTTTCACAGGATTGAAAGTGAAGTCTTTTACCTTATTCTCTCCCAGCATAAGCTTGGTAGCATAATTAACATAAGGCTCCTGGTATGCTTTACAAATAAAAGGAACCGTACGTGAGGCACGCGGGTTAGCTTCTATTACATACACTTGATCATCTTTGATTACAAACTGAATATTGATCAGCCCTACAGTTCCCAAAGCCAAGGCCAGCTTCTTGGTATATACTTCTATCTGCCGCACAATCAAGTCACCCAAATTATACGGTGGTAATACAGCATATGAATCTCCAGAGTGGATACCGGCCGGCTCAATGTGCTGCATGATACCAATGATGTATGCTTCTTCTCCGTCACAGATGGCATCGGCTTCAGCCTCAATAGCGCCTTCCAGAAAGTGATCCAAAAGAATCTGATTACCGGGCATGTCTTTGAGAATTTCTACCACATGCTCTTCCAGTTCTTTTTCATTGATTACAATCTTCATGCTCTGTCCACCCAATACGTAAGAAGGACGAACCAGAAGAGGGAAGCCAATATCTTTGGATAGCTCAAGAGCAGATTCAGCATCAGTGATGGTACCAAAGCGGGGATAAGGAATATCATTTTCTTTGAGCAGTTTTGAAAAACGTCCTCTATCTTCGGCCAGGTCCAGCGCTTCAAAGCTAGTTCCTAAGATTTTGATACCATAGCGCTCCAGTTTTTCTGCTAATTTGAGTGCAGTTTGCCCTCCAAGCTGTACGATCACCCCCTCAGGCTTTTCATGTTGAATAATGTCATAGATGTGCTCCCAGAAAACCGGCTCAAAATACAGCTTATCCGCGACATCAAAGTCAGTTGAGACAGTTTCAGGATTACAATTGATCATGATCGTTTCGTAGCCACATTCTTTGGCAGCTAACACACCATGCACACAACTATAGTCAAATTCTATTCCTTGTCCTATGCGATTTGGTCCGGAACCAAGTACCACAATTTTCTTGCGATCAGAAGATATGGACTCGTTTTCTTCCTGGAAAGTTGAGTAGTAGTAAGGCGTGTTAGCTTCAAACTCTGCCGCGCAGGTATCTACCAATTTATAAACGCGCTTGATGCCCATCTCTTTACGCTTCTCATGCACTTCACTCTCCAGGCAGCGCAGCAGGTGAGCGATTTGGCGATCAGCATACCCTTTCTGCTTGGCAGTCATCATGAGGGCTTTGGGCAAAGTATCCAGCTTATACTGCTCTATTTCTTTCTCCAGTTCTATCAACTCCTCTATCTGTACCAAGAACCATTTGTCAATTTTGGTAAGCTTCTGAATTGTAGAAAAAGAAATACCTAGCTTAAACGCATCGTAAATTCTAAACAGGCGGTCTCCGGTAGGATGCTCCAGTTTTTCCAGGATAACTTTCTGATTAGTTTCTTCTTTTCCATCCGCTCCCAGACCATTGCGTTTGATTTCCAGTGACTGACAGGCCTTCTGAAGGGCTTCCTGAAAGGTTCGCCCAATGCCCATCACTTCACCTACGGCTTTCATCTGCAAACCAAGGCGATGATCTGCCCCAACGAATTTCTCGAAGTTCCAGCGTGGGATTTTTACAATGGTGTAGTCAATGGCCGGTTCAAAGAAGGCTGAGGTGTTTCCGGTAATCTGATTTTTCAGTTCATCCAGGTTATAACCGATTGCCAGCTTGGCCGCTATCTTTGCTATAGGATAACCGGTAGCTTTCGAGGCCAATGCAGAGGAGCGAGAAACACGAGGGTTAATTTCAATCCCTACGATGGAGTCATCTTCAGGGTTAACGGCAAACTGTACGTTACAGCCCCCGGCAAACTGGCCTATACCATTAATCATTTTTTTAGCCAGATCGCGCATTTCCTGATACACGGTGTCGGGAAGTGTCATGGCTGGAGCCACGGTGATAGAATCTCCGGTATGTACGCCCATCGGGTCAAAGTTCTCAATAGAACATACAATAATGATGTTACCAATGTTATCACGTATCAGCTCCACCTCATATTCTTTCCAACCTAATATGCTTTGCTCTATCAGTACTTCGTGAATAGGAGAAGCATGTAGCCCCTGCGTTAGGGCCTTTTCAAAATCCTCTGCTTTTTCTACGAAGCCTCCTCCGTAACCTCCCAATGTATAAGAAGGGCGAATAACCAGAGGAAAACCAATGCGCTGCGCGATCTCTTTGCCCTGTAAAAATGAAGTCGCTGTGTTACCTTCACATACATTGACATCCAGCTCCTGCATTTTGAGGCGAAATTTTTCTCTGTCCTCAGTAGTCTCTATCGCATTGATATCCACACCGATCAGGCGAGTGTTATACTTTTTCCAGATCCCTGCTTTTTCGCAGTCAATAGCCAGATTGAGAGCAGTTTGTCCCCCCATAGTTGGGAGTACCGCATCTATCTTATGCTTCTCGAGGATCTCAATGATGTATTTTTTCTCCAGTGGCCTCAGGTATATATTATCAGCTGTCACAGGATCCGTCATGATGGTTGCAGGATTAGAGTTAATTAGCGTAACTTCAATTCCTTCTTCTCTCAATGAACGAGCTGCTTGTGAGCCAGAATAATCAAACTCGCAGGCCTGACCGATAATGATAGGTCCACTTCCGATGATAAGTACTGATTTGATACTATGATCTCTTGGCATGGATAGGTATTTTGTAAGTTGTGTTTATAAATTCAAATTAACAGTAATCACAATTTTCACTCAAATATGCATAAGGTGAAAGATTGTACCTCAGAGCTTAAGCCAAAGTTGGCTGCGAATTTAGTAGATAAAAGTCGGTAAATAAATGAAAGGGCTTATAAAACGTGCTTTAAACCTTAATTAATGAAATATCAAAGTGGCTTTATCCATTTTTCCTTTGTATGTTCGCCATAATTTTCGCCTTCTCACCAAATTTAATTTTACGTTTTACACCAACACTTCGCTTGGATGAATAAATTTTACCCTGCTGCCATATTTTTTATTTTTTCTTGCTGTTTTTCTGCTTTTGGGCAGAAAAATATTGAACTTCCTCAGCTAAAAATCAAAAAAACAAATGAAGCTATCCAGTTGGATGGTGTAATGAATGAGGATGTATGGCAGAAAGCAGATGTTGCTAAAGACTTCTGGCAAAATTTTCCAATGGATACTTCGCTGGCAATCGCACAGTCAGAGGTTCGCATGACCTACGATGATCAGTTTATTTACATCTTTGCTAAGTGCTATAGTACTTCTGAAGCGGGTGATCATTACTATGTGACACCTTCCTTGCGACGTGACTTCAGGGGGGCAGGTAATGATATGATCACCTTTAACTTTGATACTTTTCAGGGTCAGACCAATGCTTTTTCGTTCGGGCTCAACCCTTATGGGGTCCAAAGAGAAGGACTGATTGCTAATGGAGGCTCTTTACAGGAAGACTTTGACCTATCCTGGGATAATAAGTGGTACTCAGCTGCCCAGATTTTTGATGAATATTGGACTGCGGAGGTAGCCATACCGTTCAAAACCCTGCGCTTCAAAGAAAGAAGTACCGAGTGGCTCATGAATTTTTACCGCCTGGATAGCCATACTAACGAACGCGCGGTCTGGAGTCATATTCCGCGTAATTTTCGACTTTACTCTCTTGCCCATTCGGGAAAGCTGTTGTGGGATGAACCCTTAAAGAAACCGGGCGCTAACATTTCACTTATCCCCTATATAGCCGGGGGTATCCATCGTAAGCACCAGGAGGGTACGCCGACAGAAAAAAATCTGAATGTGGGGGGTGATGCCAAGATTGCTGTGACTTCTTCCCTTAACCTTGACCTGACCATTAACCCTGATTTTTCTCAGGTAGAAGTGGATGAGCAGGTAACCAATCTGGATCGTTTTGAGATCTTCTTCCCGGAAAAGCGGCAGTTCTTTCTGGAAAATGCTGATCTCTTCGCCAACTTCGGCATGGAAAACGCCCGCCCCTTCTTTTCTCGTCGTATCGGCGTCGCCATTGATTCCACCACCGGGCAGAATGTACAAAACCCGATTCGTTTTGGCGCTCGCCTGAGTGGAAGTATCAATCGCAACTGGAGAGTAGGCCTGATGAATATGCAAACCGGGGAAGATGAGACTATCAATCTGCCCAGTCTCAATTATACTGTTGGCGCAGTACAGAGAAGAATGTTCAAGCGTTCTAACTTATCATTCATCGCAATCAATAAACAGTCTCTTACAGATACGTTAACTGATGACTTTACCTTACAGTCTGGTATGTACAACCGTCTCTTTGGGATAGATTATAACATGGCTTCTGCTGATAATAGCTGGAATGGAAAGTTTTATTACCATCGCTCTGTTGATCCGGAAAACCCTGCAAACACCTATGCGCACGGAGCAAATCTGATTTATAGTACTCTGCGCTGGGACATCAGTTGGTTGCACCAGATGATTGGTGAAAATTTTAATGCTGAGGTTGGATTTGTACCTCGTACCGGCTTTAATCGTGTTATGCCTTCAGTAGCATATCGTTTCTTTCCCAAATCCAAAAGGCTGGTGAGTCATGGGCCGGGAATGGAATATCAGTACTGGTGGAATCAGGCATTAGGTATGACTGATTCTAACTTACGTTTTTTCTATGAGTTTATTTTCTCAAATACCAGCGAACTCACTGCATCTTACCTGAATGACTATGTCTACCTTTTTGCTCCTTTTGCCCCCAGCCGAAAAGGCATTCCTTTTCTTACAGGTGAGGACTTTAGAATGAACAGTATAGACATAACCTATTTATCAGACCGGCGCAAAAACTTTTTCTATGACCTGAATACCATCCAAGGGCAGTATTATGATGGCATACTCAATTATTTTAAAGGCACATTTAGCTATCGTGCCCAGCCTTATGGACTTTTTTCGCTGGATATGACTTATAGCCGCATCAAACTGGATGACCCTTATACCAGTGGTAACCTGTTTCTAATCGGTCCCCGCCTGGATCTTACTTTTACCAAAAGTGTTTTCTTCACCACCTTTATTCAGTACAATAGCCAGTTTGATAATATTAATGTCAACAGTCGCTTCCAGTGGCGTTTCAAGCCGGTATCAGATCTCTTTATCGTTTATACTGATAACTACGTGTATGATATCTATGACCGTGTTAACAATTTTGATGTAAAAAACCGGGCACTGGTTGTAAAGCTTACTTACTGGCTAAATATCTGATCATAAGCGAGGTTCCCGCATTGCCATAAATGAAAACAGCTTGCCGGACAGTACTTTGATATCTTCTTCCTTATGCAATGCATTTAGCACTACCCTGGTCACCGGCTCACTGTTTGGCTTAGGGTAAGGAAAACTGGAAAGCACACAGCTCTCTTCTACTGCTTTGCTGAGTTCGTTATGAGGCGTATAGAATACCGGGTAGGTACCAAAGTATTTAAACAGCCCGCTGCCTTTGACCTCCTGCTGAAACTGCTTTACCCTTTCTTTCAAGCTTGTTCTCGCTTCCTGATAAAGGGGTTGGGCCCTAAGAAAAGCATGCAGATAGGCAGGAGGAATAGGTGAGGCTGCCGTGAAAAATGGACTCTTTCTGAGTTGATTGACCAAATCTTTTGAACCGGCCACTGTGCCGCCGGGAATCCCCAAGGCTTTGCCGATAGAACCAACAATGGTAAGTTGGACATGCTTTGGAAGATAAGGCTTTACTTCTTTGATAATCCCTTCTCCTTTTGCGCCTACAACACCCAGCCCGTGTGAATCATCAATAATCACATGAATTTTCTTATCTGCAGGAAGGTCGGCCAGCCAGTTGAATTTATATTTTTCAGCAAAGAGCGGGTCTAATGAATTACAAACGATAATTACCTCTTTACTCGAAATAGCAGCAAACTGGGCGGGTAAAGATAAAACCCAGGAGGGAAAATTTCCCGGCCATACCTCCTGATCTGCCTGCCATACTGCCGGATGCGTTTTTGGCGCAAAAATATAGTAGGCATCTCTGGGCAAAGCATTCATCAACGCCTGCCCTGCCTGATAGCCGGAAGAAAAAGTGAGCACCGCCTCCAGACCTAAAAAACCTGAAAGGAAATGTTCCGCTTCCTCATAAATCGCTAATTGTAGATTAGAGGAGCGTGAACTGGAATAATTCCCTCCATAAGTCCTGATTCCTTCTATTAAAAGTTGTTGATACGCAGGCTGATGATTGATGCCCAGATAAGAGGTTCCACTAAAGTATAGCTTCTCCTGTCCATCTATTTTAACCGTCCGTCCGGGAAGTGCATGGGTGTTCATAATTGTTGATAATGCTAAAACCTGTCAGATGAAACCTTACTACAGTTCATGTAATTGATTGGAAGCAATAAGCTTTGCCCCTGTACCATTTTCCTGCGCGAAATCTGCGCCATCAGCTTTCACCTTTACCCCTGTAGCTATATCTTCGGACAGTAAGAGCGCTCCATCCATATCCACGTAATCCAGAAGTGGAGATAAATGCGCTATGGCTGAGATGCCTACGGTAGATTCTGTCATGCAGCCTACCATCACTTTCATGTTCAGTTGACGGGCTTCTGCAATCATCCTGAGGGCAGGGGTCAAACCTCCGCACTTGGTAAGTTTGATATTGATGCCATGAAAATGATTATGGCACTTTGCTACATCCGTTTCCTTGATACAGCTTTCGTCAGCAATAAGTGGCAGAGCCGAGTTTTTGAACACTTCTTTCATGCCGTCCATATCCTCAGCATGCATAGGTTGTTCTATAAATTCCACGCCGAGTTTTTTCAGCTCTACCGAATTATTGATGGTTTCTTCCACACCCCAGGCACAATTAGCATCTACACGAAATATGGCGTTGGTATGCTTGCGCAGCTCTCGTACAATCGCCAGGTCTTCCTCTGTGCCCAACTTAATTTTATAAAGCGGCCAGGGCATAGCTTTCATCTTCTGCACCATTTTTTCAATACTATCTATCCCGATGGTATAGTTGGAAGCTGGTGCCTTCTTGGGGTCAAGCCCCCAAATCTGGTATAGGGGCTTACCTAATTTTTTGCCATACAGGTCATGGGCAGCCATGTCCAAAGCACAGAGGGTAAAAGAACTTTTTTGTAGATGTGGAAAAAGATGCTCCCAAAAAGATTCTGGTTTGCCCGCATGCGCGCTCTCCTGATGGATATCGCTAATCTTAAAATTTTCAATCATCTCTTTCAGCCCCTCTATCTCTTCCTGCATTTTTTCTACCGTAAAGCCATAATAAGGGTTAGCAGTCGTTTCACCCAAACCACTTACTACTTCCCCCTCAGCATTTTTATCTTCCAGTTCAACAATTAAGGTCTCCTGAGAATCTCTCGTCTCCCTTGATATTTTAAATGTATCTTTAATCTTAAGTTCAAAAGCGTGCAGTATAACTTTCATCTCCTCTGAATTTAATCTTTACTACTTGATTTGTGTATCCCAAAAATATATTCTCCTAGCCTCAACTAAGATTCCGTACTAACGCAAATTTATATAAAAATAATTCTATTTTTAGGCTACTGGCTTTTCCAGTAACGTTAATTTCTTTTCACTGGCATCCAGCCGTGCATTGATACCAAAAGGAAGTGTCATGTTTTGTTTGATATGTCCGAAAGAAAGTCCGTAGATCACCGGAATATTCAATCCAGCAAGTCGATCTTGCAGTACCTGCGCCAAAGAAAGAGAGTCATCTTCATCTTCTGCTTCGCAAGCATTGAAAACACCCAGTACAATGCCGGCAGCAGCTGGTAATTTATTCTTATCCAGCAACAGCTGGGTTAACATGCGGTCTATCCGGTAGGGAGCTTCCCCTACTTCTTCTATAAATACTAGCTTTTCCTGCATATCCAGGTCATACTGCGTGCCGGCCAGCATACTCATTAAGGATAGGTTTCCTCCTATTAGTTCGCCCTCTGCCTGACCGGGTGTAAGAGTAATCATCTGTGTGGGGGATGCCATTTCTACCTCTAACTCACCTTCTTCCACGTCCAAACCTAGCACAGGTTTTATTTCCTGATTGTCGTACACCAGCTGGTTTTGGGGCTCCATAAGCACTTTTTTAAAGTAGCTGGTGGTTATTTCATTATAATCAGAGGTACCCATAGGACCATGATAACACACCAGGCCCGCTTGACCATAGAAGCCATACAAGAGCGCAGTGATATCACTGAAGCCAATGAAAGGCTTGGGATTGTTCCTGATCATATCAAAATCCAGATAAGGAAGTATGCGCCCACTGCCGTAGCCCCCTCTCCCGCACATGATTCCATCAATCTCTTCATCGGCAAACATCTGGTTGATGTCTTCAGCCCTTTGTTTATCCGTACCTCCCAGATAACCTTTTCTTACCAGCATATTAGGCGAATAGCGTACCTTAAACCCTAAATTTTCCAACGCAGTAACTGCATTACGTAATTGCTCTTCGGTCAGGTAGGTAGCAGGGGTCAACAAGCCGATAGTATCACCTGGCTGAAGGCGCTCTGGAATGATTTTTTCTGCCATAGCATGCAAATGTCCATCAGACTTTGTGGGTTTCAGACCTAAAAAAGGCAGAGCGGAAGCTGAAGCAGAGAGGTTAGAAATAAACTTTCTTCTGTGCATGGGATTATACTTTTTGAAGACCGCAAGTTAAGGTTTTTAAGATAAAGCTACTGGCAGCCCAGCTCTTTTACGCAAAATGATGGTCAGTACAAAATAAACTCTTAGCTTTGCGGAAAATTTCATTGACCAATACTAAACGTAAACACGATATGGCAGGAAAAAAAACATTCACCATGATTAAGCCCGATGCGATGGAAGCGGGCCATGCCGGAGCAATCATTAAAATGATACAGGAAGCGGGCTTTCGGATTTCGGCCATGAAAATGACGAAGCTGACTGAAGAAACCGCCGGACAATTCTACGCAGTACACAAAGAACGCCCTTTTTACAAAGACCTTACTACTTATATGTCTTCCGGGCCCATCATCGCCATGATTTTGGAAAAAGACAATGCGGTGGAAGACTTTCGTAAACTGATCGGTGCTACTAATCCCGCTGACGCAGCGGAAGGAACCATCCGTAAATTATTTGCAAAGTCTATTGAAGCCAATGCCGTGCATGGTTCTGATGCGGATGAGACCGCCGCTAATGAAGGTAACTTCTTCTTTGCAGGGACAGAACGCTTCTAGTTTTACTCCGAAGAAATACTGAAAAGAAATTTAAATAAGGAAGGCATATAAATGTCTTCCTTTTTTTATTGCTGTGCTACTTTGGAGGACTTCTTTTTAAAAAATACTCTTCTGATCCATTTAGGAAGAAAAATTGCTCCCAGAATCAGGTAGGGATAGTAAGAAAGCATTCTCCAAAGAATGTTGGTTACAAAAGTATAATCCCCCAAAAACTCGGTAAAAAACTGCGTAAAAAAGAACTCAGCTGTACCACTACTACCCGGTGTAGGTGAGATGAGCATGGTGATCCACATCATCAGATGTCTGCAGAAGATCAGCAGGTGTTCCATGGGAGTAACATTGGTAAAAGCTGCGATCAGGCAGTTGAGCATGAGATAGCGTGCCGACCAAATTAAAAAAGTAGCGATTACGATTTTGGCCCAATAGCTAAACCTCTTACCTCGGAGTAGCTCTGAAGCTATAATGATTTCATCCCCATGCTTACTCGCCGCATGCCTCCAACGACGCAAAAAGCTTATGGAGCTCACTCTGAGCAACAGCCATTTAAAGCCTCTCGGCCTTATAAATATGGCATAGAACATAAAAAATGTATAGACTGTGATGAGCACATAGCTGATCAGAAAAAGAACCTGCAGGCTATTCCCCAGCTTCACTTCCATCTCGCTGGCATCAGGAAAAAGCTCCTGGGCAGTAAAGAGCAAGGCCAGAGGGGCCACCAGCACAAAGAAGAGGTTATCCAGAATAGCTGTCAGCATGACATAGGCTAGGGACTTTCCCAGGCTTATGCCTTCTTTTACCAAAATAAACACGACTACTGAAGTTCCTCCTACAATAGAAGGCGTCACTGCTGAGGCAAATTCCCAAAAAATAATGACATAAATACTGCTGCCCCAGGAAAGTTCGTCATTCGTAAGGGTCTTGATACGGTATACATAACCGGCATCCCGGGCAAAAATAACCAGAAGAGCTAGTACTATAGGAAGCATAGAAGCTTCAAAAATAAGGTTTAGCTTGTCTGCTGTAAGGTCGGGATCGCTGTAAAACATATAAAATACGATACCCAGACCTATAGCCACAGGTATCCATATCTTATTAGGATTAAGCGTTTTAAATATTTTTTTGGAATTAATATCCATTAGTCAACACGTACATCTTCGTCTTCCTTCTTTAATACCCAGAAGTTGTTAAAGCCTTCGCCAATTTGTAGGGTTACTTCATTCAGTTGAAGCAATTCCAGGATCGCAAGAAAATTAAAAATGACGGCTATCTTATTCGGATCGTCACTGATGATATCCTGAAATGATACCCTTTTACGATTCTGAAGATTGCTAAGTATATAACCTTTTTGTCCGGAAATGGTGTATGGATATTGTACTACCTGATGAGGTTTTTCGCGTTGTTTAAGCTCAAACCGCTGAGTAACACGTTCAAACACCTTTAATA
The DNA here is from genome assembly GCF_029504655.1 of Catalinimonas alkaloidigena. Classification (NCBI taxonomy): domain Bacteria; kingdom Pseudomonadati; phylum Bacteroidota; class Cytophagia; order Cytophagales; family Catalimonadaceae; genus Catalinimonas; species Catalinimonas alkaloidigena. The sequence goes on from NZ_JAQFIL010000001.1 coordinate 6,751,642, forward strand.
GCTTATATAAGGTTACATCCTGAAGCTCAGCCTCTACATTATTAGTTTCTGCAAGTTTCTTAATTTCCTGAACAAGATTTCCGCGTTCATGTTTTAAAGCGCGTTCTTCTTCCATCTCAGCCAGTTCCTTGATAACTGATTTATACCTCTTATATTCAAGCAGATGTTTTACTAATTCCTCACGCGGATCAACTTCTTCTCCTTCTTCATTAAGCACAGGACGGGGTAGTAGCATCTTGGCTTTAATACGCATAAGTGTAGCCGCCACCAGGATAAACTCACTGGCGACCTCAATATTCATAGCCTCTAAATGCCTTATGTAGCTGAGAAAATCATCCGTGATTTTAGATATTGGAATATCATGTATATCCAGCTCATCTCTCTCAATAAAGAAGAGAAGCAAGTCAAAGGGGCCTTCAAAGCGAGGAAGTTTAATCTCAAAACTCACGGGGTCTTTCTTTTATCTTATGAATCAGTAAATTTACTAGCATAAAATCTAAGCAAATTTATGACATTATTATGCAATAAATGTTCTCTTATGAAAAAAGATCGTTCCTTTGCACCTTATTTATGGTAAAAGGGTTTTAAAAAAGTAAAACATTCGTTGATTGTCATAGTTTCAAAAATACATTTAAGAAAAATTTCATCATGCTCATTAAGCCCGGTCCGATTCTAGCCCAGATTAATAGCCCTGCTGACGTTAAAGCCCTCAATCAAAACCAACTAGTCCAACTCTCTCAGGAACTAAGGCAATTCATCATTGACACCGTATCTGTATATGGCGGCCATTTTGGGGCTAGCCTTGGTGTGGTGGAGCTTACTATAGCACTACATCATGTATTTAATACTCCCTACGATCAACTGGTCTGGGATGTAGGGCATCAGGCCTATGGGCATAAAATTCTTACCGGCCGCCGTGACACCTTTCATACCAACCGTATTTATAATGGAATCTCCGGTTTCCCTAAACGTAGCGAAAGTGAATATGACGCTTTTGGTGTAGGGCATTCCTCAACTTCTATCTCAGCCGCATTGGGCATGGCGGTTGCATCCAATTATCAGGGACTAGAAGACAAGCAGCATATTGCAGTAATTGGTGATGGAGCCATGACCGGTGGAATTGCTTTTGAAGCCATGAATCATGCAGGTGTGGCCGATACAAATTTACTTATTGTCCTCAATGACAATTGTATGTCTATAGACCCTAATGTGGGCGCATTGAAGGACTATTTGACAGATATAACGACTTCCCAGACTTACAATAAGGTAAGAGATGATGTGTGGAAGATGCTGGGCAAGATCAGTAAGTTTGGCAAGAGTGCCCAGGAAGTTGCTTCCAAGGTAGAAACCAGTATTAAAGCTTTTCTGCTTAGGCAAAGTAACCTTTTTGAGTCGCTTAACCTTCGTTACTTTGGTCCGGTAGATGGCCATGATGTGGACCATCTGGTACATGTGATGAAAGATCTTAAGAAGATTCCCGGTCCCAAGATATTACACTGTGTAACCGTAAAAGGAAAAGGGTACTCATTAGCAGAAAAAGATCAGACCAAATGGCACGCCCCTGGTAAATTTGATAAGGTAACGGGTGAGATTCGCAAAAAAGTGTATGATGTTCCTCAGCCGCCTAAATATCAGCAGGTGTTCGGAGAAACAATTGTAGAGTTAGCCCAGCAAAACAAAAAAATTATGGGCATTACACCTGCGATGCCTTCCGGCTCATCTCTCAACATTATGATGAAGGTCATGCCTGACCGTGCTTTTGATGTGGGTATAGCTGAACAGCATGCGGTCACTTTTTCTGCCGGATTGGCTACTCAGGGTTTGACTCCCTTTTGTAATATCTACAGCACCTTTATGCAACGGGCGTATGATCAGGTCATTCACGACGTTTGCATACAGAAGTTACCAGTAATCTTTTGTCTTGATAGAGCTGGGGTAGCCGGAGCTGACGGTCCTACGCATCATGGGGCTTATGATCTTGCTTACATGCGCTGCCTACCCTATATGGTGGTATCTGCCCCCATGAATGAGGCGGAACTAAGAAACCTGATGTACACTGCTACTTTGTACAAAGATGGTCCCTTTACCATCCGCTATCCCCGTGGACAAGGAGTGATGCCTCAGTGGCAAACGCCAATGGAACAAATAGAAGTAGGCAAAGGAAGAAAAATACAGGATGGAGAAGAAGTAGCGATCCTTACTATCGGCCATATTGGAAATTATGCTATTGAAGCCTGCAAGCAACTTACTATAGATGAAATGCATCCCGCGCACTATGATATGCGTTTTGTCAAGCCATTAGACGAAGAAATGTTACACGAAGTATTTGGTCGCTATAAGAAAGTGATTACTGTAGAAGATGGCTGCCTGATGGGAGGTTTTGGCAGTGCAGTGCTGGAATTTATGGCTGAACACGGCTATTCAGCTCAGGTAAAAAGACTTGGTATACCCGATCATATCATTGAGCATGGAGAACAAATTGAGCTTCACCGTGAATGTGGTTATGATGCCGATAGCATCGCTAATGAGGTAAGGGCGTTACTAAATGTGGACACTTTAGTAAGTTAATTACTTGCAAATTAGATTGGTTATTGCACAAAAAAACCTCTCAGGATATTAACTTGAGAGGTTTTAATATTTTATACATCAGAGAAAGCTAACTGAATTTCATAATTAACCACAGTACCAGATAAAAAATTACCGGTGAGCCGAAGCCAATGACAGCAGCTATAGCGAACAATATTCTTATAATAGTGGCATCCCAACCAAAATGCTCTGCTATGCCTCCACACACACCGCCAATGATTTTGTTGGTATTAGATAAGCCTAGCTTTGCCATAATTATTACTGTATTTTAAGCAACTACTTCTTTCTTAAACTCTTCATATACAGAAGTAATGCCTTCACGTAAACTAATATTGTGTTTCCAGCCGTAGCTATGAAGTTTACTTACATCCATCAGTTTGCGGGGAGTACCATCAGGCTTAGAAGTATCAAAACGCAATTCTCCTTCAAAACCCACAATTTCCTTAATCAACAACGCCAGATCTTTGATCGCAATATCTTCGCCTGTACCGATATTAACGAGCTCAGGCTCATTATAATTATCCATCAGATAGACACAGGCTTCTGCAAGGTCATCTACATGTAAAAACTCTCTTTTGGGACTCCCAGTACCCCAGATTTCTACAAACTCAGCATTACTCTCTTTAGCCTCATGAAATTTACGAATTAATGCCGGTAATACATGAGAATTATTAAGATCATAATTATCATTCGGCCCATACAGATTGGTAGGCATGGTAGCAATAAAGTCGCAACCATATTGGAGGCGATAATTTTCACACATTTTGATACCTGCAATTTTAGCAATCGCATAAGGCTCATTGGTGTATTCTAAAGTTCCAGTGAGAAGGTAATCCTCTTTTAAGGGTTGAGGAGCCATTTTAGGATAAATACAAGAGGACCCTAAAAACTGCAGCTTTTTAACCCCATGCTCATAACTCTGATGAATGACGTTATTTTGTATCATCAGGTTTTCGTAAAGGAACTCGGCTCGGTAGGTATTATTAGCATGAATACCTCCTACTTTTGCCGCTGCCAGAAATACATAATCAGGTTTTTCTTCCGCAAAAAATTTAGCAACCGCCTGCTGATTTTTTAGATCTAACTCGCTGGATGTTTTCAGCACAAAATTGCTAAAGCCTTTCTTCTGTAAGTTGCGTAGAATAGCAGAACCGACCATACCTCTATGGCCGGCTATATAAATTTTAGCGTCTTTTTCCATAATTTTATTCGTGATAGTTGTACACCTTATGGCCCCCTTTCAACAAGAATTTATCTCTTTTGAATAAGGCTACATCAGACTGTACCATATCTTTCACCAGGCTTTCTAACGTAAATTCCAGCTTCCAGCCAAGTTGCTCACGCGCTTTGGTAGGATCGCCAATCAGCAAGTCAACCTCGGTAGGACGATAGTACTCAGGATCAACTTTGATCACTTCTTTGCCGATTTCCAACTGAAAATCAGGGTTAGAGCAACTAACGACTTTTCCCACTTCGTTTACTCCTTCGCCTTCAAAATCCAGCTCTATGCCTAGTTCTTTAAAAGACATACGCACAAAGTCACGAACTGTTGTGGTGATACCGGTAGCAATCACATAATCTTCGGCCTTTTCCTGCTGTAAAATGAGCCACATGGCCTTTACATAGTCTTTAGCATGTCCCCAGTCACGTTTGGCATCCATGTTGCCAAGGTAGCAAGCATCTTGAAGTCCTAATGCGATGCGGGCTGCCGCGCGGGTAATTTTACGTGTCACAAAAGTTTCACCCCGGATTGGAGATTCGTGATTGAACAGAATTCCGTTGACTGCAAACATGTTGTAAGCTTCACGATAATTAACTGTAATCCAGAAACCATACATTTTTGCCACGGCATACGGTGAGCGAGGATAAAAAGGTGTTTTCTCGCTTTGAGGAACTTCCTGCACCAGGCCATACAGTTCTGAGGTAGAGGCCTGATAAATTTTGGTTTTTTCCTGAAGACCCAGAATACGTACAGCCTCTAATATTCTTAAAGTGCCTAAACCGTCCACATTAGCAGTATATTCCGGCTCATCAAAGCTTACTTTGACATGAGACATGGCTCCCAGGTTGTAGATCTCATCCGGCTGTACTTCCTGCACAATACGAATGATATTGGTAGAATCTGTCAGGTCCCCATAATGAAGTTTAAATTTCAGATCTCTTTCGTGCGGATCCTGATAGAGATGGTCTATGCGATCGGTATTAAAAAGGGAGGTTCTACGCTTAATTCCGTGAACTTCATAACCTTTTTTTAGTAGAAACTCGGCTAAGTAGGCTCCGTCTTGTCCGGTAACTCCTGTGATTAACGCCTTTTTCATGATTAGCTGATTAGAAAATTAATGTTTTAAACGAATTCGTTATATCCTTTTTCTTTGATGTCACCTAAGAATTTTTTGACCATTTGCTCCTGGTCTTTCTGGCATATCATTAGCGCTTTACCATCATAGATAACGATATAGTTTTCCAAGCCCTGTACTACAGCCAAGTGGTCCTTCGGGACTTTGATAAATGATTCATGTGTATCATAAGCAAGCACTGTGCCTTGCAGGCTATTTCCACATACATCTTTTTCCTGCTGCGAATCTATTGACTTCCAAGTCCCCAGGTCAGTCCAGCCAAAATCCGCAGGAATCACATAAACATTATCTGCTTTTTCCAATATTCCATAGTCAATAGAGATGTTAATGCAGTTTTCGTAAGTTTCTTTAATAAAGCTTTCTTCTTTCTCAGAATAATAAATATTCGCTCCTTTTTCAAACAGTTTATTAACCTCAGGAAGATATTTTTCAAAACTTTTCATTATAGCACCAATACTCCAGACAAATATTCCAGAATTCCAGGCAAAATTTCCTGCCTTAAGAAACGCTTCAGCTGTAGCCAGGTCAGGTTTCTCTTTAAATGCAGCTACTTTGAAGACACCATCCTCTTCTCTTTCCTGATCATATTCTATATAGCCATAACCAGTATCCGGACGGGTTGGCGTAATACCGAAAGTAATCAAATCATCTCTTTGTCCGGCTACCTCTAAAGCTTTCAAAGCTACTTTTTTAAACTGATCCTGCTTCAGGATGAGGTGGTCGGCCGGCGATACTATCAGATTTGCTTCAGGATTTTTTTGGGCGATTTTATGCACCGCATATGCCACACAAGGTGCTGTATTACGCAGTTGAGGCTCTAACAGGATCTGATCATCTGTCATGCCCGGAAGCTGCTCTTTGATTAGACTGTAATAATCCTGATTGGAAATAATAAAAATATTTTCCTCTGGACAGACATCCAACAGACGATTATAAGAGAGTTGTAAAAGACTTTCTCCTACACCTAGTACATCATGAAATTGTTTGGGGAAGTGTTTACGACTTACTGGCCAAAGCCTCGTACCTACTCCGCCTGCCATGATGAGCGCAAAGTTATTTTTATTTTTTTGCACTTATTTAATATTTAATTTAATAATTCTATGCAAATATAGATAAATCTCCAAATAATCAAAATCTTACGCACATATTACATCGGGCTAATCGCAGAAAGTACCAAGAAGCTGCCGTTTCTTAGAGACTCTTTATTGTAAGTGAATGGTTCGGAGCCAGTTCCTTTTAGAACCTTTCCTCCTGCACACTCCACCACTACTTGTCCTGCGGCAGTATCCCATTCCATGGTGGGGCCATGCCTGTAATAAATATCCGCTTTGCCTTCAGCTACCATACAAAACTTTAATGAGCTTCCTTTAGAAATACTCTCAGTAACACCATATTTTTTGAGTAGCTCTTCTTCTTCACCTGATGCATGACTACTACTGCGCACTGCTACTAAATCTTCTGTTTTTTGATTCACTTTAACTGGAATAGGACTAGCTGGAAGTGTCTGTTTATAAGCTCCTTCATCAAGATCTACTGCGTATCCATCTTTTGCAGCCAGGTAGAGCTCTTCCGTAACGGGCGTGTAAATAACTCCTGCTACTGGTACCCCTTTATGAATCAAGGCTATATTTACTGTAAACTGTCCATTACGCTTGATAAATTCTTTGGTGCCATCTAATGGATCAACTAACCAAAAGTATTCCCAATCTTTACGGGTATCGTAGGTTATATCTTTACCTTCTTCAGAAATTATTGGAATTTCAGGATATTTGCTCTTCAGGCGCTCCATAATTACGATATGTGACGCTTTATCGGCAGTCGTTAGAGGAGAATCATCCGCCTTGAAATCTACAATCTGAGAAAAATCAGCATTATGGTAGATATTCAAAATTTCTTTGCCTGCTTCAATGGCAATTTCGCCTAGTATGCTAACATTAATCTTGTGCGACATAATGATTTAGAATCAGTGATATGTTGGTAAGTACATTTAAAGAAAAGCCAAAATCAGATGAGGGGATTACTGAAAGTAGTTTATTAAGTATGGTAAAAAATATATATTGCTGATATTCGGCACATGCAAATAAAGACAATTACAATCTAAAATCAATGGAAAGCAAAGCGAGAATCAGAATTGCGGTTAATGGTGGAGAGTTTGAGATTGAGGGCACTGAAGATTTTGTGAATTCTTATGCGGATACTATCAAAAGTTTTACCAAAATACTTAAAGAAGCTCCTTCCAGTGCTCAGTCTGAGCAGGAAGCTGCCGCAGGGAGACAGTTCAGTATATTTGAGTCTGCTGAACCAAAGCCCTCATCCGGTACACCTAATGGAAAACTGACAGCGGCTTCTTTTGGAGAGCTTTATTATAAAGCGCCGAAGAGCATCAGTAAGACTGATATTGTGCTACTAGCCAGCTACTATATTCAATCCAAAAATGACGAAGGGACTTTTACTACTCAAGAGGTAAACAAACTACTCCGTGAACATGGTATTGACCTTACCAATACCTCCCATTTTAACAAGCTGAATCAGGATTACAAAAAAGTTTTTAAAATGCGTCAGGGACGCTACAAGGTAAGTGAGGAAGGTGTAGACCACCTCAAAACAATTCTACGCTAAAGCTTTCCCAGGATTATTTCTGTTGCTTCTGCCAAATCTTCTACAATATACTGAGCTAGTGTCTCCTCTTTGCTGGGGCCGATTAGAATTGATGGAATGTCAAACTGCCTTGCCGGAATAATGTCTCTCTCTTTGTCACCTATCATCCATGACTTTCCAGGGTCAATACCGAAACGTGCTATCGCTTTTTCAAACATTAGCGTATCCGGTTTACGGGTAAGTGATTCCGTAACACTAGGATGATGAGGAGCATAATATACCGCATCAATCACATGATCAGTTTGCTCATGCATATACTGATGGCAGGCTCTCATATCTTCTCTGGTATAAATGTCTTTGGCTATACCGGACTGGTTGGTTACTACTACCAGCAGATAACCGGCTTTTTTCAGTTTCACCAAAGCTTGTGGCACTCCTGCTAAGATCTCAAAATGAGACAGGTCATAGGCATAATCTACCCGATCACGATTTATCACACCATCCCTGTCCAAAAATATGCATTTAGTCATGTGCTTATAAATATAAAGTCTGTTGCATATGAAAAAATCCGATTCTTCCGTTTCCAAAGAAATAACCAGACCCGAAATAACAAATATCCTTCAGTACTGACAAGCATCAATTTAATTTAAGCCTGTAAATGATTTTTACCATAGCCTAAACTTCTCTATTTTTGGAGCTTTTTAACCACCATCAGGATTCTAGACTGTGAGCACTTGCCTAGTTGTTATTCCCACTTATAACGAGAAAGAAAATATCAACCCTCTACTGGAAGATATTCTCAATCAATCAGTTCTCTTCGATGTGCTAATCGTCGATGATAATTCTCCAGACGGTACAGCTCAATTGGTAAAAGAGAAACAGCAGAAATATCCGGGAAGAATACATCTGATGGAACGTGAGAAAAAAAGTGGCCTGGGTCCTGCATACATAGCAGGGTTTAAATATGCACTACATGCCAATTATCTTTACATCTTTGAGATGGATGCTGACTTTTCGCACAACCCAAACGATTTGGTGAGGCTTTACGAAACATGTGCCCATGACGGGTACGATCTGGCAATAGGTTCACGCTATGTAAGTGGTGTAAATGTAGTTAACTGGCCTATGAGTAGGGTGCTCATCTCTTTTTTTGCCAGTATTTATATACAAATGGTGACGAGCATGCCTATTCGTGATGCCACTGCTGGTTTCAAATGTTATCATCGTAGTGTGCTGCAAACCATAGACCTAGATAGAATACGCTTCATAGGCTATGCCTTCCAGATAGAAATGAAGTTTACTGCCTGGATGTATGATTTTAAGATCAAAGAAGTTCCTATCATTTTTACCAATCGCACCAAGGGAGAATCTAAGATGTCAACTCGTATTTTTTGGGAGGCATTTACCGGAGTTATATATATTAAAATCCGCAGCTTCTTCCGCAAGTACAATCGATAGTCAATCGAAACGGATTGCTTTGATTGGGTTGATGCGCAAAATGATGATAGTAGGAATATTGAGCACCAGCACTACAATAGTAAAAGTAAGCAGATTGAGCCCCACAATCGCTAAGAGATCCCAGTGAATGGGTACATAGTCCATATAGTAATTCTCTGGATCTAAGGGAATAATCTTGAAAAAATATTGTAATAACCCAAAGCCAATTCCGATTAGGTTACCAATCATCATACCTCTCACAATGAGTAATATTCCATTGTAGCGAAATATTTTTCTGATCTGTCGGTTTCTCGCCCCCAGGGCTTTGAGAATGCCTATCATCTGGGTCCTTTCCATGATCAGTATAAGCAGGATACTAACAATATTAAAGCAGGCAACAAAGAGAATAAGGGAAAGAAAAATAATGACGTTATTGTTGATCAGGTCAAGCCATTCAAACATTTGCACATATTTGTCACCTACTTTTTCTATAAATAGATCATAGTCCAGGTCATTTTGTAGCCTGTTCTCCGCCTCTGCCATGGCATCATAATCCTTAAGATAAACTTCTATACCCCCTACCAGTGAATCCGACCATTGGTTGATCCGTCTCACTAATCCAATATCCCCAATGATCATCTGTTCGTCAAATTCTTCTATCCCAGTATTATAAATTCCCCGAACATGGAGTTTGCGCACCCGGTAGGGATCAATGAATAGCATCCTTACATCATCGCCTACATTTAGCTGAAGGGTATTTGCAATCTTGTTACTAATGAGCACCTCTGTAGAATAGCTATTCGGACTGTTATCGTTACTATCAGAAAAATGAATAAAAGAACCTTCCAGCAGGTTGTCTTTAAAACGCAAACTGTCAAAATTCGGGCCTATTCCTTTAATAAAAGCACCATATACTTCGTTGTCAGTTTGTAATAAGCCGGCAGTATGGCCAAATACCTGTACATGATCAATAAAGTCAAATTGTTCAGGGTTTTGGATGAGCGGATTATTAACAGATATGGGCTCTTCCTGTAATGAATTATCTAACGAATATTTGGTTACCTGTATATGTCCGTTGAAAGTAAAAATCTTGTTGGTAATTACTCTTTTGAACCCGCCGAGTATCAGAAAAGATACAAGCATAGTAGCCAGGCCCAGTGCAATGCTAGCTACTGCTATTTTATTAATAGTCGCTGAAAAAGATTTATTCTCAGCTTTATTAATTTTTTTTGATATAAAATAAGGGAGGTTCAAGGAATGCTACCTGATTTATCTTCTTTACATCGCACATGAATAAGGCTGCTGTGTGATATCAAAAAAGTATTTATACATTTACAGCCAATAATTCTGTCCGATGCAAATTAAATAACTTTATGCGTCTCTTCACACTAATATCCCTCTTTATTCTTCCATTTGCGTTGGCTTGCCAACCCGAACTTATAGAAGATAATAATGCCATAAAGCCTGGGGCATGGCATACCAATACCTATCTACCATTGCTGAAAGGTAAAAATGTCGCTGCTGTAGTCAACCACACTTCGCATATCGGGGACACTCATCTGGTAGACTCATTACTGGCTATGGGTGTAAATCTCAAAACTATATTTGCCCCTGAGCATGGTTTTAGAGGAGAAGCCGGAGCAGGAGAGCACATTCAGAATTCTACTGATACCAGGACCGGTCTTCCAATCATCTCTTTGTATGGTAGCAATAAAAAGCCAACGCCCGAACAACTGGAAGGTATTGATATCGTCGTCTTTGATATTCAGGACGTAGGGGCAAGGTTTTATACCTATATCAGCACCATGCATTATGTAATGGAGGCCTGTGCTGAGCAGGGTAAAAAAATGCTGATTCTGGACAGACCCAATCCTAATGGCTATTATGTAGATGGACCTGTCCTGGAGATGGAACATCAGTCGTTCGTAGGGATGCACCCTATTCCTGTAGTTCATGGACTTACCGTAGGCGAACTCGCCCAAATGATCAATGGTGAAGGCTGGCTCCCCGAAGGTGATACTTGTGATGTGGAAGTAATCAAAGTAGAAAATTATACCCATCAGGATCACTATACATTACCTATTCACCCTTCTCCCAACTTACCCAATGACCAGGCCGTTAACCTTTATCCTTCTCTGTGCTTTTTTGAAGGGACTACCATGAGCATTGGCCGAGGCACACCTTTTCCGTTCCAGGTGATTGGATACCCTGATCCTGTCTTTTCTGTAGCAGCAGAAGAAGAAATGCAGGCACCTGATACTTTAAGCTTTATACCCGAAGATATTGAGGGTGTGGCTATGAACCCAAAGCACGAAGGTGAACGCTGCTACGGAGCAGACCTAAGGAAAAGAGAGCCGTTAACAAATCTCAATTTAAACTATCTAATAGGTTTTTATCAGAATGCTTCTGACCTGGGTATCAGTAACGAGGATTTTTTCCGTGAAAAGTTTTTTGACTTACTGGCGGGCACCGAGAAGCTTAGAGAACAACTTACTTCGGGAGTCACTGCGCAGGAAATCAGAAGAAGTTGGATAGATGACCTTAACCAATATAAAAGTATGCGTAAGAAATACCTGCTCTATGAAGACTTCGAATAATCCCTGTAAAACATTTAATACGAGATAAGCATTAGTTATTATATGAAGAAAGACCTCAGGATCATATTTATGGGAACTCCCGAGTTTGCTGTTCCTTCACTACAAATTCTGGTTGAAAACCAGTTTCAGGTTGTAGCGGTAGTTACTGCAGCAGACAAACCCCGAGGACGAGGACAGAAAGTAATCCCTTCTCCAGTAAAAGCCTATGCGCTGGAACAGAATATTCCGGTGCTTCAGCCTACTAACCTTAAAAATCCTGAATTTCACAAAGAGTTGAAAAGCTACAATGCTAATTTACAGATAGTAGTTGCTTTCCGTATGTTGCCTGAAACAGTATGGAGCATGCCTGAAATAGGGACTTTTAATTTACATGCCTCTTATTTGCCACAATATCGCGGGGCAGCGCCTATCAACTGGGCAATCATAAACGGGGAAACTGAAACGGGAGTTACTACTTTTATGCTCACGCATGAAATAGACACTGGTAATATACTTTTTCAGGAAAAAGAACCTATACTTTCTGAGGATACTGCTGGCTCCTTATATGAAAGGCTTATGCAGAAGGGAAGTGGGCTAGTACTCAAAACGGTAAAAGCAATCGCTAACAATAAGTATAAATTAGAACCACAAATAACGGAAGGCACTACACTTAAATCCGCCCCAAAAATACACCGAGAAACCTGTAAGATTGACTGGAACCAACCTGCTGAGCAGATACGAAATTTTGTGCGGGGACTTTCACCCTACCCTGCTGCCTGGACCACCTTGGATACCCGAACCGGTGAAAAATTATGTAAAATCTACTCTATCACCAATACACAGGAGAAGAACCCGAACCTAGCTGCTGGACAATATATTACGGACAATAAAAATTTTATCCATATACAGACAAAAGACTACCTTTTATCTTTTAATGAACTTCAGATTGAAGGGAAAAAAAGAATGTCTGTTGAAGAGTTTCTAAGAGGTAATACTTTATGATCAAATCAATCATTGCTGCCAAATCCAACAATAATGTTATTGGTAAAGAAAACGATCTGGTATGGCATATGCCTGCTGACCTTAAATTTTTTAAAAATACTACCAAAGGGCACTACGTAATCATGGGGAGAAAGACTTTTGAGTCTATGAATGGACCACTACCTAATCGCACCCATATTATTATTACCCGTAATCCTGATTATCAGGTTGAAGGCTGTTTTGTAGTAGGTGATATTGAAAAGGCATTTCAGATCGCTCAGAAAAACCAACAAGATGAAGTTTTTATTTTGGGCGGTGCAGAAATTTATCGTCAGACAATCGATAAAGCTGATAAAATGTATATCACCGAAATTAAATCCACCTTTGATGGTGATGCTTTTTTCCCGGAAATAAATACGAACACTTGGAAAGAAAGCAAGCGCGAAGAGTATAAAGCTGATGAAAAGAATCCTTATCCCTACGCTTTTGTAGAATATTTAAAGAGATAAATCAATACAGGGACTCTATAGCGTCAAAAAGCGAAGCTTCCATTTCCTCAAATCTGCTAAGCGCTTTTTCCATAAATTTTCCTTCAAGCATTTTTTTTATATCTTCATCACCTGTCACATCCATTTCAGAAACTTTAAAGGTTTGTTCAATCACTCCCCTTTCCAGTTTTATTAGATACTTATTATTCCATGCGAAGATTGTGATCTTACAGGCTTCATGGGGGATCTCTCCAACTACTCTCATAGGTTAACTTTATTCTAAATCCGCTGTTTTATTACATTTTAATGTAGCATACTTTTCCTCAGCCCACAAAATATTTTTTTGTCTTATTCACAGTATTTCTTGCTTAAGTATAATTTTGTTAAGCATTAATTTGTATTATTAATATATTTTGTATTATTTTTGAAATATATTTACATGCATATGAAATACTGTATATTTTTATTTTTATACATACTGATGTCTTCAAGCTATAGACTTTTTGCACAAGATATGCCTCTATTGGCTATTGCGGATTCTGTAGTAACGGAGTACACACCTACAAGTATCAAGAAAAAGGAAGTAACCAAAGCCAAGGTTGAAGATTCGAGAACACTTCATTTTCAGCTTGATACTGACAAAGAAGGTGCACCAAAAATATTGCTTCACCTGAGTGACTCCGTCCAACTTCTGACAATAAGTACTTACAATCTTATGGGAGAGTCAAAAGAGGCTGTCCGGGAGCATAAGTTGAATCCAGGTTTTTACGAGTTTACCTTACCTTTTGCGGAAAGTCTGAATTACTGGCAAGTAAGTATGGAAGGAAAAAAGGTAATCAGTTTCATCAGATAAAGAATTAATACTATGAAAATATTGATAGTTGATGACGATGATATCATGTTACAACTGGTGGCACATCAGTTAAGAAATCTGGGGCAATATGATGTTTTTACTGCGACTAACGGAAAAAAGGCTATCCAACTCGCAAAAAAACAACAGCCAGACATGATCATTACGGATTTATTGATGCCTGTAGCCTCAGGCACTGAATTGGTAGAATACATCAGAGAAACCCTTAAGCTCAATGCTTATATTATTGTGGTTTCCTCAATCGGCCTGGAGCATATCAGAAAAGAAGCATTAGAGATGGGAGCTAACCGATTTATGACTAAGCCTTTTGATCTCGGACAACTTATGGAATGTATTCAGGAGGTTAACACTATGACCCAGGCTTCATGAAAAGGTATTTTTGTACCATATTTATATTACACTTTACTTATCTAGCTTTTAGCCAGACTGATTCTCTTTATCATGCCGCAAAACAACATGCTTACAGTGTTAATTATGCACAGGCACAGCGTGATCTAAACTTCATTCTGCTTGAGCACCCTGAGCACTACGATGCCCTTTTTTTGCAGGCTATGGTAATGGCCTGGAGTGGTGAATTTATGCCTGCTTTGCGCCAGCTCAACTTTCTTATCAACCGGTTTCCTCCGACTGAGGAAGCATTGGAAGCAATTGCAAGAATTAATTACTGGGCAGGAGAGCACGTAAAAGCTATCCTAAGTGCGGATAAAGGTCTTGCGCTTTATCCTGATAATGAAAACCTGATGTACATCCGTGCCCAGGCACTTACCGCTCACCAGCAATATGATGAAGCCATCCACACTTTAGATACACTCCTCCAAGAAGACGATTCAACCAAGCTCCATAAGGAGGCAAACAGCTTGAAAGAAAAAGTAGAAGTACTAAGAAGAAAAAATGCAGTTGGAGTAGAATACAAACAGAGTCGCTTTAGTAATACTTTTACTCCCTGGCACCAGTTTACTACCTTTTATCAAAGAAAGCTGCCCCGTACTTTAATGATTGGCAGACTGAAATATGCTCAGATGTTTGATCAGCAGGGTGTTCAGGCAGAAGTTGACGCATACCCTCAAATTGATGCCAGTACGTACGCCTACGTAAACCTTGGCTTTTCAAATGCTACTTTTTTTCCTAAAATCAGATGGGGTGCTGAAATTTTCCGCCTCCTTCCTGATGCGTGGGAAGCTTCCGCTGGAGTGAGAGGATTGTACTTTCAAGATTTGCCCATTCATATCTATACTGCTCAACTAGGGCGCTACTTTCCTACTTACTGGCTTTCTGTCAGAGCTTATATGTCTTCATTAGAAAGTACAACCCCTTTTACAGCATTACTTACCGCAAGAAGGTATCTCAAAAATGAAGACCATTATACCACACTCTATTTGGGAAATGGAGCTACACCTCTAAAAATTAATAGTTTGACCGAGGTGCAGCGACTGAATGCTACATGGTTAGGCATAGATTATCAGCATCCTCTGAAGAAAAGACTGTGGCTCATTCGTTCGTCCTTGGAGTTTCAGCAGGAAGATTACGCTGAGATCAGGCTCACAGACCGGCTTAGTTTTACGATTCACCTGAAAAGGAGGTTTTAGTATGAAAGTTATGCTGTTACATACCAACTCTGTTATAATCAATTGGTTCATTTTAAATAAGTACCCTACTGAGATTATTAACTTCATACAAATTGCCATACTACTCATTTCATTAAGTATCATGACTTTAATGATATTGTATTCTCGCCGCTGGTACTTGGTGGCAAGAGACAGAAGGCGCGCTACGTTAAAGTTTCGTTATCAATATTTTATCTATGATGCGCTGGTAGAAAGTAATAAAGAAGAAGTATTATCATCTACCACATTGATTATCAACAAGTTCCAAAAAAATGAATTAAAGAATAAAGAGCAGAAGCAATTGATGACAGACCTTCTTATAGAACTTAAAAAGAGCTTTAGCGGCAATGCTAAAAGGCAATTTCAGCAGTTGTACGTTTGTTTAGGGTTACAACAGGAGTCTATTGCGAAGCTCAAAAGCAGACGTATTCTTCAAAAAATCAAGGGGGTACGTGAATTATCAGAAATTGGATGTCATTGCCCTGAATTGGAAACGGCATTTGTGGATTGGCAGAATGCACCTCAAACCTTATTAGCCGACGAGGTGAAAATAGCCGCTATCCGAATGAATTCACCACATATGCTTAGCTTTTTTTCTCAACAAAAGAGTCCAATCAGTGAGTGGTTGCAAATTCAGCTCCGATTTCAGTTGCAGACATTACCTTCTGAGTCAATTCCCGGTTTTTCTCGCTGGCTAGGTGCAAATGAGCCATCGGCAATCGTTTTTCTACTGCAAATGATAACTTTATTCCAGCAAGAAGATGCCCTTGAGTCGGTTCTACCCCTGTTATATCATACCGATGATGAAGTTAAAGCTGAGGCGATCAACACATTAGAAGCTTTGGATGCTAAGCAATACCTGAGCAACATCATCAATCTGCTAGACGCAAATGATGAGAACCTCAAAATCAAGGCTATTCATGCTATCGGCAAGCTTGGTCATATTTTTCACGCCAACTTACTCCGCCCCCTTTTGCGTCAGGAATCTCCCGGACTTAAAGAAGCTGCTGAATTAGCAATAGCTGAAATTCTTGAGAGAACGCCCAAAAAATCTAAAGAACCTTACAAACATATACCTCATAAAAGCGAGCACATATGAAAGAGCTGAGCATAAAAATCGCAGTATTTATTTCTGAGCATCTGATTTTTTTCTATGCTATTGCTATCTCGCTGGTAAACTTACTCTTAGCTATCGTCTCTATTAGAGAAACCAGAAAATATATCCGTAATAATCGGCATGTAGATGATCAGGCGGTTTTATCCTCACCTTCAGCACCATCTATATCTCTGCTTGTCCCTATGTACAATGAAGAAAAAAGCATTATAGACAGTGTCAGGTCCTTGCTTTCTTTACAGTACAATAACTATGATGTAATTGTCATCAATGATGGTAGCACCGATAATTCTTTGGGAAACCTGATCGACTATTTTCAGTTAATTCCTCTTGCCCAACAAACATCAGGTTTACTTCCTACCCGTAAAATCTTAGGCGTTTATAAGTCAAAAAACAGGGCTTTTGGAAAGCTTATTCTTATTGATAAGCTAAATGGAGGCAAGGCAGATGCCCTAAATGCTGGTCTCAATATTTCAGAAAATAAGCTCGTGGCCACTATGGATGCTGACTCTATTATTGCTCCCGATGCACTATTGAAAATGGTGCGACCCTTTCTTCGCAATAAGACAAGAGTGATTGCTACCGGTGCAATCGTAAGAGTAGCTAACTCATGCAAAGTAGAAGATGGTAGCCTGGTCAATGTACAGCTTCCCTCAAACTTGCTCGCTCGTTTTCAGACCCTGGAGTATCTCCGGATTTTCTTACTTAGTCGCATCGCATGGAGTAAGCTTAACGGCTTGCTTATCGTTTCAGGCGCATTTGGTTTGTTTGATAAACAAATTGCTATCAAGGCAGGGGGATATTCTATCAACACAGTAGGAGAAGATATGGAGTTGGTAGTACGTATGCGACGCTACATGCATAAGCTAAAGCAAAAGTATAAAGTGTTTTATATTCCAGATCCGCTTTGCTGGACTGAAGCCCCTTCAGAAATACGTGTACTGGAGCGTCAAAGAAATCGCTGGGCTCGTGGAGCCGCTGAAACATTGTATCGTCACCGTCAAATATGTCTTAACCCTCGCTATGGTCTAATGGGCATGTTAAGTTATCCTTATTGGTTTTTGTTTGAATACCTAGCCCCTTACATTGAAATCATTGGAGTTTTATATTTTATAGGGTTGCTGATCTGGGGAGCGGTTAACTGGACTTATTTTTTTGCTTTACTTGGTCTTGTATATGCTTTCGCAGTATTTATTTCTGTTCTCGCTTTATTAGCAGAAGAGTTTTCATTTCACAAATATAGTAAACGTTCAGATACGGCCAAGCTAGCCCTTACAGCGCTCCTAGAACCTATATTATATCATCCTATTGTCCTTTTTAGCGTACTTAAAGGCCATCTCGACCTTCTCTTTGGTAAGAAAAGCTGGGGGAATATGAAAAGAACAGGTTTCAAAAATGTTAGCTCCGAAAAACCACCACGCGTAACAGCTTAATCACTTTCTATGAAAATCGATAATGCACTATATGACATAAGAGAGAAACTGCTGGAGTTATCCCATGGAGATTTTGTACAGGAAAAAAAACTAGCCGATCAGTACTTTAAGTCTTTCCAGGACCTGAAAGATATTTATGCGGTTAGTTTGATCAATCAGGATAGTAGGCTCCTTTCTTTTATCCATCAGAAATACAAACCTACTTTCAGAAAGCTCAATCTGACTGAGCTTTCGGACGAAATACAGTCTACTATCCATAAGATCAACAATTTGAATACAGATAGCGCTTTGGATGAATCTGCCACCAAAGTAAGAAGTTATTGTGAAACCCTTATTCGTCAACTTCAGCTACATTACTCCTGGCTCAATTGAAAAAAAACCCTCCCTGGCGGAAGGGTATGATGAATACCTTTTCTCCGAAATCAACTGATAAGCTCAAACCCTGTATAAGGCACCAAAATTTTCGGGATTTTAATTCCTTTTTCGGTTTGGTTATTTTCCAAAATTGCTGCTACTATTCTTGGTAAAGCCAAAGCACTCCCATTAAGCGTATGCAGCAGCTGGGTCTGCTTATTACTGTCTTTAAAACGAAGCTTCAGGCGATTGGCCTGATAGGTTTCAAAATTGCTTACTGAACTTACTTCCAGCCATTTTTTCTGCGCTGCCGAATATACTTCCATATCATAAGTCTGAGCAGAAGTAAACCCGAGATCGCCAGCGCAAAGATTGAGCACCCGATAAGGTAGGTCTAACTTCTCTAACAAAGAACGAATATACAGGGCCATCTCTTCCAGAGCCTGGTACGAATCTTCCGGCCGGTGAATATGTACAATCTCTACCTTATCAAACTGGTGCAGGCGATTAAGTCCTCTTACATGCGCTCCCCAGGAACCAGCTTCTCTACGAAAGCATGGAGTAAACCCAACATGCTTGACAGGGAGGTCTTCTTCTTTCAGGATTACATCCCGATACAGGTTAGTGATAGGAACCTCAGCAGTAGGAATCAGATACAGTTTTTCATTTACCAACTGGTACATCTGCCCTTCCTTATCAGGTAGTTGTCCGGTTCCATATCCGGAGTCTTCATTGATTACTACAGGTGGCTGTATCTCCTGATAAGCAGCTTTTTCCGCTTCATCCAAAAAGAAATTAACCAAAGCACGCTGCAGCTTCGCTCCCTTGCCTTTGTATACCGGAAAACCTGCCCCGGTAATTTTATTACCCAGCTCAAAATCAATAATATCATATTGCTCAATCAACTCCCAGTGAGGTTTTGCTGAACCTGCTAGCTCTGGCACTTCTCCCCATTGCTCTATTAACCTCATTATCTTCTGCGGACCTGCCCTCAGGCACTTTATCGTTGGGTATATTGGGAAGATTATAAAGAAGCTGAGCCAACTCATCTTCATATTGTTTTAGCTGCTCTCCTAATGTTTTGCTGCGTTCTTTCAGCAAAGAAGTTTCTTGTTTGGCTGCTTCTGCTTCGTCCTTTTTCCCCTCTTTCATCAACTGACCTATTTTTTTGGAAACTGTTTTGGAAGATGCAAGAATCTGATCTAGTTCTGTCTGTGTATTTCTGCGTTGCTGATCTTTTTCTACCACAGTCTTCACTGCCTCTTCAGCTTCCGGAAAATGTCTTTTCTGTAAGCCTTTTACTACTTTTTCCTGATTTTCTCTTAAAAAGGAGATTTGTAACATTTTGAAAAAATAATTTGTTAACGAAGTAAAATTTCTTTTATATATGTAATTGTGAACTCAAGTTGACATGCTTGTGTTGACTTCACAAAATTATCTTATTTTTCTTGACAATTAGCAGTAGGTAAAATATTATTGCATCATCAATTCGGACGAAAAGGTATCTTTACCCTCAGTCAGACACTTCACAACACTGCATTGTCCTTTTGAAAGCCTTTTATTTATTTAAAAAATTCATTCCAAATTAAATTAAGCTAGACTTTTTCCTAGATGGATTTAATTTTTAGCACCACTTAATTTTTCCTATGTACAACATTGATGAACTACAGGTCAGGCTTCTTTCTGAGTTGAGAGAGATTGCTGAAGAGCTAAATTTAAAAAATTACAAAAAACTTAATAAGCAGGATCTAATTTATAAAATACTTGATCAGCAGGCTGTTTTGCCTGATGATGAACTTCCGAGTAAGAAGCCTACCGAAAGTAAAAAAAGCGAAACTGAAGACAAACCAAAGTCTAAACCAAAAGCCAGGAGAAAACCCGGTCAGAAATCTAACAAAGACAAGGAAGAAAGCAAGCCGGACAGCAAACAGCCCGCACAAGATCAAAAACGCGAAGAAAGTCCTCGACCTCGTCGTATGAATCGTGTGAATGTTACTGACACTCCTAAAGATAAGGACGAGGCATCTACATCTGACGATACCAGTGATTTGCTGGATTCTTTTGATATAGAGGTTGATGATAAAGATAAAAAAGCTTCCTCCCCTTCAGACTCTAAACCTGAGTCTAAAGAAGATAGAAAAGAAGATAAGGGCAAAGAACCACGCCACTCCAAGCACAAAAAAGAAAATTACGATAACCGTGATTCTCGTCCAGACAACAAAAAACCTCACAGAGAAAATAGAGACAGAGGAAATCAGTCGTCTGTTCCTATCAAAGAATTTGATGGGTTAATTGAAAATGACGGCGTGCTGGAGATTATGCAGGATGGGTACGGATTCCTCCGCTCTTCTGACTACAACTACGTAGCCAGCCCCGATGATATTTACGTTTCTCCTTCTCAGATTAAGTTATTCGGACTTAAGACTGGTGATACTGTAAAAGGCCAGATACGTCCTCCTAAAGAAGGTGAGAAGTATTTCGCGCTACTGAGAGTAGAATCAGTCAATGGAAAAACTACGGATGAGATTCGTGATCGTGTCCCTTTTGAATACCTTACTCCTCTCTTCCCAAATGAAAGGCTAAATCTTCAGACCAAATCTGGGCGTTATTCTACCCGTATTCTGGACCTTTTCTCTCCTATTGGTAAAGGGCAGCGTGGTATGATCGTTTCTCAGCCTAAATCCGGTAAAACTGTATTGCTTAAAGAACTGGCTAACGCCATTGCTGAGAACCACCCTGAAGTATATCTGATGATCCTCCTTATAGACGAACGTCCTGAAGAGGTGACTGATATGGCTCGCAGTGTAAATGGTGAGGTAATCGCTTCTACCTTTGATGAGCAGGCTGAAAAGCATGTGAAAGTTTCCAGCATCGTATTGGAAAAAGCCAAGCGCCTGGTAGAATCCGGACATGATGTTGTGATCCTGCTTGACTCTATTACACGTCTGGCTCGTGCTTATAACACTACTGTCCCTTCTTCCGGAAAAATCCTTTCGGGGGGTGTGGATGCTAATGCATTGCACAAACCTAAGCGTTTCTTCGGAGCTGCCCGTAATGTAGAAAACGGTGGTTCATTGACGATCATCGCTACAGCACTGATAGAAACCGGCTCTAAAATGGATGAGGTGATCTTTGAAGAATTTAAGGGTACTGGTAATATGGAATTGCAGCTTGACCGTAAGCTGGCCAACAAGCGCATTTACCCTGCTATTGATGTTCCTGCATCGGGTACACGTCGCGAAGATCTGCTTATGGAGAAAGACGAGCTTTCTCGCGTATGGATACTCAGAAAGCTGATGTCCGACATGACCTCCCAGGAAGCCATAGAATTCTTATTGCAGCGTATGAAAGGGACGCAGGACAATGATGAATTCCTGGTATCCATGAATGGGTAAGAAATTACATAACATATTTTAATCATAGGCTGCTGACTCCTCGTCGGTAGCCTTTTTTGTTATGCTTCACCTTCTACATAATCTGTGAGATAAAGATACGGCTCAGTAAGTTTGCCCTCTTTGGCGATGGTAGCCCTGGCGATCATGCCATCATCTTTGCCAAATAAATTTGGAAATACATATCTGATCAAATTTTCTCCAAAGGAGCGAGAAGCATCGCGAGGAAGTTCTGAAGGCAAATTGTCTATCGCCATCACGCTCACATACCTGCTGTCCGTAAAAGGCTCCTCAACTACTTTATCTTCCTGAGGATCATAATCATATACCGGATTTTCAATGGTGGTGGGACGCTTGGTTGATGGAATTGAACCTTCAATATCGCAGGTGATATCGGCAATCACCTTAATCTGGAAATTATCTTCCAGCATATCTTCTCTAAAAAATAATACAGGGGCCCTATGGTCCCAGAAGGCTCCGGCGATAAACAGGTCTGTCATCTGAGTATATGGCTGAAATCCCGGTTCAAACTGTTCAGGATATTTAAAGAACTCCTGCCGGCTAAAATCTCCGCCCCCTCTTTTGAGGTTGTAGTCTGTCACAAACAATTGTGCGTAAACTGACTCATCAAAATTCTGCTCCAAATATTCTTTGGGAGACACTTTTCGTATACCTACACCATTCATTACTTCCATAGCGCCTCTAGCTACCCTACCCGCTCCGGTAAGTGCAATCTTGATAGGTGGAAGTTTTACTTTAGCATATTCGATTTTCAGATCTTCTAAATCATAGCAATCCTTAGCTCTGCGAATGTCATACAAACCCGACTTTTTCCCATACGTATAAAGCCCGTTATACGCTCCTACAATACCGGCAAAACGTCCGAATGCTACAATGCGGTTTCCTTTTTCATTGGTAAGGCGCTCATAATCGATCAGGCAAATATTTTTTCTCAGTATCTCTTGCAAGAGCGTTTTGTTATAAGCCTGCTTCTTAATAGTATGAGAGAAAAAGAGGTAAGTCTTATCCGCTATAAGCTCTGGAATCGGCACTTCTTTCACACCTAGCATAATATCGCAATGACTGACATCATCTACCAGCGGAATGCCTAGTTCCTCATACTGAGAATCAGTAAAACACCTGTGCTCACTTCGCTGGCAATATACTTTTACATGTGGAAATTTTTTCTGCAGCTCAACTGCTTGTTGAGGGGTTAGTGTCACTCGTCTGTCTACAGGAACTTTTCCTTCTCTGATCAGGGCTACTTTTATTTCAGGCATAAAAATGATGTTTACTTATTTTACTTACTTTCCAAAGGAATGTTAATATTTAATCCGTTCATTCGTTATTATAGATAAGAACTTATCTAAGATCCATGTCGGGCAAAACCAAATCCTTTTACGAGCGCTTCAGTAGCTGGACCCGTAATTCCATCACGCTTCGCATTGCCTCCATAGCTATTCTGATACTTCTGCTACTCATTCCCACTTCCATGATTGAAAACCTCATTCGCGAGCGGCAAAACTATCGGCAACAGGCCATACAAGAAGTAAGTTCTTCTTGGGCAAATGCACAGACACTCGCCGGCCCAATCTTAACGATCCCCTTTCTCACATCTTATAGAAATAACAATAATCAATTAGTAGAAACTACTGAATACGCTCACTTTCTACCTGATGTATTGAATATTGATACAAAGATTGCTCCTGAAATTCGCCAGCGGGGTATTTATGAAGCGGTAGTATACAGCGCTCAGCTGGCAATTAGCGGTCGGTTTTCTACCCCTGATTTGGAAATGACAAATCTTGATGCAGCCCAGCTTATTTGGGAAGATGCATTTATTGCCTTTGGCATTCCTGATATGCGGGGGATAGAACAAAATATTGTATTGCAATGGCAAGAAGCAGATCTTACTTTTGATCCCGGCGCCGGGCCAGGCAATGTGCTGTCTTCAGGGGTGAAAGTAGATGTGCCAGCGGATACCAGTACACAAGCTTATGATTTTAATTTTCAAATTGAATTGCATGGAAGCGGCTCTCTGGGTTTCTTGCCATTAGGTAAAACCACCAATGTAGTTTTAAATTCAGCCTGGACTAATCCCAGCTTTGTAGGTGCATTCCTGCCTGATGAACACAACATAACAGAAGAAGGCTTTACAGCTAAATGGGAAGTGCTACACCTTAACCGTAATTTTCCCCAGGCCTGGAAAGGTGATCAGTATGTTTTTCCGCTGCAAAATATCGCTCCTCCAGAGGACGATTATCTATACCCACCCTATCGTGAAGAAGCTGCAGTACAGGCTAATACCCAAAGTTATGGATTTGGCGTTAACCTACTGTTGCCGGTAGATCAATACCAGAAAAGTATGCGCTCAGTGAAATATGCGATCATGTTTATCGCGCTTACTTTTCTTACTTTTTTCTTTGTAGAAATTCTGAACCGTAAGCGGATTCATCCGATCCAATACCTTTTAGTAGGACTGGCGCTCTGTATATTCTTTACCTTATTGGTAGCCATCTCTGAGCACACTAGTTTTAACCTGGCCTATATCATTGCTACCATCATGGTCACCAGCCTGATCGCAATTTATGTACAGGCCATTTTCAAACATAAAAAGCTTACTGCCATGTTAACGCTGCTCCTCTTGCTGATGTACGGTTTTATTTTTACGCTTTTACAATTGCAGGATTATGCTCTACTCATCGGCAGTATCGCCCTGTTTATTATTCTGGCAGTGGTCATGTACATTTCCAGAAAAATTGATTGGTATGCGATATCCGAGCGAGAGGATGAGTAGAAAACACAAAATTTATTGAAATGACTCTTCGTTGATATGAAGTAGAGTCCGAGGCCAATAATAATATGTATACAATATGAAGAAGATTTTAATACTCGGAGCAGGACGTTCTGCTGCAGCCCTGATTGACTACCTGAGCAAAGAGGGGCAGAAAAATGACTGGCAGATTCAGGTGGTGGATGCCGCTCCTGATGTTATTCACCAATACGAAAGTAAGTATGAGAATGTAAAAGCTTCCGCTCTGGATGTATTAGATACTTCTGCTCGTGAAAACTTAATGCAACGAGCCAACCTGGTCATTTCCATGCTACCGGCACGTTTCCATATTCATGCGGCAGAGTCTTGTCTTAAGCTAAAAAAACATTTGCTCACCGCTTCTTATGTAGACGATGAAGTGCAACAACTAGCAGGCCAGATCAAACAGGCGGGGCTGATTTTTTTGTACGAATGTGGCCTTGACCCCGGTATTGACCACATGTCGGCCATGCAAATGATCGATCACATAAGATCTCAAGGAGGACATGTCACTTCATTTCAGTCTTTCTGTGGCGGGCTGATGGCTCCCGGCTCTGACGATAATCCCTGGCGGTACAAGTTTACCTGGAACCCTCGTAATGTAGTGCTGGCCGGGAAAGGTGGTACGGCACAATATATTTACAAAGGTATTTACAAAAACATACCGCATCATCAGTTGTTCAAAAGACTGACCATGGTAGAGATTCCTGAATTTGGAGAGTTTGAGTCTTATCCCAATCGGGATTCACTCAATTACAGAGAGCTTTATGGATTATATAAGGCTGAAACCGTATTGAGAGGCACATTACGTCGCCCCGGATTCTGCTCAGCCTGGCATGCCTTTGTGCAGCTTGGCCTTACTGATGACAGCTATCTGGTACGCAATGTAGAGAATATGACCTATGCTGAATTTACACGCTCTTATCTGCCGTATAGTAAGGACGACCTGCTGACCAATTTCAGCCGTTATATTGGCGTTGATATCAGCTCGGAGGTAATGCAGCGTATCAAATGGCTGGGGATACTGGATGAAAAACCTATCGGATTAAAAAAAGCAACTCCCGCCCAGGTGATGCAGCAATTACTGGAAAATAAATGGAAAGCGGATCAGGATGACGAAGATATGATTGTAATGCAACATCAGCTTGAATATCAGATAGAGGATGAACTAAGAAAAAGTACTTCATCCCTGGTTACTATTGGTCAGATCGCCACTTATTCTGCCATGTCCAAAACCGTGGGTTATCCGTTAGGTATTGTGGCCAAGCTTATTTTGCAAAATAAAATCAGTGAGCGTGGGCTGATGATACCGGTACACAAAGAAGTTTATCAGCCGGTGCTGAAAGAATTAGAACTATTAAATATTAAATTTATAGAGGAAGAAGAGCAGCTAACTTCGGCTTCTATAAGTTGATCCCTTAAAGCATTTTTTTACCAAAAATTCATTTCATATGAGTATCACGACATTACCTGATTTGCTTGATAAAATGTGGAAAGACTATACCCGCATGAACCCTCAGGCACTGAAGATCTATAACCTTTTTTTAGAACGAGGTGATAAAGTAATCAATGATCATATCGCCCTGCGCACCTTCAATCATCCTAAGGTAGGCATTGATGCGCTGGCCCGGCCTTTCCTGAAAGGTGGCTATGAGTACCAGCAGGATTATCATTTCAAGGAGAAAAAATTATACGCCAAACACTTTCAGCATCCTGATGAGCAGATGCCCAAAATTTTTATCAGCGAACTTAAGTTGGAGGAATTTGATGATGAATTACAGAGATTGATCGATGAGCTAATTGGACAGATTCCCGAAAATGCGCCCCGCAATTTTGATTTCTGCTCTACCGGTCGCCCCTGGGAAGTGAGCTATGAGACTTATGAGAAGCTAAGGGCTAAGAGTGAGTATGCGGCCTGGATGGCCGCGCATGGCTACCGCCCTAATCATTTTACCGTTTTTGTCAATGCGCTTAACAGCTTTGATGATATCCGCGAGGTCAATGCTTTTATAAAACAGAATGGATTTAAGCTCAATGACAGTGGTGGTGAAGTAAAAGGCTCTAAAGAAGTTTTTCTGGAGCAGTCTTCTACCCTGGCAGACAGTGTGGAAGTTGACTTCTCTGACGGAAAGCAAGAGGTTCCTTCCTGCTATTATGAGTTTGCCCAGCGCCACGCCTTGCCTGATGGTAAACTGTATCAGGGCTTTGTCGCCACGTCTGCTGACAAAATCTTTGAAAGTACCGATAAGCGGAGTTCTTAAAGAACTTTTAATTCGCAAAAAATTAAGGCCGGTCATTTTAGTAACCGGCCTTAGTATTTTCTACTCTCTAGAAGAGGCAGATGATTTTTGCTCATCTACCTGTTCTAAAAGCTCTTCCACCGCTCTTTTCAGTTGCGGATCTTCTCCATTGGCTTTGCTGTCGGGTGCGTTTTCTACTACGATATCCGGTACTGCCGGGCCATTCTCCATATTCTCTCCCGTAGCCTTTACATACCAGGCACGAAATGGCAAACGAACGTATGAACCATCAATCAACCCTCTTCCTCCGGTAGAAATCACTGCCCCAAAAGTAGGCGTACCTACCAGCGTTCCCAGATCCAGAGTTTTATAGGCATGAGAGAAAATTTCCGCATTAGAATAACTATTCTGGTTGCAGAGCGCAATGGAAGGCTTAGTCCAGGACGCTAGTGGTAGTCTTTCTCCAAAGGGATAGTGTTCCTTGAACTGTCTATGCTCTTTATCCAGGTCTTCGGCCGCACCTCTGGGAATGGTGTAAGCATGCTGATCAACATTAAGCACTGCCATCAGGTAATCGGTTGTCCAGCCTCCGCCATTAAAGCGCACATCTATCACGATGCCTTCTTTGCCCAGACCACTGGCGGTAAGCTCTCTTTCAAAACGCTCAAAGCTGGTCCAGTTCATTCCCTGAATATGTAGGTAGCCTAATCGCCCACCAGAATATTCTTCGGTCAGTTTTTGCCGGTCTTCTACCCACTCATTATAAAGCGCACTATTCAAACTGCTTGTAGGGCGGATAATTACTTCTCTTTCTTGATTATTTTCTCCCCTTACAGTCAGGTAGATTTCTTCATCTGCTTTATTAATAAGTGGCTGGTAAAAATTTTCTGATATGCTCACTGGCTCTCCGTTGATGGCAAGAATTACATCCTGAGGATAGAGGCGGCTGTTATTTCTCTCAGCCGGACTTTCAGGTACTATCCGTATTACTTCTACTCCTTCCGCAAGGGGGCTAATCTCCACTCCCAAAAGCCCGGTTTTCTCATCTTGGGTCTCGGCCCTGTCAGAATTATACAAACCCATATGGCTGGCGTTGATCTGCCCTAACATGATATTGAACATATCTCTGAAGTCAGTATTGGTAGACGCCTGTACTGCCCAGCTTTTATATTTTTCGTGCAGCGCTTCCCAATCCTGCCCATGAAAGTTGGGATCATAAAAACCCTGCTTGAGCGTACGCCAGGCTTCCTCAAAAATCTGCTCCTGCTCTTGCTGATGATCAATTTTCATCTGGGCAGCATAGGGTAGGCTTTCCATATTGCTATTTTTCAATGCTATCCTGGCCAAATTGCCTTCGGATTTGAGCAGGTAGAGATAATTATATTCAGGACTCATCATCACCTGATTGGGCTGTTGTCCACCGGTGGTCAGCGCTTTTTTTTCACTGCCATCCCACTGTATGCTATATAAATCCTGATCTGCCTCAAAGCTCTGCCTGCCTTCCCGATTGGTGACGAAGTAAAAGGTCTCTCCATCTTTTGAAAGAGCAATATCCGATTCGTTACCCGGCATAGAAGTTACTTGGGTCAATCGGTCATGGATATCTTCCAGATCTATGTGTACATTGACGGTTTTTGTAGAATCTTCCTTGTCCTTCTCATCGCTTTCACCTTCCCAGTCACGCTGGGTTTTTTCCCAATCTTCTTCCTTGAGCCAGGCAAACCACACATCTGCATCGCCATTATTCCTGACCGACAGGAAAGCCAGCTTACTTCCGTCGGGGCTCCATGCGGGACTATAGTCGGAGCGAGGATGCATGCTCACATTGACCGGCTCCAGGCTATCATCGGCAGGATGGATATAAGTCTCGCTGTTAAAGTCTAAGCCGCTTAGCGAATAGGCAAGCCACTTACTGTCAGGACTCCAGCTCACGCCTTCTGCCGTATCCCAACCATCCAGTAACACTTTTTCATTATTCAGGCGCCCATCCTCTTCAATGTCGGCTACTACCATTTGTCCTCTGCCTCTCAGGTAAGCCACTTTTTTTCCATCGGGTGATACTTTAGGGAAGATTTCGTCCTGATCTGTGTCGGTAAGTCTTTCTACTTCATACTTAAGAGTGGTATACAATTGGGTTCTTTGAGGGTCAGCCGAGCGTAGCAGGTAAAGGTCATATTGATTACCCTCCCGGTCTGAGCTAAAAATCAGGCTGGAGTCATTCAACCACTGTACATCCATATCTCTATAAGGATGCTGAGACACATTGACTGCTCTCTTTTTATCTTTATCATTTTCTTTAATAAAAATCTCTCCCCGGATGACCAGGGCGGTATATTTTCCGTTGGGAGAAACTGCATAATCGGCAGCATCACTGTTCATGGTTTTGTATTCTTCCGGATCAAAGCGATAATCAGTCGCCAGTTGCACATCCAATTTTCTGGCCTCACCTCCTACTGGCATTACATAGATGGAGGTTTCTCTTTCCATCGCCAAAATATTGCCATCCCCACTCACACTGAAATAACGTACCCCTTCATCCTCATAGCTAGTAATTTGCTCTGCTTCGCCTTCCACCTGTCCGTCTTCTGTCAGTTGCTGACGATAAATATTGTACTTCCCGCTTCTGGGACTGATGAAGAAAAGCGAACGATCTCCCCCCCATTGCGGATAGATGTCATTTCCGTCAAAATCAGTAAGTTGAATATATTCTGCTTCCTGAGTATCATACAGCCACACATCTTTATTGGCAGGGCCCCGATAAGCTTCACGGGCAATTCGGCAGGAACCTCTGGTGAATGCGATAAACCGGCCATCAGGAGAGCTTACCGCAGTATACCCTACAGCATCCAGGACTCGTTCAGAAGTACCACCATCAGCAGTGATACTGTGAATTTCCTGCTCCCGCTCTACATGCACGAAGGTCCGCTCTGTACCCAATAGCACTTTCCCATCAGTGGTCCAGCCGGATACTTCATCATCGGTTGAGTGGTAGGTAAGTCTTAGTGGAGTACCTCCCTGTGCATTAACCATATATACATCATCATTCCCATAGCGGTCGCCGGAAAAAGCGATTTTTGAGCCATCAGGACTCCATTTAGGCATGGCTTCATAGGCTTCATGAATAGTGAGGCGATAGCCTCTTCCTCCCGCTACGGGTACTGTCCAGATATCTCCCTGAAATGAGAAGGCAAGTGTGCTTCCATCGGGACTTATGGCTGGGTATCTTACAAATGGTTCACTATCCTGTGCCCAGAGTTGTATAGGCAATACAATAACTACCAGAAAAATGTAAAGGCTTCTCATAAGGTATAGAATTAGGGTTCAGAAGTTTACTACGAGCGGAGCATTTAAGTAATGCTAATTTAGTATCTAACTAAAATTATAACTACAAGTTTTTGGCAGCAAATCACCCTTTGATGCATATAAAACTATTTAAACTATAAAAAAGCTCAAGTGAACGGTTCAGCTTAGCACAAGGACTAGTGAATTCAGTTTATACTAAATCTCCAAATACTCTTTTTCTCACTTCGGGCCATTCATGAACTAGGACGCTATAGTAAACAGTATCGCGCACTCTACCTCCGGGCATCACTTGATGGCTACGCAATATTCCATCTTCCTTAGCTCCCATCTTCATAATGGCTTTGCGGGAGCGCATATTGAGCACATCGGTTTTCAGTTCCAGGCGACGTACGTCCAATTCTTCAAAGGCGTGGCGAAAGAGCAGAAATTTACAGTGCTTATTCAATCCTGTGCCATGAAAATCTCTTCCCAGCCAGGTAGAGCCGATTTCCAGCCGATTGTTTTCGGGCGAAATAGACATATAGGTTGTACAACCGGCTACCTTTCCGCTGGCTTTTTCAATGATGGTAAAAGGATACTTGCTTTTACTTTTCTGAGCTTTGAGGAGGCTGTCAGTGTAGCTACGTAAGTCTTCTTCTGTACGTATGTGGGGACTGGTTACTTTCCAGATATCAAAATCAAAAGCGATTTTGGCAAAGCCCTCTGCGTGCTCAGGCTGAAAGGGTGTGAGCAGCACATGATCATCAGATAGCTCAATATGCTGCTCAAAAAGTGTTGCAAGTTTTAAGTTCAAGAGGCTTCGGTTACTTCCTTTAAGTTAGACAATCCTTTTTCAAAATCAGGCCCCAGCATACCATCCAGAAATAAACCAAACACCCGGTCTACCGGATAGCTGAGTTCTCCTTCATTAATCCAGGTCACCCGGGTACCCTGCGGGACTTCCTCAAAAGTCCAGATATCGTCAGATTCAAACATTTGTGGCTCTACAAAAGCTAATTTAGAAGTAATTTTTTTATTAGGCTCTATCTGATACAAAGTAAGAGATCCTATACCCACTTCCTCTCCATCCCAGGCCCAGACAGAACCTACATCTTTACCTGTTCCTGAGATTGAATTTTTTACACTAGGGTCGCTGGCTGTCCAGGGGTTCCATTCCGCCCAATGATGCAGATTGGACACTTTGGGATACACTTCGCTCACCGGCTTATCAATGACGATGGAACGTTCTACATGATAAGAAGCGGGCAGGAATAAAGCGAAAAGCAGGAATAGGCCCACTACGAAGGCTATTCCTAGAAGGAGTTTTTTAAGTAGTGACATAGGCTTAGGGATTTTTAAGCAAGATAAAAAAATACTTAAAATAAGTACATACTCTTAGAAAAATCCCCCATAATGGGGGAGTATTTGAGTCTAAAGGCTTTGTCCAAACCTGATCAGATTACCGTCTGCATCCAGGATCGCAAATTCTCTCCTACCCCAGGGTTTATCTTCTAGTTTTCCATTGGGGTGAATCACTCCGACCTGCTCCATTTCCTGATACAACTGATCTACCTCCTGTACATCTACATAGCAACTGGTATTTTCCGGAAAGATTTTATCATCACACTTCCAGAAATGAATGGCGATATCATCACGTACTACAATACCATAACCAGCATCGTGATAAGTCGCTTTGAAGCCAAGTTTAGTCGTATAAAAGTTTACGGTTTTGTCAATATCCAGCGAGGCAAGTACCGGGACAGCTTTCAATAAATGTTTCATGAGTGAAGAAAATGGTTATGAATGATTTTTAATCTACTGCAAAAAAGATCATCCATATATCACCTGGATTGAGGGTTTCTAATAAAAAAAGCCTTCTCTCTGGTGAAAGATGGCTGAATAAAAGCGACTAAGCGTATCAGATATCAAACTTAATCCCCTGAGCCAGCGGTAGCTCCGTGCTGTAATTAATGGTATTGGTCTGGCGACGCATATAGAATTTCCAGGCATCCGAACCGGACTCCCGTCCACCTCCTGTATCTTTTTCGCCTCCAAAGGCCCCACCTATCTCTGCGCCTGAAGTACCAATATTCACATTAGCGATACCACAGTCCGAGCCTTGATGAGAGAGGAAAGTCTCAGCTTCCAGCAGGTTCTGGGTAAAGATAGCCGAAGAAAGTCCCTGCTTTACGCTGTTCTGAATCTTTATGGCTTCTTTTACATCTCCCTTGTACCTGATAAGATAAAGGATAGGCGCGAAGGTTTCTTCCTGTACCATTTCGTAATGCCCTTCGGCTTCTACCAGTGCTGGCTTCACATAATTACCACTGGTATAGGCATTGCCCTCCAGCATTTCTCCTCCCAGCAAAAGTTTTCCTCCTTCTGCCTGCACTTTCTGTATAGCGGATTTAAAATTCTCCACCGCTTCTTTGTCAATCATAGGACCGACTAAAGTCTTACTGTCCAGCGGGTTTCCAATGGCAAGGGAAGGGTAAATTCTGAGCAAACGTTTTTTCACTTCCTCGTACATCTTTTCATGGATAATCAGGCGGCGGGTGCTGGTACAGCGTTGTCCGCAGGTACCTACTGCACCAAATACGGTAGCTCTTATTGCCATTTCCAGATCAGCATGCTCGGTAATAATGATAGCATTGTTTCCCCCTAACTCCAGTAGTGATTTACCCAAACGTGCGCCTACGGCTTCACCTACTTTTTTGCCCATGCGGGTAGAGCCGGTGGCTGAAACCAAAGGAATACGGCGGTCGTGTGACATGAGCGAACCAATTTCCGCATCGCCCAATACCAGGTTAAAAATTCCTTCAGGCAAATTATTTTCTTTAAGCACTTCGGCTACAATTTTCTGGCAGGCAATTCCGGTCAGCGGTGTTTTTTCGGAAGGCTTCCATACTACAACATTACCGCAGACCGCGGAGATCATAGCATTCCAGGCCCATACGGCTACCGGAAAGTTGAAAGCAGAAATTACTCCCACAATGCCCAGCGGATGGTATTGATCGTACATGCGGTGGTTGGGACGCTCGGAGTGCATTGTAAACCCATAGAGTTGACGGGAATGCCCTACGGCCAGGTCACAGATGTCTATCATTTCCTGCACTTCGCCCAGGCCTTCCTGATAGATTTTACCCATTTCATATGTTACCAGCCTGCCCAAAGGCTCTTTATATTCCCGCAGCTTTAGCCCAATCTGCCGAACGATTTCTCCACGCTGGGGAGCGGGCATTTTACTCCATACGGTAAAGCCTTTTTGGGCCTGTTCAATTACTTTTTCGTAGACAGCTTCATCCGCCATAGTAACGGTAGCGATTAACTCGCCATCTACCGGAGAATGAATCTCACGTGTGGCTCCCCCTTCAGTAGCACTGCCAAAATGCTGTCCGGTGCTAAAGGCCGGGTTAAGGCTATCTACCTTCAGGATTTGCAACATTTGTTGTATTTCTTCGGTCAATGTTTGTGTTGTTTCCATCCTATAAAAAATTTATGCTCACAATCTATCTGTATACAAGCTTAAAAGAATTTATCAGTTTTTCATACCTTCAAAGCAAATTAGCTTATGGAAGACTACACTCCTTATCTTATACTTATTCTGCTCTGGATAGTTTACTTTGCCCTGCACAGCTTGCTGGCGG
The DNA here is from genome assembly GCF_029504655.1 of Catalinimonas alkaloidigena. Taxonomy (NCBI): domain Bacteria; kingdom Pseudomonadati; phylum Bacteroidota; class Cytophagia; order Cytophagales; family Catalimonadaceae; genus Catalinimonas; species Catalinimonas alkaloidigena. Next base: position 6,785,414 of record NZ_JAQFIL010000001.1, read on the forward strand.
CTCATCAAGTCAAAGGGTTTCTAAAAAACAAAATGGGCCAATCCGCCCGATACTACCGCCTGCTCTATAATATATTCGCAATAGTCAGTATTCTGCCTGTATTGTTTTACAACGCACTGATCTCTACTAAAGTGCTTATTCCGCTGGATTGGAAAGACATTGTCAGCTTTCTGGGGCTGGCACTTTCCATCTATGGGGTTATCGTTATGCGGCTGGCCTTTCGGCAATATTCTTTCAAAGAGTTTTTGGGCCTCAAGCAACTGAAATCTGACGAAGCCGAACCCCTCAATACGGAAGGCATTTTAGGTGTGGTACGTCATCCGCTGTATTTTGGAGGCCTCCTGATCATCATCGGGTTTTGGCTGTTTGCTCCTACAATGGCTAATCTGATTACTGTTATTATGCTTGTTCTATATATTCTGGTAGGTATTCGTTTTGAGGAGCGGAAATTGGTAACGCAATATGGAGAAGCTTACAAAAAGTATCAGGAAGATGTGCCTATGATTTTTCCCAAACGCAATGCTTTAAGAAAACTGAGATAGTTAGTCTTGAGCTTGATAGACAATGCAACCGGCATTCTCGGGGTGATCAGCTACCCAGCTGCCTTTGGGTACTTTCCGCAGTACTGCTAAAATCCAAAAATCACCGGCAGCAGCTACAATGAATAGCATGCCGTAGGCAAACAGCCAGCCATTTCCTGTAAAGAGAGAAATCCCATATGGTAGAAACCCTAGCAGCAATGCAGGCATCAAAGCACCCCAGCGATAAGGAGTAATTTGCATGGGTTTCTTGGCATGGGCGTATGGTGTAAGCGTTCTCCACTGCAGACCTAATTTCATTTCCTTCCAGCCTAAACCTGCCAGTTGCTTCCAGGTAATTGCGTGTATCAATTCGTGAAGCAGTACACCCAGCAAAATAGCAGGTAAGACCCACCAGTTAGCAAACATCCCCTGCCAGGCATAGGCAAATTCCCGCCATCCCCAGAGGGTGAGAAAAGGTATGGCGAAAAGGAAGGAACCTGCTACATAGGGTAGTACCAGAAGCTGAATCCTGGCAGTAGGTACTGACATGTCCACTGCTTTTTTGCCTAAAAAATACTCCATAAGAAATTATTTTTAGCTTTAATGCATAACACTTCTTTACAATGCATAGTGTCAGGCGACATTCAATTGGTTAAGATCTTCCCTAATATGCGCCAGATATTTTCCGTAAGCCTTTTGCTCCATCCACCTGGCCAGATAATAGCAGGCAGGAACCAGTATGACATTTAGCCCTATCAACATAGCCAGGATCCGTTGATCCGATAAAATTTCTTCGGCACTTCGGTTAAGTGTAAATCCGTATACAAAACCCGCACTAACCGAGATTGGGTAAATAAATAAGGCTACCCGCTGCTCATATTTGTTGATCAGAGAAATTCTTTGATAATAAATTTCCAGCGTTTCTCTCAGGCTCAGGCTTTTATCTACAAAACTCAATACCCGATATTGTCCGAAAATCAATACCAAGCCAATGAGGTAAGCCAGTAGCAAGGGTGACATCAGGATTTTATTGTAGAATTTATCAGTCGTGATGATAATTACTAAAAACACCAGCGTGAAAGCTATAATCCAGAGTAGTTTTAACCTTATGTTTTTCTTAAGCTTCACCAAAGGGTCTACTGATTTCTTTTGTAAAGCCTTATCGAGGAAGGCTTCATCTAGCAGCGGCTGCTCTTCATTTTGCTGCCAGGCTTCCCATGATTTATTGAAGTCCTTCATAATTTTGTCTTTTTTTAGCTAACTTTTTTCTGATCCTGTGCAGGCGCAGGGCTACATTGGCTTTTTGCATGCCCGTGATTTCAGCGATTTCTTCATTTTGATATCCATCCAGATGCAGGCTTATCATCATCCGGTCAATGTCGGGGAGTTGCCTGACAGTAAGTATCAGCCACTCTTTTTCTGTGTTATCTTCACCCTGTTGGCTCAGGTGCAAAGCCGCTTCCAGGGGCTCAGTATCCGGCTGGCGATAATTTTTGCGTTGTGCGGTAAGCACTGTATTGAGGCTAACACGATAGAGCCAGGTAGAAAATTTGGAGCGCTCTTCGAAAGAAGGATAGGATTTCCAGGCCTGCAACAGTATCTCCTGTAGCATGTCCTGCCGCTCTTCAGCCTCATCCATATAGAGGAAAATGACTTTGTGCATAATTCCCCTATGCTGCTGTATCAATTGCAAAAACTTTTTCTTATCAGGCTGACTCATGGATGCCGCTTGTACGCTACGATCTTGTTTACTCTATGAGTAGCAGAAAGCAGAAGATTATTTCATAAGAGGTACTCTTTCCGGAAAAAAATTAAAAAAGCCGGAAATATTTCCGGCCAATGAATTGCTCTACAATCATAGTTTAGCATTAATCCTCCAAAAAACTTCCTAAAATTGAGCTTTCTCCCTTATCATTATTTTTACCATATGGAGCGAGTGCTGCTATGAGTTTACGCAATGGCATTGATTGTAACCATACCCTTCCTGTGCCGGAGAGGGTAGCTAAGAACAGCCCCTCCCCTCCAAAGATCATAGACTTAAGACCTCCTGCCGACTGCACATCAAAGTTGATAGAAGGCTCAAAAGCCACCACACAGCCTGTATCTACCCTCAGGGTCTCGTTATTCAACTGCTTTTCAATGATTGTACCACCGGCATGAATAAAGGCACGGCCATCTCCCTGTAGTTTTTGAAGGATAAAACCCTCGCCTCCTACTAAGCCAGAGCCAAGTTTTCGGTTAAAAGTAATGTTTACCTTGGTACCAAGGGCAGCACATAAGAAAGCGTCCTTCTGCACTGTGAGGCTGTAATCATACATTTCGGAAAGATCAATTGGAATTACTGTTCCCGGATAAGGCGCTGAAAACGCAACTTTAGCTTTTCCGTGCCCCCGGTGGGTAAAGTGGGTCATAAAAACAGACTCTCCGGTAAGCATGCGTGAACCGGCAGAAAGCAATTTCCCAAAAAAGCCCTGGTTTGGATTTGAACCGTCTCCCATTTTGGTTTCAAACTGTATCCCATTGTCCATGTAGACCATGGCCCCGGCTTCAGCAATCACCGTTTCATTAGGATCAAGCTCTACTTCTACGACCTGTATGCCGTGTCCATGAATCTCATAATCAATTTCATGCGATTTGTTCATTGGGTAATAAGGGTTAAAGTTGATTAATTAAGTTTAAGGTTTGCTAATTAATTTAATTAAAAGTCAGCTAAGGCTCCAAAAAAACTACCCTGTATCAACAAATATTGCGGTGACAGATCGGTATGCTTTTGATTTCTCAGAATATTACAATTGACTGGCTAGTCAGCTTCTTTTAATTCATTAACAAATATGAATAGCGCTTGATATGATGTCTTCAATGTTTACAGGAAGGTGAGACTTGAGTGCTGATCCAGCATCCAACCGGTAATACTGTAGCGGGGACGTGAAGTGAGCTGTACTTCATGCTCAATCTCACTTCTAAAACAGACCATCCTGCCGGAAAGAGGGGCAATATCAAATTCTTCATCAGGTAAAAACATCCTGAGCTGGCCTCCATCTTTTTCTTTCCAGTTTTCATTGAGATAACAAACGGTAGAAATCACCCGGTGTGGCTTCTGATGGAAGCGATCTACATGGCGCTTATAAAACGTTCCCGCCGGATACATCGCAAAATGGGCCTCAAAATCTTTTAACCCCAGGAAACAGGTGTAGTTTAGGTATTCCATCAGTTGGCGCATTTTTCCAACATAATTGGCTGTAACCTCCATCATATCATTGGGGTTGATCCATCGTATATAATCTCCCCTTACGGATTTATCCACCGCAAAATTCTGCATCTTCCCAATTCCAGCTTTTTTGAACTTTCCTTCTTCTGACAGATCCTGAAATCTGTTGATCACTGCATTTACTTCATCAGGCGAAAAAAAATGATCTATCAGCCCGTATCCATTTTCAGCCAATTGATCTACTAGCTGTTCCAGTTGCGCTTCCTGAAGCAAAGCTTCACTTTTTTCTTCCATAATAACTTATCAAAAAAAGCAACCTCTTGAGGTTGCTTTGTAAATAGCATCTAAAAGCTTTTAAGCGCGGATATACCTACTCTTCCATACGCTTAGCCGCTGCTTCTTCCGACCCTTTATCGATATCATCCCGATCACGCAATTTTTTATCATCTACGTGACGATTTAAAAATTTATTGATCTTGTCAATATCCAGTGTCGAGCGGATTTCTCCGAAAGAATCAATTTTGATATCAAAACCATTCAGTTCATCATTAACTTTAGGTTTGCTTCTTTTACTCAATCTTTTTCTACTCATAATGTATCTACGTTTTTACGTGCATCTCTAATTTTTGAAGGGCATTCTCGATCCGGTTTGCGGTTTCATCCCTACCTAAGACCTCAATGGTTGGCATTAGGTCGGGTCCGGAGCCTTCTCCTGTAACCGCCAGCCGTAATGCCTGCATCACTCTGCCCATTTTTACTTCAAGCTCATTCAGAACTTGTTCTAAGACGATTTTGGCCTGATCTGCATTTAATGCCCCATCGTGCTGCTTAAGGGCGTTAGCATAAGCTTGTAATACAGTAGTAGCCTCTTCCGTCCACTTTTTATTAACGATTTTTTCGTCATATCGTTGGGGCGCTACGTAAAAGAACTTTGCATTTTCCCATATTTCCGCAGGGAAAGTCACTCTCTCTTTCATCAAACCACTTACTTTTACTGCCTTGTCTCGACTACTTTCTACTCCTGCTTTCTCTAAGGTTGAGAGCAGCATACCGGCAAGTTCATCGTCCGATTTCTGGCGGAGGTACTGCTGGTTATACCACTGTGCTTTATGAATGTCAAACCTGGCCCCTGCCTTGTTAATATTTTCTATCTTGAATGCTTCTATTAGTTCTTCTTTGGTAAACAACTCCTGCTCAGTACCGGGGTTCCAGCCCAGAAAAGCGAGAAAGTTGATAAAAGCTTCAGGCAGATACCCTTCTTCTTTAAATCCGGGAAGCTGGTTTTTTTCATCATCGGTCCACTCCATTGGGAATACCGGGAAGCCATGTTTCAGTGAGTCTCTTTTACTTAACTTACCGTTACCATCGGGCTTGAGCAATAGTGGAAGGTGTGCAAACTGAGGCATACTCTCCTCCCAGCCTAAGAACTGATACATGAGTACATGCAGTGGTGCAGAAGGAAGCCACTCCTCTCCCCTGATCACGTGGGTGATTTCCATCAAGTGATCATCCACTACATTGGCCAGATGGTAGGTCGGCATACCATCAGATTTCATAATCACTTTGTCATCCAGTGTTGAGGAGTGAACCATGATCCAACCACGGACCATATCATTGAGACGAACCTCATCTTTGCGTGGAACTTTCAGACGAATAACATATGGCTCGCCAGCATCCATTTTCGCTTTGACTTCCGATTCAGAAAGGGTCAGCGAGTTTTTCATGGTCATTCGGGTGATGGCATTATACTGAGGCTGTGCTACACGTGCATCTTTCAGGCGTTCCCGCATTTCATTCAGCTCTACTTCGGTATCAAAAGCATAGTAAGCATGCCCGGCATCAATCAGCTGCTGCGCGTATTTTCCGTATATTTCTTTACGTTCTGACTGACGGTAAGGTGCATAGGGGCCACCTTCGTCTACGCCTTCATCTGGCTGTATACCACACCATTTTAAAGCTTTTTTCAGATAGTCTTCTGAGCAGGGGACATAGCGGGTCTGGTCTGTATCTTCAATACGCAGAATGAATGTTCCTTTTTTTTGCCGGGCAAAAAGATAATTATATAATGCCGTACGTATCCCTCCAATATGCTGTGGGCCGGTAGGACTGGGGGCAAACCTTACTCTTATATTTTGTTCCATTTACTAATGCTTGATCTATGTATAGTTATAAACTATGGCTATGATTGATGGTTGTATAAAATTATTTTAAGTTCTATTCTAATACCTCGTGTAGTATACGGCTGCTAAGCTTTACCTGTTTATGAAAGTTGAGTATTGCAATGACATAGTTGGCTACTCCCAGAAGAAGAGAAAATATCGCATTGATATAAATACGTTCGTAGATAAAAAAATATAATGCAAAAACACCAGTCAGTACAGACCAGAATATCAAAAATGATAATGTCCACATAAACAGCCTGTAGCGAATAAAAACAATACTTCCCATTGAGCTACTTTCTATTTTGCCACTAATCATAGGCAAAAAGTTATTTGCACGGCTCACTTTACGAGATAGCTTAAAGTGTTCTTTCTTTACCCAGCCATTGAAATACAACGCTTCATCTCGTACATCGGGCATCCACTCTCCGCTACGGGTAGGTTCGGTAACATTCCACAGCCTCTCCGATAGCTGTTGTGCTTCATATGAAGATACAATGGTTTCTCTGCTTAAGGGAAGTAAAGCTAACACTGTGACGCATACTTAGTCCAAGGTGGCGATGCAGGAAATTTCTACATTTACATTTTTGGGCAGGCCACTCACTTCTACGGTTTCTCTGGCTGGGGGCTGTAACTTAAAATACTGACCATAGGCTTCGTTTACGGTAGCAAAATCACTCATATTTTTAACAAAAATAGAACACTTCACTACCTTACTAAAATCAGCTCCTGCAGCACTTAAGATGGCTTCCAGATTCTTCATTACCTGATGAGTCTCTTCTGTAATATTGTCGTTAATTAATTCCCCGCTGGCTGCATCAAGTGCTATCTGCCCGGAAACATAAAGAGTAGCACCACTTTGAATCGCCTGGCTGTAAGGGCCAATAGGTGCGGGAGCTTCTGAGGTATTAATCACTTCTCTTGCCATATTTTCTGCTTTTTGTACGCTGTTTATAAAACAAGTTGCAAATCTACTTGATTAGAGTAATCAAAAACACCTTAATTCCTAATTTTTTAGAAATTAACTGCATATGAGATGGTAATGGTATAATTTATTTCATGCTTCCTTTATAGAATGCTATAAAATTACTTTTTCACATTATTGTCTCCACGAACTTAGATTATTTCTATTTTGAAATTACCACTATGAAGATTCTTACTGCTCAACAAACCCGCGATGCAGATGCCGCTACCATCAAAAATGAGCCTATCAGTTCTACTGACTTGATGGAAAGGGCTGCTACCGTTTTTAAGCATCAGTTTATAGAGACTTTTGGTGCTACCGTCAACCCTGTATATATATTTAGCGGGCCGGGAAACAATGGCGGTGATGGTCTGGCTTTTGCCAGATTATTGCATCAGCATCACTGTAATATCCATGCTTTCACGGTTCATGCCGCAGATAAAGGCTCTGAGGATTTTAAGATTAATCGCGAAAGGCTGGCAGAGCATATCACCATCAATAACATTGAACAAGAAAGTGACATACCCGATATTCCCAGGGAGGCAATTGTTATTGATGGACTTTTCGGTTCAGGGCTTTCTCGCAAAGTAGAAGGCATTTTTGCCCAGGTGATTGAGAAAATTAATCTTTCTGAAGCCGCGGTTGTCGCCATAGATATTCCCTCCGGCTTGTTTGCTGACCAACCTTTGGAAGTTGAAGATGATGATGCTGTCATTATAAGGGCTGATTATACCTTTAGCTTCCAAATGCCTAAACTGGCTTTTCTTCTTCCAGAGAGTGCGCATTTTGTAGGCAAGTGGGAGATACTTGACATTGGGCTTGATCGTAATTTCATTGAACAGACGCCTGTAGATTACTATTTCACTGATCATATGCTGGCTAAGTCTCTCCTGAAGAAACGTGATACTCACTCCCATAAGGGAACTTTTGGAAAAACGATGCTTATTAGCGGAAGCTATGGAAAAATGGGCGCTGCAGTGCTTTGTGCCAGAGCTTGTCTTCATTCTGGAGTGGGGCTTCTTACCGTTCATGTTCCTGAATGTGGCTACCAGATTATGCAAATAGCAAACCCTGAAGCGATGACCACTGTAGACCGTCATCAATATATTTTTACGGACCTGCCCCAGCAGGGGCCTACCGACCTTGACAAATATGATGCACTAGGCGTCGGTCCTGGCTTGGGTGCCGCTGAGGAGACTGTGATGGCTTTAAAAAGCATTTTAGAAAAAGCTCAATCTTTGCAAAAACCCATGGTATTAGATGCTGATGCGCTTAATATCTGTGGCCAGCACCGGGATCTTTTAGACTTACTGCCTGAAAACGCAGTGCTTACTCCTCACCCCAAAGAGTTTGAGAGACTAACCCAGCCCGCTGAAAATGATTTTCACCGTTTACAGCTATTAACAAAGTTTTGTCGGCAATATGAAGTTTTTGTCGTGCTGAAAGGGGCTAATACTGCGGTAGGTACGCCTAGCGGAAAAATCTGCTTCAATAGTACTGGAAATCCCGGCATGGCTAGCGGGGGCACCGGCGATGCGCTTACTGGAATCATTACCGCTTTGCTTTCTCAAAAATATGATCCTCTTGATGCTGCTTTATTAGGTGTATATTTACACGGCAAAGCAGGTGACCTGGCTACGGACGCGCTTGGTCAGGAGGCTATGCTGGCTTCCAATTTAATTGAACACCTGGGAGAAGCATTTAAATCATTAGCTCAATATTAGTTTCACCTTTGAAAGAGCAGGACACATATTATTCCTTAAAAACACAGTCTGAAGGATTATACAAAGAAAAAGGGAGCAAGTTTTTGGCTTTTGCCTACCCCGTCAATTCTGATGAAGAAATAAAGGAGAAAGTAGAGACGCTAAAGAAACAATATTATGATGCCCGCCATCATTGCTTTGCTTTTATCTTGAAGCCGGAAGAGGGCAGAGAAGAAACTTACAGGGCCAATGATGATGGAGAGCCCGCACACTCTGCCGGTGACCCTATTCTGGGACAAATCCGCTCGCAAAATTTATTTGATGTGCTCATCGTAGTAGTGCGCTACTTTGGTGGCACTAAACTAGGTGTGCCCGGCCTCATCCATGCCTACAAAACCGCAGCTGCTGACGCTATTGCCCATAATCAGGTAGTAAAAAAAATCATCCATAAGGATTTGTCTATCCGATTTGAATACACAGTAACCAATGAGGTAATGCGGCTTATTGAACAATTTCAGGCCCAGATCAAAGATCAGGATTTTGCTGAAGATTGCTTTTATCGGCTAAGTCTACCCAGGAGTATGTGGAAAAATGCCAAGGAGCAATTTGCTCAGGTGCAGGGGGTGGCCTTTGTATGAAGCTTGATTTTACTGAGCAGTTGGTAAATGAGGAAAAAAGCATGTAATGATTACACCTTCATTTTTATATCTTAGTATAAGAACCAATTTGTGCTTATGAAAAAGAAACAAGCAGTTGCCCTCGTGGCCCATGATAATAAAAAGCCTGAGCTTCTACAGTGGGTAAGAAACCATATCGACCTTCTTGCTGCCTACGAACTTTATGCAACCGGGACCACGGGTAAAATGCTTGAAGAGGGCATTAAAGACCTCAAAAGCATAACAATTAATAAGTTGCTCAGTGGACCTTTGGGAGGAGATCAACAGATTGGCGCCAAAATAGCAGAGGGTAAAATTGATTTTTTGATCTTCTTTTGGGACCCTCTGGAGCCTCAGCCTCATGATCCTGATGTAAAAGCCCTATTGCGTATTGCAGTAACCTGGGATATTCCTTTTGCCTGTAATAAAGCTTCTGCGAATTTCCTTTTTGCATCTGCAAAAATTACCGGTGATTATGAAAGGGAACAACCTGACTTTACCTCTTACCTGAACCGGAACATAAAGAAATAAAAAAGCCCGGATGCATATCCGGGCCACGTTAGGTAGTATAGGAGTATATTCTTTATACGTTCATCAGTGATTCTCTGCGACGCATTTTGCCAGCAGGAATACCAAACATCATTTTAAAACGACGGCAAAAGTAAGCTGTATCTTTGTAGCCAACATCTTTCCCTATTTCACGAATACTTTTCTTGGTAGTCCTCAAAAGGTTCACCGCTTTTTCCATTCGCTGATATTCAATGTAATCCTGAGGATTAATGCCGGTCAACATCTTAAAATATTGCCCTACATAATCTTCAGACACATTAGCCACATTGGCTAACACCTTATTGGATAAGTCTCCCCCTATATTGTCTTTGATATATGCGAAAATATCAATCAATCGAGGATCCTTGAAGTAAGTACTATTGGTAGCCAATTGCTCCACAAACATTCTGTTATCCAGAATGTAACGAATGATTTCAATCACCATACGCTCTGTGCTTAGCTTAATAATTCTATCTTTTCCGGGAGTGTCAGAATTATTCTCCCGCAAAATTTCCTGTATGATCTCAGGGATCCTACTATTATCCTCAAGCACAAAAGGAGGGATATCCAGTGAAGCAAAGAAATTCACGGAATCAAATACCTTTGCTTCAAAGTTAATAAAACTAAAGTTTTCAGCCTCCAGAGTCTTTACATCTGTAGTCTCCAGTGACTGAAAATATAATTCTTTATTGTTGATGAAGTCATCATTTGACAGGCTTACCGGATCACCGGTACCATAGGTTACAGATACCTGTTTTCCTCCGGGAATAAACACAACATTGCCACCACTTACCTCTGTGTTATCACTTCCGTACCTGATTTTCCCACGATTCAAAATTAAGATGGTATTTTCTACATCATAATAATTTTGAATTCTTACAGGTTGTAAGATTCTTATATTTTTCGACTTAATGAACCTTACGCTGAGTGATTCAATAATTTTATTATAATCTTCCATTCAGTTTAGGAGTATAATATATATGGTGAAAAGAAAAATTCTTATCTGAAAACAATACTTCAAATTTAATAAACCTATGTAACTTTCCAAATAAGAAATTATAAACTTGTACGCAAAATACAAATTTATTTAATTTTTTCCATAAATATTACATTAAAACATATCTATTTTAATATTTCCCTTGCAATTACTAGCTTTTGAATCTCTGAAGTACCCTCATAAATTTGGGTAACCTTGGCATCACGCATCATACGCTCTACGTGGTATTCCTTCACATAGCCATATCCGCCGTGAATTTGAACTGCCTCGATAGTCACTTCCATAGCTACCTGAGAAGCATATAACTTAGCCATAGCACTTTCTTTGATATAGGATTGGCCTTTATCCTTCAAGTCAGCAGCCTGGAAACAAAGAAGGCGGGCTGCGTCAATTTTGGTGGCCATTTCTGCTAACTTAAATTGAATCGCCTGATGCTTACTGATTTCCTGTCCGAAAGTTTTTCTTTCTTTGGCGTATTGTACTGAGCGTTCATAAGCGCCTGATGCTATGCCCAGAGCCTGTGCGGCAATACCTATACGACCTCCATTGAGCACCGACATGGCAAACCTAAAACCAAACCCGTCTTCTCCTATACGGTTTGGCTTCGGTACTTTCAGGTCGTTGAACATCAGGGAGTGCGTATCTGAGGCCCTTATACCCATTTTATTTTCTTTTTTCCCCACCACAAAGCCTTCCCATTCTTTTTCTACAATCAATGCATTGATTCCTTTATGTTTTTTCTCAGCCTCACTCTGGCCCATTATAAGGTATATAGAAGCACTATTACCATTGGTGATCCAGTTCTTGCTTCCGTTTACCAGATAATAATCTCCATGATCCAGCGCAGATGTTCGTTGCATAGTGGCATCAGAGCCCGCTTCTGGTTCTGAAAGACAAAAAGCACCAAGTAGCCTTCCACTGGCCAGTTCGGGTAAATATTTTTGCTTTTGCTCTTCAGTTCCATATTCTTCAATCCCCCAACAGACTAATGAATTGTTTACCGACATACACACTGACGCAGAAGCATCCACTTTAGAAATTTCTTCTATGGCCAACACATAAGATTTGGTGTCCATGCCCCCTCCTCCGTATTCCGGGCTTACCATCATGCCCATAAAACCCAGCTCTCCCATTTTTTTTACCTGTTGGGCTGGAAACTCCTGTTTTTCATCTCTTTCTATTACTCCGGGAAGCAGTTCTGTTTGAGCAAAGTCTCTCGCAGCTTCTTGTACAGCCAGGTGCTCCTCTGTTAATTGAAAATCCATACATTAAATGTTTACAAGTGAAAACTTATTTATTATGCATGCAGAGTATTATTATGCAATATAAGTTTTGGGATGGGTATTACAAAAAAAGCACCTCTGGAGGTGCTTTTTATTTATTCAAAATATGGTATGATTAATTAGTCCCTGCTGCCCAGAAAGATAGATACATAATATAACAAAGCCATTACTGAACCTAATGCAGCTACTACATAGGTCATAGCCGCCCATTTTAATGCGTCTTTGGCCATATCATATTCTCCGGGGGTCACTACATTTCGCCCTTTAATCCAGGCCAGCGCTCTTTTACTAGCGTCAAACTCTACTGGTAAAGTTACCAGTGAGAAAAGTGTAATCACTGCATAACATGCTATAATGACCAGCAAGACTGGCTGAATCGGAAAACTTTGGAAAAGGAAAAAGCCTCCAAAGAGCGCAATCATTACTACTACATTCAGCACTTTGGCGCTCACATTCTGTACTGGAACCATGGCAGAGCGAAACTCCAGGAAGCTGTAAGCAGTGGCATGCTGAACAGCATGGCCGCACTCATGGGCTGCTACTGCCGCAGCTGCAGCCGAACGCCCGTGATATACATCATCACTCAGGTTAACTGTTTTGTCCGCCGGATTGTAATGGTCAGACAAACGACCTGGCACTGAAACTACGCTTACATCATGGATGCCATTGTCGCGTAGCATGTGCTCAGCAATTTCCCGGCCTGTCAGATTAGCCTGTAAGCCAATCTGCGAATACTTTCTAAACTTATTCTTGAGTCTCTGGCTTACTGCAAAGCTCAAGATCATGATCCCTATTATTAATATAAAATACATAGTCTTTTTATTCTTATGGGTTTACATCTACAACGTATATTTATCGTATTATGCTCATTGATGCATAGCCTTTTACGTTAATAACTAAACAGAAGTTATACCTCAAAAGTCGTTTTTTCAGACATCAAATTTTTGAGGCTGAGGATATTTTTCTCTTTTCTTGGTAGAAAGCACCGAGGCGATAAAGAAACTTATGCCTCCAAAAATAATAAATGAAATGGTTTGCATACTGTGGATAAGGGTAGCGAATAACACTCCCTCCTGCTCTGCTACTCCGTATAGGAGCAATACGCCACTCACCAATGCGTGGAAAGTACCAAAACCACCCTGCACTGGAGCCGCCATGCCCAGGCTACCCATTACAAGTACTGCCAATCCGGCTCTCCATCCTAAGATAGAGGTCTCCGGCAGGGCGAAAAATACTACATAAGACATCATATAGTAGCATAGCCAAATAGTAAATGTGGAAACCCAGAAGCCTGATTTGTTTTCTATTCTGCTTATGCTGGTGAGTCCCTTAAGGACTTCACGCCCCAGGTTTCGTAGCTTAATAAACAATTTGTTTTGAGTCAGGCTTTTCTGAATTGCTTTTCTCAGGACAAAAAAGAGCAGTAAAGCCACCGCTGCTACCCCGATCAGTATATAAATAGTTCCTACATTTTGCTGTAGCACATCCAGCTTTTCTCCCAAAAAGGAAAGGATAAATTCATTTAGCCGGCTAAACTCCAACACAAAAAGCATGACCATAGCGGTAAAGAGACAGAACAGATCCACCAGACGTTCTGCTACCACTGTTCCTAGTGAAGTGGTAATAGGAATATCATCGGTTTTTTTCAGTATTCCGCAGCGACTCACTTCACCCATGCGAGGGATGATGAGATTGGCAAAATAACCTACCATTACTGCCAGGAGTGTCCGAAAAGTTGTGAGATGCTTATATCCGAGCGGATAGAGCAGGATATTCCAGCGGTAAGCTCTGAGGAGATGACTCATTAAAAAAATACCGATGGCCAGGGCTACCCATCGGTAATCTACTTCCTTGAGTTTATTAACCATTGTGTTCAGGTCAAAATCTTTGAACACGTACCAAAGAAGTGCTGCTGCTAACAGCAGAGAGATTATGTACTTTAAGTAATTTTTTATGTTGCTCAAGGTCTTATGTCAAACGATTTTTCTGATCAGGAAAAATTACAGTGGGCTTGAAAGATTTTGCTTCTTCAAAGTCCATACCTGCATAAGAAATGATAATGATCACATCTCCCACCTGCACTTTTCGTGCTGCAGGCCCATTCATACAGATCATACCGCTATCTCTTTCACCTTTGATCACATAAGTTTCCAGACGCTCGCCATTGTTCACATTTACAATCTGCACTTTTTCGTGCTCAATAAGGTTGGCAGCCTCCATTAATGTTTCATCTATCGTGATGCTCCCCACATAATGCAATTCTGCCTGCGTAATTTTTACGCGATGTATTTTAGATTTTAAAACTTGAATATTCATCTCTGTTTCATGCATTTATTTTAAAGCATGTAAGGTAGGTGCTTTCTTGATTACTCCGCCGCCTCACTTACTACCTCATAGCAATAAAATACAACACTTATGTTTTAATAAAATTCCTTTGACCTAAGAAAAAACCAATACATTATCTATTAACCTGACTTCTTCCACAAATGCAGCTACACATACGGCTATCTCCGATTTTGGGGTAATATCCGCAGCTGTTGTAAAGTCTCTTTTGTCTATTACCTCAAAGTATTCCTGCCTAATCTTTGGCTGTTCTTTTAAAGTACTGATCCCTGCCTGCCGGGCAACTTCTATTTTCTCCCCCTCTTCAATTAAATTTTTCACTTTAGTAATGGCATGGTACAAATTAGCAGCCAGGTCTTTCCCTTTTTCTGAGAGTCTTGTGTTTCTGGATGACATCGCCAATCCATTGTTTTCTCTAACGGTGGGCACTATTACGAGTTGTGTGCTAAAGAATAGTTCCTCAATGAGTTTTCTTACTACACTACACTGTTGCAAATCTTTTTGACCAAAATAGGCTTTATCCGAGTTCACGATATGGAAAAGCTTAGATAAGATAATGCCCACTCCGCTGAAATGTCCCGGACGAAACTTCCCCTCCAGCACCTGCTCCAGCTTACCAAAGCCTAATTTTATTCCGTTGAGATTACCCTCTGGATACATCTCTTTATCTGAAGGGCTGAACAACACATCACAGGCTTGCTTTTCTAATAAAAATTGATCATGATCCAGATCCCGGGGATATTTTTTGAGGTCATCTGTGTTATTAAACTGAGCAGGGTTCACATATATGCTACAAACTGTAATATCGTTCTCTTTCTGAGACTGGTTTAATAGTTTAAGGTGTCCTTCATGCAAGGCTCCCATTGTGGGAACCAGGCCAACAGAGCGCTTTTTTTGGCGTTCTTCAGCCAAAAAATACTGTAGCGATTTAATGTTTTTAAATATTTGCATTATTACCAGTTCTAATACGAATAAAATCGCAAAACGCTATGTGCAATTGAAAAAAAGTGGAAATATGGTAAAATTTTCGTAATTTTGCGCATGCTTTTCCAATAACACAATTCAAATCCCCAAAGATATGTCAAAACTCCGAATTCTTTATGTAGCAAGTGAGATCAATCCATTTTTACAAACTTCTGAAGTGGCTGACTTTGTAAGGCAGCTCCCGCAGGGTATGCAGGAAAGAGGCATGGAGATCCGTATTCTCGTTCCTCGTTTTGGTTTGATCAATGAGCGCAAAAACAGGCTGCATGAAGTAGTTAGGTTATCAGGAATCAATATTGCAGTGGGTGAAGAAGAGAAGCCCCTGACAATCAAAGTTGCCTCTATCCCTAATGCTAAACTTCAGGTTTACTTTATCGATAATGAGGATTATTTCCATAGGAAGTCAGTGTTTTTTGACAAAGAAAACAACTTTTATGAAGATAATGACGAACGCGCTATTTTCTTCTGCAAAGGGGTTATTGAGACGGTCAAAAAACTAGGATGGACGCCTGACATTGTACATTGCAATGACTGGATGACCAGCTTAATTCCTATGTACTTGAAGACCACTTACAAAAATGACCCCCTCTTCAAAAATACAAAGACTGTCTTTACCGTTTATAATAATCCGTTCAAGCATAAATTTGATGGTGACCTCTTAGACAAGGTCAAAATGATGGATATTGATGACAGCATGCTGGTTAACCTGCAGTCGGCTGATTACGATGGCTTCATCAAAATCGGTATCGAGTATGCTGATGCTATCATCAAAGCTGAAGACGGTGTAAATGACAATTTAAATACTTTATTAGAAGAGTTTGACAGTGAGAAAAAGATTGACACCATTGAGAAAGACGATAACCTCCTCGATTCATACTTTAACTTATATAATGAATTGGTTAACTAAGGGAAAATTTGGGCTGATAGCTTTATCAGCCCTCTTCCTTTCTTGTGAGAACGACGATCTGCTGAGCCTGGATTTTGACCCCCAAGACGAAAACATCAACCTCTCTTTTACTGAATTAACATTACCTTTTCAACTTGTACAGCGTGATTCTATAATCACTACCAATGCTGATCGTCTTTTGGTAGGTAACTACCAGAATGATGTATTCGGTGATGTTCAGTCCATAGGGTATGTCAATATGGGCATTAGCTCGAGTGCGGTCAACAATACTGATGATGATGATGAACTGGATTCACTCGTATTGTATGTTGCCAAGAATTATTTTTATGGCGGTGCCAATGGCAGCCTACAGCAGGCTATCGCAATTCATCAGCTTGCTGAGCCCTTTAATGACACGATTGCCTATTATCAGGATTCTACGCTTCCTTATGAAGCTAGTCCTATAGGCTCGTTTAATTTTACTGTTGACCCTGAAGAGCCTGCTGATACTTTGAATACACGCTTAAGTGATGCTGTGGGTAATGATCTGCTGGAAAAACTAAAGGCAGATGCTGCAGTGCTAGATAGTAACGCTCTTTTTCAGGACTATTTCAGAGGCTTGGCTTTTGTCCCTACCTCAGAAAACACTTTTATCAGTGGTTTTGACAGAGGTGTTCAAATGGTATTATACTACAGCGCCCCTTCTGATACAACCTCTAAATCTTTTAGCATTGTAACTGCCAGGAACTTCAATGGAGTGGAAGTAGACCGCAGTGGCACCGCGCTGGCCAACATTGATCAGCCACGCGAAGTAGGTTCTGCTACCGATAATCGTTTTTATCTGCAATCTACTACCGGCTTGGTTCCAAGGCTCAACTTTCAGCCCTTGGTAAATTTCGTTGAGGAAAATCAAGGCCGTATTCTACTGAACAGAGTGGTATTGCATATCGGACTTAGCGAACTAGAAGAAACCACACCTGCACCTAATGCCCTTTTTGGTTATCAGCTTCAGGATGATGGTATTTCTCGTATCGTATCTTATACTCAGCAAGGGCCCTTTTACGTAGGTCTTTACAATGATGATGACTACGTCTACAATACGATTAACAAGCAGCCGGTTCAGGTGAACTCTTCACAAATTCCGTTTGATACTACCAACATTGCTTATAATGTGAAGGTGACAAGCTTTACTCAGAACCTGGTAGATGGTTTTATAGATAATCCTGAAGTATTAATTCAGGCCGGAGACTTTAGTTCCAGTTTTAGTCAGTTAACTACGGAAGCTGATAGTATCAAGCTAAGAATTTTCTACACTACCCTCAGGTAGCAAGCAGGTATTAAATAATCCTCCGGCTAAATAAATAGCTTGTTAGTATTCCTTAAGTTCCCGTGTACTCAATAGTACACGGGTTTTTTCTACCGGTATAGCTTAAAAGGGCTTACTTCCCCATACAAATTGCGCATAGCATAAAAAATTGGCCTGGTACCAACAGAGCTTCTTACTGCAAAAGTAAATTCTTTCCTGCCAAAGGGTTTGAAGTTATAGTTTTCTTATTAGAATGTTTACCCAGAAGCATGGCACTTATACCTACCGTCAAAGAGGTCCTCTTAATCGTAACAAGGGCTCTCTTCGTAGTGAGGAAAATTTCATTTAAGTATATTCGTACTTATGCATAGAAAGGCTATTCAAAGAGTATATGGTCAAAAACTAAGAGTAAGGGTCGTAGGCTTGTGTTTTTCGGGCGATAACCTTTTGCTGGTGAAACATAAGGCTTTGACCAAAAAAGGTTACTTTTTTTCACCCCCGGGGGGAGGAATGCAGTTTGGGGAGTCTGCCGAAGACTGCCTTAAGAGGGAATTTTTAGAAGAAACCGGACTTGAAATCATTGTCAACCGTTTTCTGTTTACGCATGAGTTTCTTGCCCCCCCACTACATGCCGTTGAACTTTTCTTTTCAGTAGAAATGAAGGGAGGCACGCTTAAAACTGGTTATGATCCAGAAATGAATGAACAAGAGCAAATTATAGAGATGGTAGATTTTTTTTCACCCCCTGAAATAGATGAGGAAAAAGGAACCCAGATGCATCAAATAATTAACCTCTCAGAGCACCCCAGAGACTTACTAAATATGCAAGGTTATTTTAAATTTGATGATAAAACATTAAAATAGCAGATTATTTGGTTATGTTTTACCTGTTAAAATGTCTATAATTGTAAAAAAACTTACTACACAATGAACCTTACTAAAGTATTGACCTTTGTCTTTTTAATAGTAGCTGTCGGTATTGGTTACTTCCTGATTAATAGCATCATTAGTAGTGTAGAAGAGGAGAAGCGAATTGCCACCATTGAGAGAAGGGTTATTGAGAAGCTACAGTTTATCAGAGATGCGGAAATGGCTTACCAGGATGCCCATGGCCAGTATACCAGTGATTGGAACAAGCTGATCAATTTTATAGATACCGGCAAAATTTTTATCACGCAGCGGAGAGAAGAAACTGTACTTCTTGATTATGGTGCTGAAGAAACTACAATCACCATTGATACCTTAGGTAGTATTTCTGTCCGTGATTCTATTTACAATAATCCCGCATATCAAAAGTTTGATTTAAGCGATTTGATGTATGTACCTGTCACACGTGCTAAATTTGAGCTTTTCGCTGATAAGATTCAGCGTAGTGGCGTAGACGTTGATGTGTTTGAAGTAAAAGATCCGTCTCCTATTAACCCTGCCCGTCGTGGTGAAAATAGTGTGAAAGGGCCATTAAGAGTAGGCTCACGTACTGAAGTAACTACTGCCGGAAACTGGGAATAAAAGAGTTGAGATCTATTGCTGGGGAGTATAAATAATTCTCATTTTGGAGCAAGAAGTTGGAAATTTTCATTTAGTCAATCGTATTAAAGATACTAATTTCAGTATTGATGATCTCACACACTACAACCTGTCACTGCTTGTAGGCAGAAATGATTTTCAGTTTTGTGTGATAGACACCAGAGAGAATAAGTGCCTTCTGCTTGAAGATTATGAGCTGGAAGGCATTCATTCTACTAATGTGCTGATTAATACATTGTATAAGCTCTTTGAAGGGCACCATTTGCTCATGGCAGGGTATTGGAAATCTGTAAAGCTGGCTATGAAAAACCAGAAATTTACGATGATTCCCTCACACCTCTTTTCCCATGAGCATCTTCGCGATTATCTGAAGCTAAGTACTGAGGTGGATAGTGAGCTGGATGATTTTTATTATTATCAGCATACTCACTCAGAGGCAGTATGTGTATTTGCTGCAGAGAGAAAGATCATTGAGAAAGTTCGTTCTATTTACCCAACACTCACAGTACAGGTAGTGCATCATGCCAGTGCTTTCATTGAAGGTATACAGAGTCATCGTGATTTTACCTATTACAAGGATCTTTACATAAATATAGGCCGTAACAATTTTAGTCTGGTAGTCACAGAGGATAACAAGCTCTTGTTATACAACCGCTTCCCCTATCAGAAATCTGAGGACATAGTCAAGTATACAATGTTGACAATGCAGGAGATGAATATGAGCCAGCAAGATACTAAAACAATAGTCTGGGGTAATATCAGCGCTGACTCTTTACATTTTAAGGAGCTATACCGCTACATCAAAAATATATCCTTCGGTGCTCGCCCTTCCTACCTTAACTTTGCGTATATGTTTGACGAAGTAGCTGATCATCAGTACTTTGATCTTTATAGCATTTATGTTTGCGAATAAATGAAAGTAGCACTTTTTCCTGGCTCATTTGATCCATTTACCAATGGGCACGCTGACATCGTACATCGGGGCCTACAGTTGTTTGACAAAATCATTATTAGCATTGGCCATAACAGTCGTAAACAGCGCTATTTCCCTGTAGAAAAAATTATTGGGCATGTAAAAGAAGCTTTCGCTGAAAATAGTCAGGTAGAGGTGATTACTTATGATGAACTGACCGCCGAACTTGCCCGTAAGTATCAGGCAAACTACCTATTAAGGGGCCTAAGGAACACCACCGACTTTGAGTACGAAAACAGTATAGCCCAGATCAATCGCCATCTGAACAACTATTTAGAGACTGTATTCCTGATTACCTCACCCCAATATGCCCATATCAATTCATCCATTATTCGGGAAGTACATCGCTATGGGGGTGATGTCAATGAGTTTTTGCCTTACCAGATTTAGATACTAAATTGTTTATAGTACTCTCTAAAAACATATCTTATTGAGAAGTAAGATTCATACAACACCTCTTTCACTTCCGCTTCACTCATCCATTTTACAGCCTCAATTTTTTCTTCTATCTGTGCCTTCATTTGGCTATCATCTACACAGTCCATAGCGTACCAGTACGTTTTTTTCAGATATTTTTTCTTATTACGCGTATAGGTATGCCAGGTATGGCACACTTCTCTGATAGGTTCAGCCTTAACACTACATTCTTCTTCTACCTCTCGTAGTGCCCCCACCAATGGAGTTTCTCTCTTCTCTATTTTTCCTTTGGGCAGGTCCCACTTTTTCAGACGGTAAATCATAAGAACCTTATGGTCTTTTCTTACTACTCCTCCCGCCGCCTCTATCACCAGATACTGACTTTTCACAAAGTCTTTAGCCTGGTTGATGTCAGGGACGACAAAAGTGATGCTATCAAGCTTTTTTACCTTCTGTTTATTAAAATAGTCCAGACAATCTTTGATATAGGCTTTACTGGCGTTGTTTACGAGTACATCATCTTTCAGCTTGATGCTACTGAAATTATGCATTCTGGCATCAAAGGTATATTCATAGTGCCCCTCATCTAGCGGCTTGTCTTTACCTAAAATCTCTACCGGAGTATCATTAACGAACAGCTTCATAATTGCTATTTAATAAAAAAGTAATTAGATAGTAAAAATTTACAGCTTAACTTAAGCGACTACAAAAGTGTATATATTTTCATACATTTAAATTAACTGAACTATACTATGGTCTCGCATTTTGACAAAGTAAAAAAATTTTTATTTGAACTGGGCTTCGATATTCAGACAGAAGATCCTGACGAAGGGATTGTAATCATCTCTGACGAAGAACAGGGCATAAGCCATCTTATTATTGACTGTGAAGATGAGATACTGGTATTCGAGCAATTTATATTCAAGCTGAAGTCACCGGATGACAGCAGTATATTAAGGAAGTTACTTCAGATTAACCGTAGCCTGGTGCATGGAGCGCTCACTTTAGATGATGATAATAGGGTCATCTTTCGTGATACACTTCAGCTTGAGAACCTGGACCAGAACGAAATGGAAGGAACTATTAATTCCATTGGTTTGATGATGGCAGAGTATGCCAGCGACTTTCTCAAATTTGCTAAATAAATGATAAATTAATTCAAAAGATAGATTATGAGCATTTTCAGAAGACTTTTTAAAGTGGGAGAAGCCCAAACCCACTCTTTAATAGATAATATGGAGGACCCTGTAAAAATGAGTGAGCAGGCTATCCGTGATCTGAAACAGGACCTGGGCAAAGCGATGGAAAGCCTGGCTGAAGTGAAAGCGATTGCCATCCGTACCCGCCGCGATATGAAAAACTATGAGCAGCAGTCAGGAGACTATGAGAAAAAAGCCATGTTGCTTCTCCAGAGAGCCGAGCAGGGGCAAATTGACCCAACTGAGGCTGACCGTCTGGCTACTGAAGCATTAAATAAGAAGGAACATGCTGATCAGGAAGTTGCCCGTACGCAGGCTGAAGTCCAGAAGTATGATAACATGACGGCCAACCTGGAAGCCAAGGTAAATGAGCTGAGAAGCAATATTTCAAAGTGGGAGAATGAACTGCGTACCCTGAAAGCCCGCTCTAAGGTGAGTACAGCTACCAAAAAGCTTAACAAGCAGATGGCAGGCATTGATTCTTCCAGCACTGTATCTATGCTGGAGCGTATGAAAACGAAAGTGGAAGAAGAAGAATCACTCGCCCAGTCTTATGGCGAAATCGCATCAGCACCTAAATCAGTAGATGATGAGATTGACAAGGCGCTGGGTTCCAGTTCTCCGGGATCTAGTGACAAGCTTGCTGCCCTGAAAGCCAAGATGGGCATTAATAAAGATCAATAAACGTAAAGGCTCCACGCATTGTGGAGCCTTAAATATTCAACCTTTTCTATGTGGTCAATCATTTTTTTTATCATTGTAATTATCGGAATAGGCGTGTTTTTCTGGCAAAAAAATAAACAAAAAAAAGAAGCTGAGGCGAAGCGTAATGAGCCCAAAGAACTTACGCTGGAAAATGTAAGGCCAGGAGGGGTTATTCATCTGATGAATGTAGGGCCTAATATGGAAGAATACGATGTTACTATTCTATCCAAAAGCATCTACCGGGAAGGGGAAAGTACAGAATGGTATGAACTGGAAGGAGATAATGGCCAGCAGAAAGTCTGGATCAGCATAGAAGAAGATGACGGACTGGATGTAACCCTTGCCTTGCGAACACTAAAACTAAGAGAGTTACCTATCAATCGCTCCGATCTTGACCTTATGGATGAAAGCGCTGAAGGAGAGTTTGAGTTCGAAGGACAGAACTTTTATTTTGAGTATTCCAATGAGGCTTCTTTCTTCAGCAATGGTGACACTTCCCGTGAAAATGAATCTTTCTTCTACTATTGGGAGTTTGAGAATGAAAATGAAGACCAGTTTATTACGATTGAAGAATGGGAGAATGGTAAGTTTGAGATTACGCTTGCAGTCCCATTAAAGTCTTCCCAGATTAAAATATATAGCCTGGGAGATGGTAGTGCTGCCTATTAAGAAGCATATTTATTGATCAGAGGACGCAAAAGCAGCCAGAGCAGTATAGGCGCTATTGCTGCTATGGCCAGTGTAAGTAGCGGTGAATTGATACCTGACGAAATATTCCCCACCATAGCGTAAGCAAAACCAAGAGGAACAGAGCCGCAGGCCAATGCCAGATAAAACTTCACCCTTTCCATCCGTATCATGCCTGCCATGCAGGCTATAACTTCAGGAAGTAGTGGTGTCCAGCGGGAGAGCGCTACTATGAACCCGCCTATTTTGTGATTGATCTTCTGTCCCCTTTGCCAGTCATTTTCTCCCAGCAGGCGCCGGGTGGTACGCTCTCCAAACTGACGGCAGAGCTCGTAGCCTAAGGTTCCGGCTAAGACCGAGCCTATCGCATTGATAACGCCTCCCAGCAGCGGACCATAGAGCATTCCTATAGCAGCCATGATTACTGTAGCCGGTAAAGGAAGTAATAAATCAAGCGTCAGTAAAACTATGCCTATTACCCATGCCCAGTAGCCATAACTTTCTAACAAGCTCAGGGTAGTTGTCTGGGTGAAAAAAGTAGTTGTCTGCTCCCCCCAAATCGCAAAAGGAATAAGGACCAGGAGCGCAAACCCCAAAAATATCAGTAACAAACGCATGAAAAAGAATGGTCAGCGATTCAGGATTTCTTACTTCTCGTTTTCTCCACCTGGTCCCACATCTCCTGAGGTACAGCATCCAGATGGTTGAACTCTCCGGCACCCATCAGCCATTCTCCACCATCAATCGTGATCACTTCCCCATTTACATAAGCGGCATAATCAGAAACCAGGTAAGCGGCAAGGTTTGCCAGTTCCTGATGATCACCTACCCTTTTCAAAGGATTATGATTGGCGGGGTCAAATTTTTCAGCCATTTCTCCGGGGAGCAAACGGCTCCATGCTCCTTGGGTAGGAAAAGGGCCGGGAGCGATAGCATTCATACGGATATTATATTTTCCCCACTCTACCGCCAGCGAACGCGTCAGTGCAAGTACGCCTGCCTTGCCGCAGGCTGAAGGGGTTACGTAGCCGGAGCCTGTCCACGCATATGTAGTCACAATATTAAGCATGGCTCCTGCCTGTTTCTTCTCAATCCAGTTTTTACCTACCGCCAGCGTAAAATTGTAAGTTCCCTTCAGTACGATATCTACCACAATGTCAAAAGCACGGTGGGAAAGCCTTTCGGTAGGGCTGATGAAGTTTCCTGCAGCATTATTGAGCAGTACATCTACCTGGCCAAATTTTGCTTCTGCTTGCTTAAGTACTTCTACAATTTCATCGTACTTGCGTACATCACAGGCCACCGGCAGTACTGTTCCTCCTGTCGCTTTGCCTAGCGCCTCAGCTGTAGCTTCCAGCACCTCCATTTTGCGACTGGTAATCACCAGGTTAGCCCCTAATTCCAAAAAATACTTTCCCATAGACCTACCCAGCCCGGTCCCCCCACCAGTTACGATAATCGTTTTTCCTTTTAAGGCATCTTCTTTCAGCATTCCTTCAGTCTTCATAATTTGGATGGTTAGTCAAGGAAAGAAAGTTAAGAAAAAATCACAGAGAATGAATGCGTAACAGCATACTCTCTAAGGTCAGCCCTGGTCCGAAAGCAAAGCTTAAGATTTGTTTGTCATGGTCGCTAGCTGTCAGGTCATTCAACAAAGTTTTGAGTACAAAAAGTATAGTGGGTGATGACATATTCCCAAACTCCTGTAGAACACGATAAGCATAACGATTATCTTCTGAGGATAAATCAAGCCGCTCTTCTATCACCTGAAGTATGCGCTTACCTCCCGGATGAATAGCAAAGTAATCAGCAATTTTATCTTTTTCTTCATCCTCAAAGGCTGTATTTTCTAATGAAAGCTGACTGACTAAACGTTCAGTCAACTCCTTAATCCCTTTACGGATGATTTCAGGAACATAGGCAGACAGCTTCATCTCAAAACCAAAGTCACCAATCTGCCAGGCCATGTCCTCTTTTCCTTCAGGAGCTAAATCACAATAAAACTGTTCTAATGCCAGTTGAGCTTTACCTTTCTCTAGCTGACTGCTGAGCAACACTGCAGCGGAGCCATCGGCAAAAAGTGCATTGGCAAGTAGCGTATCTTCATCTTTTTTCTTTTGAAAATGAATCGTGCAGAGTTCTGTACACACTACCAATACTTTTGCCTGAGAAAATGAACTGATTATATGGTCAGCCACTTTAAGTCCATTGAATGCAGCGTAGCAGCCCATAAAATTGATGCATGTTCTCTGTACATTACTTCTTAATCCAAGTTGATTAACAATTTCAATGTCTATACCTGGTGCGTACATACCTGTACAACTGACCATGATAAGATGCGTGATCTCTTCTGTTTGAATGATTTTCTGAGATTGCAGACAATCATCTACCGCTTGTAAACTAAGTTTTAGAGCTTCATCTCTGTACAATTCCATCCGCTGCCCAATGCTCGGGAAGGGCTCCATATCCTCATTATCCGGAAAAAAACGAAAGTCTTGGGTAAGTCCAAAATCAGGTAATACCGAATGGCGGTACTTGATACCTGAGGCACGATACAGTGCTTTAAGCCGCTGCTTTTCTTCAGAATTCATCCGATGGGCCTTTGCCATAAAGTTAAGAATGCTAGACTGCTCTATTTTGTGCCTGGGAACTGCGGTTCCAATGGCATTGATATATGAAGGCATGTTGTATAAACTAAAAATAAGGCAGTTGTTCTTATGATTTTAAAGGAAGGTTTTATTTCAATATTTGTTAACTATGGGCTAGTGTTATGGTTTGAGCTAAAAGTCTTTTTTACATTTATCAGAAATACTATCGTACTATAAAACTCAGAACTATAACACCATTACACCCAGAACCATAACACCCATAAAAGTGGCGAAAACAAAAACCGTATATGTTTGCCAAAACTGTGGCAATTCTTCTCCCAAATGGCAGGGCAAGTGTGATGCCTGTGGAGAATGGAATACTTATGTAGAAGAAATTGTAAGCAAAAATACCCGCTCTGGCAGTTGGCAGTCAGGCTCAAGTACCAAAGGAAGCAGCAACCGTCCACGTCTGCTGAATGAAATAGATTTTAAACAGGAAAGCCGTACTAATACGCAGGATGCTGAACTGAACCGGGTGCTGGGAGGAGGCATCATGCCTGGCTCACTGGTATTGATTGGCGGAGAGCCAGGAATCGGAAAATCTACCCTGATGCTACAGATTGCCCTTCAACTCCAGCAGCATAAAGTACTTTACATTTCCGGGGAGGAAAGCGATCAGCAGATCAAGATGCGGGCTGAGCGCATGCTCAATCATCCCCAACTTAATGGCAATATGGAACACTGCTATGTGCTGGGAGAAACTTCCACCGCCCAGATTTTTCAGCAGGCTGAACAGCTTCAGCCCAATCTGATGATTGTGGACTCTATCCAAACACTTCAGTCGGAACATGTGGAATCTGCTGCCGGAAGTGTATCACAGGTGCGGGAGTGTACCGCTGAGCTGATGAAATTTGCCAAGGAGACCAATATTCCGGTCTTCCTGATCGGCCATATCAACAAAGAAGGAAATATCGCCGGTCCCAAGGTACTGGAGCATATGGTAGATACTGTTTTGCAGTTTGAGGGGGACCGCCACATGGCCTATCGTATCCTTAGGACGATCAAAAACAGATTTGGCTCTACTTCCGAACTGGGAATCTATGAAATGACCGATACCGGCTTGCGCCAGGTCTCTAACCCTTCGGAAATTTTGATTACCCAAAGAGAAGGTGAGCTTAGTGGCATTACTGTTGGAGCTACATTGGAGGGTAATCGCCCTCTCCTCATAGAAATACAATCCCTGGTAAGTTCAGCTACCTATGGTACCCCGCAGCGAAGTTCTACTGGTTTTGATGCAAAACGCCTCAATATGTTGCTGGCCGTGCTGGAAAAACGTGCAGGCTACCGCCTGGGAGTGCAGGATGTCTTCCTTAACATTGCCGGAGGCCTGAAAGTAGAGGACCCGGCCATTGACCTTGCCGTATGTGCATCTATTGTTTCTTCCTTTTTGGATGTCCCCATTTCCAGCAGAATATGCTTTGCTGCTGAAGTAGGTTTAGGAGGTGAAATACGTGCGATCAATAGGGTAGAAAATCGCATCAGTGAAGCAGAAAAGCTGGGATTTGAAGAAATTTATATTTCCAAGTTTAGCCTCAAAGGTCTGGATGTGAAGAAATTCAACATTAAAATTCATGCTTTTAGCAAGCTGGAGGACATGATCAAACAACTACTACAGTAAGGACTTTTTACTCAATTTTAGCACAAAATAAAATTTGGTTAGCCTGCATCTTTAGCCCCAAAATTGCGTTGCGATTTTTATTGTAAACTTTAATGTAAAAATTGGAAACATTTATCGTCAACGCATTGGGAATCAGTCCCCAATTATTTAATTATTTGATACTGCCCTTGCTTATTTTTATGGCCAGGGTAACTGATGTATCCATGTCTACGCTACGGGTAATGTACATTATGAACGGGGCTAAGCGTTGGGCTCCTGTACTGGGCTTTTTTGAGTCATTGATCTGGTTATTGGCTATAGGACAAATTATTCAGAATATCAGTAACGTATGGTCGTACCTGGCTTATGCCAGTGGCTACGCTACCGGTACATTCATTGGGATGCGCATAGAGGAGAAAATAGCAATGGGCCGTATGGTGGTAAGAGTGATCAGCAAATCTGATGTAAGTGACCTGATTGGCTGGCTGGTGGAAAAAGGCTATCGCTATAATAGTGTTGAAGCCATGGATCATGAGGGCAACGCCAACATCATATTTACGGTAGTACCCCGTAGTAAATTAGACTCTTACTTAAAAGTAGTTCGCTATTATCAGCCGGATGCTTACTATACGGTAGAAGGTGTAAAACGGGTAAGTGATGATGATATCGTGGTGGAAAGGCCAAAGACCAATCTAAGCAGGTATCTGCCGCTGGTGAGGAAATAATAAGTAGGTTGGCCGGGATAAAAAATCCCGGCCTTTTTTATTCTTTATACGCTGTAAGCAAAGTATAAGAATTCAGGTTTCCTTTCTTATCATAATTTTCAGTACGCACTGTGCCCACATTTTCCGCTATCCATTCAACATTACCATAAGAACTTTTGTTGCCAAAACCCATGACCTTCATATTCATATCCGTATTATAAGAGATCTTGTAGCATTGGAAAGTACCGGCAGGCGTGCTAATGTCCTCCTGAGCCTCTACCTTACGGTTATTAATATCTATATCAATCTTGCTCATAGTAGCGCTACTCTCGCCCATTTTTACGGTCATAGTAGTGTGTGCATCCGAGAGGTTTTGGCCTACTTCCAGATCAGAAGGTAATTCCATGAAGTCACCTTCAGCTTCTACTTCCATGCTTTCGTAAGCCTGCATCTGCTCCATAGAATTGAGTAATCGCTGCATGTCAATTTTCACTTTGTTTCCTTCACAAAGGATGACAAACTCCCCCTCTGTGACCAGCTTATCTTTTTTGTCATAAATTTTACTTGTGAAAGTAGCCTCATACACACCATTGTTTTCAGTAACATTACTGATCACATTGACTGTACGGCCCTGCGGACGGTCTTTTTTGTCATAGCTAGTCATTTCAAATTCGGTTCCTTCTTTGAGGCGGTAGAAGGCATTACCACATTGGGCTTTTACTTCAGCAAAAGCAAGCAAGGCTAGTAGTAAGACAGGAAGTAGTTTTTTCATACTTTTTTCAGATTAATCGGCATTTGGAGATTGAGGTAAACACTAACTGCCTAAAATACGAAGATTTTTTTTCTCGTATCTCTCATTAAACCCGATAATACCCTGTAGGCCACCACTATGCACAGCCAGAATCTTACTTTCTGCTTTGAAATATCCTTTCTCAATCATATCCATTATGCCATACATCATTTTTCCGGTATAGATGGGGTCTAAAAGAATGTCCTGCTCTTTTTTGAACTGATTGATGAAACTAACAAGCGCGGCATCGGCTTTGGCATAGCCTCCAAAATGATAATCTTCTGAAATTAGATAATTCGCATATTGGGTCCCACTGTGATCTTGTGTGAGCTTATTTATTTCATCATATAAAAACCCTCCTCCTTTCAGCGCTGAAAAGCCCAGTACCTGCGCTTTATTTTGTGCCTTTTCTATGATGCCGGAGATCGTCCCTCCAGTACCTATGCTGCAACACAGATAGTCATATGCCTTAGGATCTTGAATAATCTCTGTGCAACCTTTTACAGCCAAAGCATTAGAACCTCCTTCGGGCAAAATATAACATGGTCCAAACTCATTCTGAAGCTGTTCTTGAAATTTTTTACTTCCCTTTTGTTGGTACTCCGCACGACCAATAAATTTAAGGTGCATGCCCTGTTCTTCTGCGAAGGCTAAAGTATAATTGAACGGCAACACTTTTTCTCCACGTACAATGCCTATCGTCTTAAACCCATACTCGTTTCCGGCAGCAGCGGTCGCGTACAAATGGTTGGAAAACGCTCCTCCAAATGTTAGTAAAGTATCATAGCCTCTTTTTCTGGCCTCCAGCAAATTGTATTTGAGCTTAAACCATTTGTTGCCGGAAATATGAGAATGAACCTGATCTAAGCGGAGCATGTCTAGCTGTACCTGATGCTCATCCAAAAGCTTATGACTTATCTTTTGTGTATTAATTTCAGGAATATGATCCAATTGCATAGCCCGTAAATTTATCATATTTCCAAAACATAAGGCTAACTTCAAAATTTAAGAAGTAAGTACGCAGACGTAATTTGATTACCAACGCGCTTACTGAGGACACTAAAAACCATAACTAACTTAAGATTACGTAACTTGCAGCCTTAACTTATTGGAATATGAAATTCAACGATATAGAAGGAGAAGACGAGCAGGAACAGGAAGAATTATTTGAACACCATTTTATCAAAGTAGATGCTAATCAATCTTTGGTAAGGATTGATAAGTACCTGATGGACCGCCTGCCTAATGTAAGCCGTAGCAAAGTGCAGGATGCTATTAAAAATGAGTATGTGTTGGTCAATAAACAGACCATCAAGCCAAACTATAAAGTACATCCGCTTGACGAAATTTCTATTTCTCTGCCTGAGCCTCCCCGCGATACTGAAGTAAAGCCGGAAAATATTCCGCTGGATATTGTCTACGAAGATGAGCATTTGCTGATTGTTAACAAACCAGCGGGTATGGTGGTACACCCTGCTTATAACAACTGGTCGGGTACACTGGTCAACGCGCTTACTTACCATTTCCAACAGCTGCCCACTATGGAAGGCAATGAAGGCCGTCCCGGACTGGTGCATCGTATTGATAAAGATACCTCAGGCCTGCTGGTGATCGCCAAAAGTGAGCAGGCGATGAATGGACTGGCCAAACAGTTTTTTGACCATAGTATTGACCGCGTGTATTATGCCATTGTGTGGGGCGAACCGGAAGAAAAAAAGGGAACCATTGATGTAAACCTGGGACGCAGTCCCAAAGACAGGCGGATTACAATGGCTTTTCCTGATGGTGATATTGGTCGTACCGCTATTACCCATTACGAAGTTTTACAAACACTACGCTATATCTCCCTCATCAAGTGTGAATTGGAAACCGGACGTACGCATCAGATCAGGGCACATATGAAACATCTGAGACATCCGATTTTCAACGATGCTACTTATGGAGGGGATCAGATTCTGAAGGGCACCAAATTTTCCAAGTACAAAGCTTTTGTTGAAAATTGTTTTAAAATAATGCCCCGTCAGGCATTGCATGCCAAATCGCTCGGGTTTATCCATCCGATTACTAAAGAAAAAATGCATTTTGAGTCAGAACTGCCCGACGATTTTAAAGAAGTACTCGAGAAATGGGAACGCTATGTACAGTATACCTGAAAACAAATTCCAAATTGGCAAATTATAATTTATAGATTGCTTTAGGGTAGATAAGCCCTTTTTTTAACTTTTTAAACTATAGTCATGAATTATATTCTGGAAAATGAAGACTGGGAGGCACAAATCAAAAGTGAGGGTGCCGAGCTTTGTAGTTTCAAAAACAAGAAGAGTGGAAAAGAATATATCTGGCAGGCTGATCCTGATGTATGGGCTCGCCATGCTCCGGTACTTTTTCCCATAGTGGGCCGTTTGAAAGATGATCAGTATCGCCTGGAAGGCAAAACCTATTCTATGTCGCAGCATGGTTTTGCCCGTGACCGTGATTTTAGCCTGGTAGAGCAGGAAAAGGCTAGTCTTCGCTTAGGACTAACTGCTGACCATGAAACTATGGAAAAATACCCTTTCAACTTTGTCCTAGATATTACATATCAACTTTTAGAAAACGAGCTTATTGTAAGCTACTCGGTAAGTAATAAAGATCAGCAGCCTATGCCATTTTCCATAGGCGCTCATCCGGCCTTTACTACTCCCAAGATCATAAATAAGCAGATGCAGGAGTATCATCTGGTATTTGATCAGGCTGAAACACTGGATCGATATTTAATAAAGGATGGTTTACAAACCGGAAGAACCAGACCCCTGCTGGAAAACGAGCAAAAACTACCCCTGCACCCCAAATTTTTTGAAGATGATGCTATTGTTTTAAAAGGAGTCCAGTCCAAATGGGTCAGTTTGGTAGTACATGCCAGTGGAGAGAAACTGGTAGACATATCAGTGGAAGATTTTCCCTACCTGGGCATCTGGCAGAAAGAAAACTCGGATTTCATCTGTATAGAACCCTGGTTGGGGATTGCAGACAAAAATGACTTTGCAGGAGACCTCAGTGAGAAAGAAGGTATTCAGATGATAGCCCCTGAAAAGGTATTTGAATGTAGTTATAAGATTAAATTTCACTGAAATAATATGACTACTATCTTTGAAAAATACTATGAATATCGTTTATCATTTTATATATTTATTATGACAGAGTGTGTAAGAAAAGAAATGTTAAGATTTTGATGAAGAAACAGTTACTGCTTTTTACCAGCCTGCTCATGACATTATGGAGTTGCCAGCAGGATCAGGTCGCTCCCAAGGAAGAGGTGCAGCTACGTGAGCTCAGCATTGAAGAGAAAGAGTTGCTATACGCCAGCAACAAATTTGCTATGGATCTCACCCGTGAACTCGTGCAAGATGAACCTCAGAACCTCTTCTTCTCTCCCTATTATATTCATATGGACCTTAGTATGGCGATCAATGGTGCGGAGAGCAATACACTCACTCAAATGCAAAAAGTACATCAATGTGATGTTCTTGAGCGCCTGGAAATCAATAAACTTTATAATAGCCTCAATACGCTGCTGGAAAGCATCGACACTCATGTTCAGTTTGTTTCCGCGCATTCACTTTGGCATAGAGAGGAAATTAATATTCGGCCGCTCTTCAGCGATATTATAATGGCATACTATGGTGCCGGAGTTGAAGCGCTGGATTTTGATAACCACAAAGCCTCCCTGACGATCAACAAATGGGTAGAAGAGCACACCTCTGGAAAAGTTAAGGCTAAGATTCCGGCATTAGTACCTTATGAGTCACTTTACATGATCAGTGCAACTCACCTTAAAGGATACTGGACTTTCCCTTTTGCTAAAGAAAATACGGCTCCCGGCACTTTTTATCTTAATGATAAAGAGGAGGTTACCGTACCCATGATGTTTACTGATCAGGCTACTTACCGTTATCATCAGGATGCAAATAAAACCTTATTGGACATTCCTTACGGAAATAAGCAGTATAGCATGACCATCGTAATGCCTCATCATGGAGATAGCATTGCCATGCAGCTTGAAAATTTACGTGTAGAAGCGCTGGAACAAGCCCTGGAGCGGGCCGACACTTTAGAACATCATTTATACTTACCCAAATTTAACATTTCATCTCAGCTCAATTTAAAGAGGCCTCTTGCTAATCTGGGCATTAAAGATGCATTTTCAGCACAGGCAGATTTTAGTGGCATCTTGGATGAGTCATCTGACCGTATTAAAGTAGCAGATATGATTCATCAAGCGAGCATAGAGGTCAATGAAAGCGGTATACAATCGGTTATTCCCCGTGTAGCTGCAACGAGCATTGCTGCAGCTACTCCGGTAATTCGTATTGATCGTCCATTTATTTTCTTTGTTCGTGAGCAACATACCGGATTAATTCTGTATGCAGGAGTCATTCAAAACCCTGCTGTAGCACAAGAATAATATCAAAACTTCAAATCATCCTTTACAGCTCATCCTCATTTTTCACTTGCCAACTTTATTGCTTATTGGTAAAAACATAGATTGGTGGGTAGCTTAGCTGAAAAATGGATTACTACTGCATCATTTTATATTCAAATTTCTGAGGTCCATAAGCGTTTTGGTAAAGCCAGAAAAGAAATTACCTTAAACATCCTCAAAGCGCTAAATATCATTCAGTAAGGCTATTGTTTGAAAATTGATTAATTTTGAAGAGCAAGCGCTTCAAATCAATAAACACTATGCGAAAAAAGATTCTTAAAATTCACCCAAACGACAATCTGATCGTTGCTTTAGATGATCTAAGTAATGGAGAAAAAGTTGAGTTAGAAGGTGAAACATATCAAATTCAGGGAGGGATCCCCCCTAAACACAAATTTGTAACCCAGGATCTTGAGGTTGGAGATAAGATTTATATGTATGGTGTTTTAGTCGGCAAAGCTATGCAACCGATTAAAAAAGGAGAGGCCATCACGGTAAGTAATGTAAAGCATGACGCTGATACTTTTTCTTTAGGAAAAAGAAAAACGGAATGGAATGCTCCTGATGCTTCTTCCTGGAAGGACACACAGTTTATGGGTTATCATCGGGAGAATGAACAGGTGGGCGTAGCCAACTACTGGCTGTTTATTCCTCTGGTATTTTGTGAGAATCGAAATATCAATGTCATCCGGGAAGCTTTGGTAAAAGACCTGGGCTATGACCGTAACCGCACTGTAGATTTTGACATTCAATCGCTTATTTCCAAACACCAGCACGGAGCATCTTCTGATGAGTTACTCACTACCGAAATTGTAATTACTGCCGAGGAGATGCAAAGCAAACGTACATTCCCTAACGTTGATGGTGTAAAATTTCTGACCCATGAAGGAGGCTGTGGAGGGACACGCGAGGATTCAAACACGCTTTGTGCCCTCTTTGCCGGATATATTACGCATCCTAATGTGGCTGGAGCTACTGTACTCAGCCTGGGATGCCAGAATGCCGAAGTAAAAATCCTGCAGGAAGAGATCAAAAAACGTGACCCTAACTTTAACAAGCCGCTCTATATTATGGAGCAGCAGAAAAGTAAATCTGAAAGAGAGTTTATCAGTGCGGCCATCAAGAAAACATTTGTAGGCTTGACTGAGGCAAATAAAATAGAGCGCAAGCCTGCTCCACTAAGTAAATTGGTAGTCGGCCTGGAATGTGGTGGTTCAGATGGCTTCTCCGGTATTTCTGCCAATCCCTCCGTAGGACATGCCGCTGACCTTTTGGTAGCCCTGGGAGGCTCCGTAATTTTATCCGAGTTTCCTGAACTTAATGGTGTAGAGCAGGAGCTTACTGACCGCTGTATAGATGATGCCACTGCCGAAAAGTTTATCAGCATTATGCGGGCTTATAGTGCCAGTGCAGAAGCAGTAGGCAGTGGTTTTGATGCCAACCCGTCTCCCGGCAATATCAAAGATGGTCTCATTACCGATGCCATTAAATCTGCCGGAGCGGCAAAAAAAGGAGGGACTTCTCCCGTAGTGGACGTACTGGACTATACCGAGCCTGTCACCAAAAACGGTTTAAATTTACTTTGCACGCCCGGTAATGATGTAGAGTCTACTACCGGACTGGCAGGCTCCGGTGCTTCTATCATTCTCTTTACTACCGGATTAGGTACGCCTACAGGCAACCCTGTGGCTCCCACCCTCAAGATATCCAGTAATTCAGTACTGGCGAAGCGTATGGAGGATATCATAGATATCAACGCGGGGACTGTAATTAGTGGAGAAGATTCCATAAATAGTAAAGGCGAAGAGATTCTGGATTTTATCATTCGTACTGCAAGTGGCACTTATACCCCTAAAGCTGTAGCTATCGGGCAGGATGATTTTATCCCCTGGAAGAGAGGCGTATCTTTATAATTCATTTTTTCATATCAAAACTACCTGACTATGTCTGAGCGATTGAATCAGCAACTTGTACTTAAATCAAAACTTGACACCAACGAAAAACCATATCTCCCCACAAAAGCACAAATTGAAGCTCCTGACAAGATTGTGCAGTTTGGCTCAGGAGCCCTATTAAGAGGCTTAATAGACTTTTTCATTGACAAAGCACAAAGAGAAGGAAAGTTTGACGGGCGCACGGTGATCGTTAATAATACCAAATCTGGCAGAAGCACGCGTTTCAATGAACAGGATGGCCTTTTTACGCTTTGTGTAGAAGGTTTTTCCAAAGGGGAAACAGTAAAAGAATACATTGTCAATGCAGCCATCAGCAAAGCACTACCTGCTGCTGATCATTGGCAGGACATACTAGCCTATGCTCGTAATCCGGAGGTAAACACAGTCATTTCAAATACTACAGAAATTGGCATTACTTTGCATAAAGACGATGACCTGAAGGCAAACCCGCCTAAGTCCTTCCCTGGCAAACTTACTGCTTTTTTGTACGAAAGATTTATGACTTTGGGAGGCTCAGCAGATAGCGGTATGCTGATCTTACCTACAGAGCTGATTTTGGATAATGGCAGCAAATTGAAAGACATCGTCCTTGAGCTCTCGGTGATTAATCGCCTGGGCAGCGACTTTACGGATTGGATCAAAGAGCATACTATTTTTTGCAATACATTGGTAGACCGCATCGTACCGGGTGAGCCGGAAGAAGTTAAGCAGCAAAAAATAGAGGAAGAATTAGGATTTGAAGATCAATTACTGACAATAAGTGAGGTGTACCGCCTCTTTGCGGTAGAAGGAGATAAGGAAAAAATTCTCGCCAAAGCTCCCTGGCTGGCAGTAGACGAAGGCATCATCATCAGTGAAGACATTACACCTTACAGAGAGAGAAAGCTGCGTATCCTCAATGGAGGCCATACCATCAGCGTTGCCGCAGGCTACCTTTGTGCTTTGGAAACTGTGTATGACTGTATGGAAGATGAAGTGATGTCACAGTTTATCAGCAAAGTAATTAAAAAAGAGATCGTACCTACCCTGGAGATTGACCAGAAAATGGCATCGGATTTTGCCAATGATGTACTGGATCGCTTCCGTAATCCTTTTCTCAATCATAAGCTGATCAGCATTACCCTGCAATACACTTCCAAGATGAATATGCGCAATGGGCTAACTTTCAAGCGTTATTGTGATAAATATGGAGAAGCCCCTGAGCTCATGAGCGCAGGTTTTGCTGCTTACCTGATGTTCTTGCGTCCGGTCAAAAAGGAAGATGGAACATATTATGGTGAGTTTAATGGCCAAAATTATCCTATCAATGACGATCAGGCAGACTATTTTTATCAAATCTGGATGGATGCTGATTTAAATGACCCGGTTTTGGTGAATGACCTGGTAGATAAAGTATTGCTCAACCAACAGATTTGGGAGCAGGACTTAAAAAACCTTGGAGACTTCGCCGCCAAGGTGAAGCACTATCTGGGCGAGTTTGAACAAAAAGGCGTAAGAGCTACGCTGGCTGAAATAGTGAATAAGTAGTAAGCCACCTCACTCTCTTTCATATGTTTCGCTCCTTTCGCTGGGCTACTTCTGCACTGCGCTTAAACTGCTCAAAAGTGGGAATATCAAATTCTTGTAGTACATCCGCGATTTTTATGTCCGGATGTCTACTTTCTATGATTGATATTTCTTCTTCATGCAATGTATAAGTATATACCTGCTTACCGTATTTTTTGTGAATTTCAGGAAATTTGAGAGAATATGGCCAGCTATGCATTACTGCTTGCTCAAGGTTGACAGGAGCGCACACTCCCCACTGGCTGTAATTTCCACTCCAGGCCACCTCTTCTCCTGTAGGCTTGCATATTTTGGTAGTATTCCTTTTGTGTGCTGGAAACCACATAATATTTGTGCCACATTGCCATGGTATTCACTTTTCTGCCTCCGGCAAAGGCAGAGGGCCAAAAGACTATCTCAGCCCCTTTTTGCTTAAGTCTTTGCCAGCCCTCTATCCATTCTATATCAAAGCAGATTTGTATACCGATTTTACCAAAGTCTGTTTCAAAGACTGGTGGGTCTAAATCCCCGGGGGTAACGCCATTGGCTATTTCGCTTTCAGTAGGTCTGGCTTTACGGTATTCGCCCACCATTTGACCAAAGCGATCAATCAGGACAGCGGCATTGTAGCAGCTTCCTTTCTCCTGAGTAAATATAGGAGCAATTACATAACACTGCTGCCGCCGGGCAAAGTCGGCCAATGGCTGAGATATTTTCCCAATAGGTTCTTCTGAGGCTTCTTCTACTGATAAATGATTGTCTCTGAGTCCCTGTACATGAAAGTATTCAGGCAGGCAAATGATATCCGGCTCATAGCTGCTTACCGTTTCCATTTTGCGAACAGCACTTTGTACCACTTCTTCCAGGCTATCGCCTGCTATGCCCTGCTGGGTAAGCGCGGCCACCCAAATTTCCCGGGGAAGACGGTTGATCTTAGGTACAACTCCAAGCTTTTGGTATTTAGGTTTGGCATAGGCAAATTGACTTACCAAACTTACACTCCCCAGGGCTGCTGCCGACGCATTAATAAAATTCCTTCGGTTCATCAGACTTCTATTTGTTGTAGTATCATAATTTATATAATTTTCATGCAGCACACTACTATTTGCGCTTTATAAATAACTTACAAAACTCTTAATCATGAAAGTCTCTCGTCGTAAGGCACTGGCTTCCCTGGGGACAGTAGCCGGATCATCCCTACTGGGAAGCTGTAATTCTTCTGCTTCTGAGCAAAATGCTGCAGCTGCTCCACCTGCTGATGAACAGAAAAGCCTCTTTACCTATTGCCTCAATACCAGCACCATCCGTGAGAAACAACTCGGACTGGTAAAAGAAATAGAAGTGGCTGCCGAAGCAGGTTACGATGGTATAGAAGTATGGATTCCTACCATGCAGGCTTATCTTGATGCTGGCGGCAAGCTTAGTGATGTAAAAAAGCGCATTGATGACCTGGGCATCAAAGTAGAAGATGCCATCGGTTTCGCGCAGTGGATTGTAGACGACCCTAAAATAAGAGCAGATGCCTTTGAGCAGGCCAAGAAAGAAATGGACATGCTGGCCCAGATCGGCTGCTCCCGCATAGCTGCTCCACCGGCTGGGGCTACCAAAGAACCTGGCCTGGACCTGCTAGCCGCCGCGGACCGTTATGGTCAATTGCTGGAACTGGGAGAACAAATGGGCGTGATGCCGCAACTGGAAGTATGGGGATTCTCGGCCAACCTGCATCGCCTGGGACAAACCACCTATGTGGCGATGGAATGCGGCCACCCCAAAGCACGCATCCTGCCCGATGTATACCATCTTTATAAAGGGGGAACTGACTTCACTGCCTTACAGATGTTGAGCGGCCAGTCTATTGAAGTATTTCACATGAATGACTATCCGGCGAATCCTCCCCGAGAAAGCATCGTTGATAAGGACCGGGTATATCCGGGAGATGGCGTGGCTCCTATCGCTCAGATTCTGCAAATTCTGGCAGCCAGCGGCACGCCAAAAGTATTATCTCTGGAGTTATTTAACCAGGAGTACTGGAAACAGGACCCTCTGGAAGTAGCTAAGACCGGACTGCAAAAGATGAAAACCGCAGTAGAACAGTCAATGAAAAGCTGAAGTTCTGTCATAAAAAAAGGTATAGAACGGGTCTATACCTTTTTACCATATCAAGGGCTACATTGTCTTACAGAAGGATTAGAAGCAGGATAATTACTATCAGTGCTCCTCCCCCAATGTATATTCCTCCGGAGGCTTGCTGCTTGAGCTCACGGGCTTCTTTTTTTACATCTTTAATCTCTTTGTGTAAAGCTTTACGTTCGGCCTGGGTATCGGCCTCTCTTTTGGCATCTCTTAAGTTGTCTACCTTTGTTTTTAGTGCATCCAACGCAAGTTGATATTCTTTTTCTGTCATCTGCTTCTCTTCAGGCACAGGGTCATTAGAGGCAAACGCACCAAAGGATGAAAAAACAAAAAAGCTAAACAGCAGAGAGAAAAAAATGGATTTCGTTTTCATTGGAAAAAAAATTTAGTTAAAAAAAGCTTATAGAAACTATAGATAAAAATTTGCTAACGACTGAACTAGCAAATAACTGTGAATATTCTAAAAATGTTTACACCTCATCCTAATATATATCAATTGATAATAGCATTTCAGAAAAATTGTCATTGGCTGATTCTCTATATTCGTGATTATTGGAGGCTATTCGCATAAAATATTTATTGCACAGCTAACATTTGACTACCATAATCGCTTTTTTATTCTTTATTTAATTTTACTCTCTCGCTTACTTAAGCCTTTTCACCATATTCTCCCTAGTCTGAGCCTGATGGCAGCACTTCCTTCATATCAATCGTGTCCCAAAAAATTCCTTCGTAGGCACGCTCCTCTCCCCTCTCATATAATATGCCTACATGATGCGCTCCTACCCTTGCAAGATCAGAGTAGGCAGAAGGCCCCGCAAACAGTTGCCTTAGCTCCATCCATGTTTTTCCTTCATCTTTGCTCATTTTGAGCGTCATATTCACTCGCTGTTCTTTGCTGGCAGGATTGGAAAACAAAATATAGGTTTCACCTGCTGTGTCATAGCGAAGCATGGCTCCCTGGCAAATAGGTTCTATCAGCTCAGGCGCATGCCGCATATTTTCCCACTGCATTCCCCCATCCTCGCTATAAGCCAGCTGACGGGCATGCTGATCACGGTCATAGTTGCGCATATTGAGCATCAGCCTTCCGTCATTGAGTTGTACTACTTCACACTCGTTGACCTGATCCCGGGGGGTGTTGCCTCCCAACTGCCAGCTCTTTCCCCCATCGTCTGAATAGATGACATGCGAATAATATTTTTTGGTCTTCGCTTCTATATGATCACAGGCGACCATCAGTCGCCCGACATATGCACCTTCTGTAAGCTGTATGCCGGAGCCCGGTCCGGTAGCATACCAGGTCCAGTTTTCTTTTTTTACATCGGTAGTAATTTCTTTAGGCTTGCTCCAGCTTTGCCCTTCATCGGTAGAGCGCAGCACAAATACCCGCCGGGTGTCGGTACTCGTTTGCGCAATGATCTCCGACTCTTTATCCTCTCCCCTGTTCCAGGTAGTCAACAGAACGATATCCCCACTCTCTTCATCCAGCACGGGCGCGGGATTGCCACAGGTATGCTGCCCGTCATCCCAGACCACTTCCAGGCCACTCCAGCTTTTGCCTCCGTCCTCCGAGCGTTTCAGCAGCAGGTCAATGTCTCCGGTATCGCTGCAGCCTCCTTTTCTCCCCTCGGCAAAGGCCAGTAAACTACCGCTTTTGGTGGTAAGTACGGCCGGTATTCTGAAGCAGGCATAGCCTCCCTCTCCGCTAACATAAATAGGTTTGGCTCCTGCCGACTGGCCATAAGCAGGATTTTCTACGGCGAGGTTTAAGCATAGTAAAAAGAGGAGTAAGCCGGATAGAGAAGAAAAATTCATCTTGTTTTTTGGGTTTGGTAATATTGATTGCTGCTAAAAAATAAAAACAATTTACGCTTTACCGACGATTAGTTTTAAATTTCTTCATTTACCTAAAATATTGACGCATGCAAGCCAGACCCGCCGTACTGTTTTTTGATGTGAACGAAACGCTGCTGGATATGCAGCCGGTCAAAACATCCATTGCCCAAGCGCTGGGGCAAAAGCCTGAAAGGGTTGCCTTGTGGTTTACAAATCTGCTCCACTACAGTCTGGTGAGCACGGTGAGCCATCAGTTTAAAGATTTTACTTCTATTGGCGTGGCTACTTTACAAATGTTGGCTGAGCAAAACAACATTGAGATGAGCGAGGCGAAGGCAAGAGAAGTACTCAAACCCATGCTTAGCTTAAGTCCCCATGCGGATGTGGTGCAGGGACTTGAGACCTTAAAAAGTGCTGGCTATACGATGGTGGCCCTGACCAACTCTTCCCGCCATGCCATGGAAACTCAATTGAGCCATGCTCAAATAGACACTTACTTTGACCGTAGCCTGAGCGTGGAAGATATCGGGATATATAAACCACATCAGCGGGTGTACCGCTGGGCGGCTTACCAGATGGATAGTCAGGTAGAAGACTGTATGATGATCGCCGCCCACGGCTGGGATGTGGCCGGGGCCAGCTATGCCGGTATGCAATCCGCTTTCATCGCCCGGCCCGGACAAACGCTCTTTCCGCTGGCTCTTCAGCCGCAGTTTGTGGTTTCTGATCTCAAGGAACTGGCAGAAGTTCTATAAAAAAGTTTAGATTATTCCCTGCCATTTTCAATTACTATTGGCGTATTCGTATGCCGGTCTTCATTTGAGCAAACTATAGAAGTGTAGTAGATAAAAAGCATAGTTGTTTAAAGTTCCTCTAGAGTTCATAATGTTATGCCTTAATTTTGAGTATTAACACTTAATTTTCCTTGACTTAACCGATCGTATGGCTTTACCCTTACTAAGTATAAGCTGAAATTTATACTTATATATTTATAAATTCTGTGAAATAAAATATTTATTAAGTGAAATTTTCATATGATTTGATAAATAACTATCTGGTTTACTTACGTACAATATTAGGTATTTCACTTTTGAATTTAGTTTATGCGAAATGATAGCAAAAAGCAGAAAACTTTAAATTCACTCCAGTAAATAAGTATCTGAAAGCGCCAATTTTACAATTTGATAAGGCTACACATTCTGAACAAAACTTACATTAAATGATTACCAGGCATTCCTTTCCCCTTACTTAAATTCATTACTGTATTTTTACATCTTACATTATGCACATATATTATGCGATGGGATAAGTGTAGAAAATTCCTTTGTAGTTTACCGCTAAAATATGGCTTACTCTTATTAATAGTGTGTAAGGTCCAAGCACAGAATTTAGAAAATCTTGGTCAGAAGCCTCCAATAAAAGTATCAGGAGGGTTAAACTTAATGAGTACAAGCTATGCGGTGGAGGGCATTAGTGCTCGCCGTGACCCTTTCACTTGGATAGCCAGCGGAAACATCAATCTGGATTTATATGGCTGGAATGTTCCATTTTCTTTCAGTTATACTAACCACCAAGGGAGGTTTCAACAGCCTTTTAATCGTTATGGAATTAGTCCTCATTATAAGTGGATAAAAACATATATGGGGTACCATAGTCTTACGTACTCATCCTATACCCTCAACGGACATGCTTTTTTAGGAGGAGGAATAGAATTGACTCCAGGCAATTTTCGAGTTCATGCTATGTATGGGCGACTGAGGAAAGCAGT
Source organism: Catalinimonas alkaloidigena (assembly GCF_029504655.1). NCBI lineage: Bacteria > Pseudomonadati > Bacteroidota > Cytophagia > Cytophagales > Catalimonadaceae > Catalinimonas > Catalinimonas alkaloidigena. The sequence continues at coordinate 6,827,922 of NZ_JAQFIL010000001.1, forward strand.
AGAAATGGATACCCTATCGGTGCAATCCCAATATCCGGTATTTGACCGCAGGGGAATGGCTACTAAAGTAGGGTACGAAACTCCGCAAGGAAGTATCAATGCAATCATATTTTATGCCAGAGATGACCCCAACTCTCTTGTAACCTATTCGGATAGTAGTTTGGTATTTCCTGCCCAAAACATTGCTCTTAGCTTGATAGCGAAGAAGCAAATAGGTAAACATGTAAGCTGGGAGGGTGAATGGGCAAGTAGCTTACTGACTCGGGATGTACAATCTTTGCCCATGTCAGGAGATTCAAATAAACAGGCATGGGGTGCCTGGCTGATACCCATCCGCCAATCTACAACCCAGCACCAAGCCTGGAAAACAAGCTTAAACCTTGCGTTGAGTAAAGGTTTTATACAGTGGCGATACGAGCGGGTTGATCCTGATTATCAAACACTAGGAGCCTATTTTTTTAATAATGACCTGGAAAATGTGACACTCGGCATCAACTGGCAGTTCTGGCAAAACCGACTTAGCGTAAACTTTCAGGGAGGACTGCAACATAACAATTTAGATGAATCAGAAATAACGCAAACCGAGCCGATGGGTCAGCAACTATTCTATAAATATTCGCCCTACAGATCGTTGGCAGCTTAGTACTACCTACTCCAACTTTACCAGCTTTACAAATATTCGGCCTCAATCGGACCCTTTCTTTACCACCGAGTTTGATTCACTCAACTTTTACCAGATCAATCAAAATGCTTCATTTAGCTCCTCTTACACTTATGGTAACAAAGAGCGAAAACATGCGCTTAGCATGAGTTCTACTTATCAGCAAGCTAATGACGTTAACCCTCAACAACACCGAAACGAACAGGCATCTTATTATTTCAGCAATAACATGGCTTATCGAATAAGCATTGTTCCTACAAGCTTGGGGGTAAGTCTGGGAGGCAATTTTTACTATAGTGTTTTGCAGGAAATTAATACAACTACCATAGGACCTTTGCTATCAGTAAGTAAGGGGTTCTTAGAAAGAAAGTTAAGAAGTTCTCTTTCCACGGGATTTAATCAGGTATTACATAATATGATAGCAAGCAGCCAGGTCCTGACGGCACGTCTATCCGGCAGTTACTCCTACCAAAAAAGTCATCGCTTTTCACTTAATCTCAACCTGCTAAATAATTTTCCTACAGACGAAAAAGAGGCCTTTACAGAATTCACCGCAACTGTCCGTTACGGATATACCTTTTGATGATAATGATGAGCTGGATCACAGGAAAATCTAAAAAAAGAACGATATGCAGCAAACTGGCTGTTCTTCTCTGTTTGATAAATTTGAGTGCTTTTGGCATGGCTTCTCCGACTAAAAGCTTTTCAGAACGTATTCATCAATTGCATGATAAGTTGCTTGAAACGGGTAAGACCACCCAACAGCTAAGTGAGTCAGATTTGGCCAGTTTGCCAGTGGGTATCACCAAAAATGTAGGCGGATATGAATATCTGGTGATCATTGACTCGGCACGCTTTACTCCAAAGGGGGCCTTCTTTGACGCCTACATTTCACTACAGTTCAAAACAAATGGACAAAGAATTGCCTTCGCTGCCCGTAATGTGGCTTTCCATCCAGGAGGATTATCGGCTTCAAATGACGTTAGGTTGGCATTGGTAAATGAAGCTACACTTCCTTTAGGTCCAAAAACTAAGCTTAGTCTGCCTGCTCAGGAAAATAAGAATTATGTAGCCATTGATTGCAATGGTTTTAAAGCGGTCAGCCTAGAGGGAAAAATTTCATTCAGCCGTGAGTTGCTCATTCCAGAAGACGAACATGGAAATGCCTTGCCCGGGCAGTTAGAAACTAATTTTAAAGTGAATAGTAGCGACTGGAATGCAATGATGTTATCTGTTTCTCTTCCAACTTTTCGCATACCCAACCTTCAGGGAATTAACTTCAAAGTAGAGGAAATCACCCTGGATATGAGCGACATTGCAAACCCTGCTAACATAAAATTTCCCCGGCAGTATCAGCTTCAATATGGAACACATGTGCAGCTTTGGGAAGGTTTTTTTATTCGACGGGCGCGGATAGGCCTGTTTTAAAGAGCTTTCTGAAGATGGGAAAAGAAGATATATCAATGCCGAAAATCTTATCCTAGATAAAGAAGGGATAACGGGAGACATTGGTGTAAACAAGCTGTTCGGTAGAGAAGAAGAATCTTTAAATGGCTGGCCTTTCTCAGTAGATTCTTTGAGTATTGTATTGTTCAGGAATAAGCTTAGCGGTGGTAGTTTTAAAGGAGAAATAAGCATCCCTCTATTAAGTAGGGATGCTCCCTTGAAATACACTGCCTTTATTACTGAAGAAGCCGGAGAGACTGAGTATACTTTTGCGGTTCAACCCGGAAAAAACCTGAATGCTTCAGTGTTAGCGGCTAAGGTTGACTTAGCTCCCAGTTCTACCATCATCATCAGCAAAAAAGAAGGCAGATTAATCCCTGAAGCTATCCTACATGGAGCTATGAGTATCCATACCGACATGGGTGTAGAACTAAAACAGCTAGGTTTTACAGACTTACACATTGCCTCTGAAAAACCCTACATACGAAACGGATACTGGTCTTTCGCCAATGGAAATACTCAAAAAGCGGCTAATTATCCCATATCTATTGAGTCCATTACTTTTCAGCATAATGACCAGGACCTACGGTTAAATGTAGGGGTATTGTTAGGAATGATGAACGAAAATGATAAAGGGTTCTCCGCTCAATCAGTCGTGAGTGTTTCCGGAGAAATTGTAGATGAAGCTTCTGAAATGAAGGAAGGTAATACTTCAGGGCCCAGCCGACAAGCATGGAAGCATAAGGAGATACGCATGAGTGATATTGAAATAGATGTGGACATGGACGCTTTCAGATTTGAGGGAAGATTAAGTGTATACAAAAAGCATGAAGTATACGGCCAGGGCTTCCGGGGCGAAATAGATGTTTCCTTCAAGGCAGGACCTACTGTGAAAGCTATCGCACAGTTTGGAAGAGTGAATGACTACCGTTACTGGTATGCCGACGCCTTGATGCACTTTGGAAACTCAGCACCTTCTCCTGGTTTTTCTGTCTATGGTTTTGGCGGAGGCGCTTACTATCAAATGTCATTAGACAGGACCTCTTTAGCAGCAGGAGATTTCTATACGATTCAAGGTGAGCATGACAAAACGACTATTGGAGCTACCCGAAGCGGGGCATCCTATATTCCGGACTCATCTGTCAAGTTAGGGTTTAAAGCTACAGTAGTAATAGGAACGGCTCCCTCACCCCGACCTTTCAATGCGGATGCTACCTTTGAAATGGCTTTCAACCAACGTATGGGTCTCAAGTATATCCGTTTTCGCGGTGAAGGATACTTTCTCACCAGCCTGGATGAAAGAAACGGAAATCCACCCATGTACGCTGATGTAAACATTAACTATGATTTTGACAATGATGAGCTCAATGCTTTGTTAGACTTATATGTAGATGCCTACGATGTGATGAAAGGTGTGAATGCCAATAATTTTGCTGGGCGGGCTATTATGCACTTTGGGCAGGAAAAGTGGTACGTTTGGTTGGGTTCTCCCAGTCAACGAATGGGCGTTAATATTTTGGGCTTGGCAGAGGCTTCAACCTACCTGATGGTAGGTGACGAAATTGAAAGTATGCCGACTCCCTTAGAAGGGGTACAAGTCACAACTAAGAATTTCCAGAAAGTTTTAAGTGAGCTCCAGGGCAATATGGACCGCATAAATGCCCACACAGCCAGCGGTAAAGGTTTTGTTTTTGGCGCTAGTTTTCATACTGCTATAGGAAAGGACGATCCAGGCGCAGTATTTTATGGCTTCTTCAAGGCAGGGGCAGGTTTTGACATTATGTTACAGGATATGGGCAATGTAAGTTGTTCGGGAAAATCCGGTCCTATTGGAATAAATGGCTGGTATGCAAGTGGACAGGCCTGGGCATACTTACAAGGAGCAGTAGGTATCAATGTTAACCTTAAGTTTATCAAAGGAAAGTTTGAAGCTTTTCGCTTCTTAGCAGCCATAGTTATGCAGGCTCAATTACCTAATCCTACCTGGCTTCAGGGTACTGCTATTGGCGAATTTAATATTCTTAATGGCTTGGTGAAAGGGGACTGTAGCTTCCAGGTTACCATCGGTGAGCAGTGTGAGTTTGAAAATGAGGCGCCTATAGCAATGGAGGTGATTGCCGATATGCAACCCTCCCGCAGCAGTAGAGAAGTAGATGTATTTACTACGCCGCAGGTAGCTTTCAACCTTCCTATAGAACAGGCTTTTGAAATGCTAACTGATGAAGAACAATACAAAAGTTATCGGGTAAAGCTCAACTATCTAAAAGTAACCAAACAGGGTACAGAAGTAAAAGGAACATTAAAGTGGAATGAAGACAGAACGGTGGTAGCGTTTAAAAGCAAGAAAATTCTTCCTCCCAAAACTGAGCTCAAAGCAGAAGTAAGTATCAGCTGGCAAACACAGCTTGATAACCACTGGACAGATTTAGATGCTACCGAAACCAGAGAGGTAAGCTTTACTACTGGCAAGGCTCCCAATTACATTCCTGAGCATATTGTAGAATATAGTTATCCGGTCAGAAATCAATATACATTTCTTCAGGATGAGTACGGTATGGGATACATGAAGCTAAGCTATGATATGGACTACTTATTCAGACCCACTGATGGACAGGGGCGATCCTGGGAGTATATAGCACGTTTCAAAGTTTCAAATTCTTCCGCTTATGTCGATAAAAAACTAACGTATAATGAGAGTACTATTACTTTTGCCGTTCCCGATAAACTAGACAATGAAGCGGTTTATGAACTAAGCTTTCTTAAGAAACCAGTGATTACAAATAGAATAGATGAAAACGTAGTTAGGGTAGAAAAAGAACTAACACTGGCACAGGCCACTAATGTAACTACCGCTGAGCGTAACATTAAAGGAACCCTTACCATAGCTGAGACGGAGACCTTATTCACCTATGGATTCCGCACTAGCCGCTACAATACATTTTCAGCCAAAGTGGACGCGATGTATGGGCAAAAAACTACTTCAGGTACCGTACATGGCATCCTTATCTTTAAAGTAGGAACGCTACTCACTATGCCTGAGGTGTTTGATGAAGCAGAGTTAAATGGTACTCATGGTCAGGCTGCTTTGGTAAAAATGTATGCGGATACCCAAAACCCTTGGCTTGCACAATACATGCACCCTTTACTTTATGAACATTATCCGGTCAATGAGCAGCTTAAGATTGGCTGGCGTAACACTGAGGCCGCAGGCGTTCCACCCATCTATTCTGTAATACCTGAACTTAGGGCAACAGCTCCTATGCTGACTCAGGCACAAATGATCTCTGGTAACGCTTTGAGCGCTAGCGGAGACATAAAACTCCATTATCAAATGCCTACCTATACCTACAAGGATCATCGGCACCTTCGTTTAAAAGTCATTAATAAATATACAGGAGTACATAGCAGTAGAATCCCTGTCGGGGCTAAGCGACTCATGCATGATGCCTACCAAAACTTCATGGATGGGACATATAAGGTCAAAATAGAATATCGGCTACCTGGTACGCAACGCTTAAGCAGCACCAAAACGATCAACATTCAATGGTAAGAATATATTTCACATGGCTCCTAGGGTTTTTCCTGGTAGCTTTATCAGCCCATGCTCAGGAAAAGCGAGGGAAAGTAAGTGCGATTGCCCGCTCCGGAAAACAAGAGATTTTATTACGCTGGGCTCCAAATGACCCTGCGACCTGGAGATTGGGTAACCGTCATGGCTATACCATTGAACGCTTCACCATAGGCAAAAATGGCAGTATTGATTCCACCGGACAGTGGATGCGAGTGCAACTTAACTCCTCACCTATCAAACCCTGGTCTTTGGAAGATTGGGAAAAGATAGCACTAGATGATCATTATGCTGCCATTGCTGCCCAGGCCATCTATGGCGAAAGCTTTGAAGTAAGTGGCCCTTCAGGAAATATGATTACTATGGTAAGTCAGGTAAAAGAAGAGCGTAATCGGTTTGGCTTTGCTCTACTGGCAGCTGATCACTCTCCAAATGCTGCCCAAGCTTCAGGACTTTGGCTGAAAGATACTTCGGTGAATCCGGGAGAAGAATACCTCTATAGAATTTGCTTAGCTCACAATCCTTCTTCTATTCCGATAGATACGGCTTTAGTAACTGCCCAAGCCATAGTACCACCTCCACTACCACCACCACCGGATGTAGAAGCTCAATTTGGAGATCAGGTAGCAAGTATCCGCTGGAATGGTTTTTACTTCAATCATATGTATGTCTCTTATCAGGTAGAGAAATCGATAGATGGAATTCATTTTATGCCTGTGAATGATTTGCCTATTGTGAATGGCGACAGAGCTGGTAGAGAAGCTCAGCAGTTAGTTTTAATAGATTCATTAGCACAAAATAATAAGACATTCTACTACAGGGTACGGGGCATTACTGCATTTGCCGAAGTAGGACCTCCATCCGAGTTTGTCTCCGGCCAGGGAGTAATATCTTTGAGTGATGTATATCCTCTTATTGATACAATTTCAGTAATTGATAACCATATAGCTCAACTTCAGTGGACTTTTCCTGATAGCCTACAGAACCATGTAGTGGGTTATAAGGTCATTCGGAGTGCTTCTCTCAATGGAAGTTACGAGCTTCTTCATAAGAATCTCCTTAAGTCAACAAAATTTTCTTTTTCCGACCCTCAGCCCCTGAGTACAAGTTATTATCGGGTGCAAGCGATGGGTCCGGATAGTACATTCACTACTTCTGTGCCCTACATGATAGCTTTAGAGGATAGCTTGCCCCCGGCACTACCCAGTCATTTTGAAGGAGAAGTAAGGGAAGATGGAGCTGTTTATCTTCATTGGGAGCCGAGTACTTCAACAGATGTATTGGGTTACCGTTTATTTCGTGCGAATGATCCGGATGAAGAGTTTGTCATGATTTCTTCTCAAACAATTCAGGATACGATCTTCACCGACAGCGTTGAAATAGCTACCCTCACTGAGCAGGTATATTATCGCCTCGTTGCGGTAGATCGCCGGTTTAATGTATCGGATTACTCAGAAATTTTATCCTTAAAAAGGCCTGATGTGGTTCCTCCCGTACCTGCACAGCTTACTTCAGTAAAAGCACAAAAAGAGGGTATTGAATTAAGATGGCAGGCAAGCCCCAGTGAGGATTTAGTTGAATATGTACTCCTTCGCTGGCATGCTAACTCTTCAGGGTTCCAGATTCTACAGCGATTTAATGCAAGTGATAGTGCATACCACTACTTGGATACTTCCGTGAAAGCAGGTACTGAATATCGATACATTTTACGGAGCATTGATGATGAAGGACTCAGTGCAGCCCATCCTTCTGTAACAATAACGGCCTTAGACATTCAAGCTCAAGAAGGAATAAGCCAGTTGAATGGAAAAGCTGACCGTGAGCAAAGGCTTATCTTTCTTCAATGGAAAGCTCCACTTAGCCAGGAAGTGAGTGGATACCGCATTTTCCGGGCCGTGGATGATGCACCGTTTCGGTATTATCAGTTCAGTGAAGCCGAATCGCAGTTTCTGGATAGACGATTAACGGTCAATCACCAATTCCGCTATGCCATACAGGCAATATTTGAAGATGGTAGTGAGAGTGAGCTTTCACAGGAGATAGTGGTGGAATATTAGTCATCATAATGAATTTGAAACTTTAGGTACAGTCAAGTATGAATAGATTAATATATCGGGCAGGACAACTTTTGCCGACCTTGTTATTGATAGCTCATATGAGTTGGGGACAAGCAGGGTCAACAGAAGTAAGTGTAAAAGTAGTGGCTTATTACCAGGGTAAAGATGGTGACGGCTTTGGCCAGGGATGGAATGAATATCGCTGGAATTTCTGGTACAATGACATACCTACTCCTGTATGTGTTGAAAAATATTCTAAAGATCCCGGATGGTGGTACGATGAACATGAAATTGTAAATGGAATAAAGCATGATAAAGTACCTGGCTACGACAATAATAACCCGGCACTCTATATTACTATGGAAAGTTGGGAAGAGGATGACGGAGATAATTGTAGCTACAACAGCGGAGATGATACCCATTATGGTCCTAATAGTACAGTAGCCGTTTATGATCTTTATCGAGAACAGCCTCCAGGTACGTCAATTGGCTCAGTGATGAGAAAAGCCTTTAATTATAATACTAATAACAGGGTGACGTATGAGTTTTACTATACACCTCCGGAGCCTAGTGCTCCTGGAGTCAATAAAACAAACTTATGTGTAAATGATGATATCGTATTGAGTACCGATACATATGTACACTCTTCATTTCTTGATCAGGTGCATCTCTACTGGGAATACTGGATTGTGGGAGATTATTATTCAATTTTTGGTATGAACATACCTCGCTGGCAATCACTTGGAAGCGCTACTATCGCCAGCGATAATGGTGGAAATAAAACCATATCACTAAAAGATCTTCCAGGGCTGAAAAATCTAACTGATCGTCAAGAAGTCCATTTGCGGGTACGTTCCTGGGCGAACGATGCTTATGGGATCTATAGTGATGTAAGCAGTATAAAGGTAGACCCAGTTGGACCCAATTTTACGGCTTCAACCCTTCAACCTTCCTGCTCAGCTGAGAAAACCGGAAAAATCAGATTGCAGGTCACCGGAAACGGCACAGGAAAATACCGTCTTGATTACACTAAAGCTGGAGAGGATACTTTTACTGTCCCCGGAGGAATTACTTCCAACAATTATACAATAAATGATTTGGAGCCTGGAACCTATACCCTCAGGCTCAGTAACTATAGAAATAATGCAGCTTTTCCAAGTGCATGTGATATGACTCAAACCGTTACAGTGGGCACAGTAAATACTATTAGTTGGAAAAGCAGCAGTCAAAGCTTTAACCCTAGCTGTCCCGATGGCACTGGTCGTATCTATGTAGAAGTAAATGAGGGAAGTAGTGCCCATCCGGTAAACTTTACCATCAGCGGCGGGCATAGCTTTACGCGTAGCGGAACTAGTTATAACAAGGGCTACTTTAATAATTTACCAGCCGGTTCTTACACAGTGACAGCTACTGACCCGTGTAACAATACAAGCTTAAGCAAATCATTTACCCTAACTGCTCCCCCCAAGATTGTAGCCTCAGTTTCTACTACAAACCCGAAATGTGATAATCCTGATAATGGTAAAATCAGGGTAGACATATCCAGCGGCCCGGGTAAATACGACTATGAACTCTGGAAAGGCTCAAGCAGATTTAAGACTAAAAGTAATACTACCAATTCGTCTCATACTTTTAGTGGTCTTTCAGCAGACAATAACTATGAAGTTAGAGTATATGATCATGACCGAAGAGGTTGTTCACCCTTTCAGGTAGAAGAGGTCAGTCTTAGTTTTATACCTTTATCCATTTCATCATTTTCTAAAAGCGACATTCGTTGTGCCGGAGAAACAGGCACAGTTAAAGTCAAGGCAAGCGGGGGTAGTGGTTCCTATCAGTATACATTAGCCCATGAGTCAGGAAGTTATACCCAGAACAACACCCATGGAGCATTCACTGTAAATCGTGGAGGAAACTATACACTTACTGTAAAAAATAACGGATCTGGCTGTTCTGATGCCGTAAGCAAATCTCTAACCATCACAGCACCTTCCCCTCTCACTCTTAACATGAGTCAGCAAAATATCATTTGTTCAGGAGATTATGAAGGAAAATTGACAGCTGCGGTTAATGGAGGCACCGCTCCTTATACTTATCAGTGGCAGGAAAGAGAATCCGCATCTGAATCATGGTACAACTATGCGGGAAGTGGAGCAAGATCGCATCAAATAAGCCAACTTTATGATGCCCGTTATCGCCTTATTGTTACCGATAAAAATGGCTGTCAACTTACTTCAGAGGAATATATCCTGACAGATCCTGAATCATTAAGTATTGATGATATCAATGTACAACATGTAAGCTGTAAAGGAGCCTATGATGGACATATTTTACCTACAATCAGTGGCGGTTGGGGGGATTACATATTCAAATATCGGGAAGACACACAAACTGAATTTATTCCTTTTACGGAACAGTCTTTATTCGCACCCGGCAACTATCATATCCAGGTAATTGATCAGGAAGGTTGTACACTAACTTATCCTGAAATAATTACCATCACTGAACCTTCAGAGGCTTTATCTCTTCAGCATACAGTTTCCGAATATAATGGCTATCAGGTATCCTGCTTCGGTGGTAATGATGGACGGATAGAAGCAAGCGCCAGTGGAGGCAATGGGGATACTTTTGGCAATCAATACTGGTTTGCTTTGGACGAAGGTGATTTTTCCTCCCAATCTACATTTACCGGGCTTACCGCGGGTACCTATCAGCTTAAAGTCAAAGATGAAAGAGGCTGCATGCTTACCCAAGCTGTCACGCTTGATTCTCCTGAAGAGTTAAACCTAACCACAAAAGAGAAAAACTATATTCGTTGCTTTGGTGATAGTACAGGTTACATTACAGTTCAAACCGAGGGAGGTATCGACCCTTACCTGTATAGGATTGATACTGGGGAGTGGCAGGGTAGTCCTACGTTTACGCAACTGCCTGCCGGTACTTATACCCTGACAGTTAAGGATACGCAGGAATGTTTGACTGCATTCACAGAAAGTATAACGACTAATGACCCCTTAGCCATTACTTTCAATAAAACAGATGTGCGGTGCTATGGAGAGAACAATGGAGAAGTTACCGCTACTATCAGTGGAGGAAAAGCGCCTTATCATCTGCTCTGGCAGGAAACAGCCAGTTCGGATGCTCAATTAGTTCAGCTTGCTCCAGCCTGGTATACCTTGTCAGTAGTTGATGCAGAGGGCTGTATGTTTACAGACAGCGTCTGGATTCAGGAACCAGCATCTGCTTTGTATACCACTCCCCTGGTAACACCCGTACGTTGTTTTGATGAAGGAAATGGACAAATTACCATGCTTTCAGAGGGAGGTACTCCTCCTTATCGTTATTCCATAGATGGTGGAGCTACCTTTCAGAGTGATAGTTTGTTTAAGCAGCTCATTCCGGGAACCTATACTACAATAACAGAAGACAGTCGAGGCTGCACGTTTACGGTTGAAACTACAGTCATGCAGCCTGATACATTGGTACTATCGCTGGAAAGCAAAACAGATATTTTATGTCATGCTGAGGCCACAGGAAGGATTGAAGTAGCTGCAAGTGGCGGTACGCAGGCCTATCGTTATTCTTTAGACGGAGAAAACTGGCAAGACAGTCCGCTATTTACAGATCTGATAGCAGGCGACTATCAAATATATGTACAGGATATAAGAGGATGTGAAGCCAGCCTGACCGAGAGGCTTAGCGAGCCAGAGGCTCCCTTACAGCTTAGCTATGAAGTAACCCCTGTACAATGCAAAGGAACGGCAAGCGGAAGTATTACCACGACAGTAATCGGAGGAACACCTCCCTATACTTATCAGTGGCATAACTTGTCAGCCAATACGGCTATTGTCAACAGTCTTGCTCAAGGAGATTATATACTCAAGATCACAGATGCTCATGCTTGTCAGCTAATAGATACGATTGCGGTAACAGAACCTGAGTTCGCACTCCAGGCAAGCGTAAGTCAGCAAAATGATGTGAGCTGTTATGGTTTATCTGATGGGTTTGTGGAGATAGAAGCATTAGGAGGTTATCCACCCTATCAATACTCCTGGCAGGGAGAGGCTTTTTCCGATGTGATATCCTACGATAAATTGTCAGCCGGAAATTACCAAATGACTGTTCGTGATACTATGGGTTGTGAGGTAAATGTTGACATATTTGTATCCCAACCTAACATGCTTTTAGCTACTCCTAAAGTAGTGCAACATGTAAGCTGCTTCGGAGGTAGTGATGCTCAATTCAGAGCCAATGTAACCGGAGGTACACCTCCTTATCGTTATTCATTGGATGAGGGTATTAGCTGGCAGCAAGAAGCTCTTTTTACCGGCTATCCGATAGGTCAGTATACTATTCTGGTAGAAGATTCTCTGGCTTGCCAAAGCCTCACTCAGGTAACTATTACCGAGCCATCCCTACTGACTGCTACCATAGAAAATGTGGTGGAAGCGGCATGTACACAGGCCAATGGAGAGGCCCGGCTTATTGTAAATGGTGGAACGCCTCCTTATCGATACCAATGGATAAATCAAAAGGGTGAGCTTATCTCGGAAGAAGTTTATCCTACTAACCTGGTCGCAAATGTCTATGATGTATATGTGAAAGATGTTAATAATTGTTTGGTTCACCTTACACAAATCATCAATGACCTGGATGGCCCTGCTAGTGAGATGGTGGGATGGCAGGATGCCAGCTGTTTCACCTCTTCAGACGGAAGTGCTACGGCAAAAGCTACCGGAGGCAGTGGGACATATCAATATTTATGGGATGACCCTCTGGCACAAACTACCCCTACTGCTACCCAACTGGCCCGTGGTGAATATTTTGTTACTGTAACTGACGAACGAGGCTGTGTAAGTATCTCTTCCGTCACCATCGGTTCTCCTGAAGAATTCCAAATTGATACCCTTCACTGGAAATCCCCTACTTGCTATGAGGCCTGTGATGGCCAACTGGAACTTGAGATTTCGGGAGGAGTAGCGCCTTATACCTACCAATGGGAAGGCCGTTCTGAAACTACCCCTACTCTGACTAATCTCTGTCGGGGAGAATATACCCTGACCGTTACTGATGCTGTAGGCTGCTCACTCACGCAGTTATTCAGCATGTTGCCACCAGATTCTTTGCAACTGAAACTTATCAGCAGTAAGCCTCCTTCCTGCTTTCAGGGATGTGATGGTCAGGTGGCTATTGCGGTGCAGGGTGGTACAGCGCCTTATCAATACCAGTGGAGTGATGCAACCGGACAAACAAGCACTCAGGCTGAGAATTTATGCTCAGGAACTTATACGGTTACCGTTACGGATGCACAAGGGTGCCAGGCACAGCACATAGTAGTGATTGAAGAAACTCCACAAATCGCAGTACATCTACCTGATACCGTAAACCTGTGTCTTAATCAATCGGTCACGCTGGATGCCAGCATACCACAGGGACAATACGCGTGGACGCACAATGGTTTTTCCTTAAGCACAGATGCTTTTGTTACGGTTGATCAGGCAGGAACATATCAGGTAACCGTTACTAATGAACAAGGCTGTCATGAGGTAGCACAAACTGAAGTACTGACTTACGATACCTTATTTGAAGTAAACTTTCTACAAACCTCTGAGCTTATCGTTGGTGATACCCTTACCCTAACCGAAGTATGCTTTCCTCTACCGGATAGTGTGAATTGGTACTTTCCAGCGGAAACCGATATCCTGAATGCTTCCTCCTGGGAACCACAGATTACGTTTGAAGAAGCCGATAATTATCAGATCACCCTGGTAGGTTACTATAGCGTATGTACTGATTCTATCACTAAGACCGTGGCTTTCTTTCCACCACAAAAAGATTTGAATTCTACCGCTCGCTTGGCTCAGGGGCCGCAGGGGATCAAATTTGTAACGATTTTTCCAAACCCAACGAATGGCCGTTTCCAGGTGGAAGTAACCCTCTACTCAGAGACCTCTCTTTTTGCTTTCATTAATGATACGAATGGGCAGGAAATAGGCAGGATACAGCAAAAAGATAGTGATGCCTATTCTTTTGAGTTTGACATCAGTCAGTATGCTTCCGGTCAATACTATCTACAATTGAGGACTCAGTACGACCAAAAAGCAGCCAGAATACTATTACGATAAGCAGAGGAGGATAAGAAAGATGAAAGAATATACACAGAATTTGCCCAGGAAATCCCTCACCCTCATAAGATGGATGCTGCTAGGAGTATTGCTGATCGTAGGAGGAAATTTATACGCACAGAATCGGCCGGTAAACGCTACCTTACAGATTACACCTCCCTACTCGGTATATCTGGCAGACTATGCCCGGCCCGGTAGTGAGCAAATGCAGGTCTATCTACTGCTCCGCGACCTGAGTGAACCGGCATATGATGTGCAGCTCCGCCTAACCATAGAAGGCTCAGGCATACGTCTGCAAACCAACCCTTCCTATCTGCCGCCACCCATCACATTGGAGGGAGGTATGCCTCTGATAATATCCGGAGAAACTTTAGCGCCTTATCTGGATAGCCGCAACTTAGAATTTAGCGGTATCAGCCGAGCGGAATATGAACAAAGAAGGGCTTTACCGGAAGGCTTTTATCAGTTTACTATTGAAGTAATTGACTATCGCAGAGCCGATCGTTCTTTGAGTCGTCCGGCTACTTTTACTGCTTGGTTTACCCTAAATGAACCGCCTCGCATCACTGCTCCTATTTGTGGAAGCACACTGCCTCTCATGGATCCCACACACATTCTGTTCCAATGGATGGATGGAGGAAATATCAACCCTTCTTCACCCTTTTCTACTGAATATGAACTCACGCTGGTAGAAGTATTTCCAGCGGATCGGAATGTGGATGATGCCATCCGCTCTTCTATCCCTTTGCTACAAACTACCACCACGGAGACCAGCTATCTCTATGGCCTCACAGATGCCGCGTTAATTCCTGGTCAGAAGTATGCTTTCCGGGTACGGGCTTTGGACACTGAGGGACGGGCAGTATTCAAAAATGAAGGATATAGTGAAGTATGCAGCTACACTTATGGTGAAGGGCTATTACTCAATCCCCCTGATGGCATTCAGGTGTATGCGGAAAACGCCCGCAAAGCTTTGGTCAACTGGCACCTCTCTATTGATCCGGATAGCTATCGGGTAGAATACCGGCGTAAGACTGAGCAGGAAGAGGAAGCTTTGAGCTGGTTTAGCATAGAAACCAGTGACAAGCAGGTAGTATTAAGAGATTTAGAACCTGAAACTACCTATGAGGTCAGGGTAGCCAGTTTGTTCAACAATTATGTGTCTCGCTACAGCCAGTTACAGACCTTTACCACCCCTGAAGTCATTGTCGCTGTCTGCGGAACCGCTTTCTCTCCTAAAATTACTGCCTCCACCATACCCCTGGCTACGGCTATGGCCGGACAATACTGGCAGGTTGGGGATTTTGAGATGCAGCTAAAGGAAGTAAGAGGCGGTGATGGTATTTTCAGCGGCTGGGGTGTTATGAATGTGCCCTATCTGAGCATGCAAATCCCTGTGAATTTTGATGAAGTTTGGGTAGATGAGGATTACAATCTTGTACAAGGTGAAGTAGTAGCCTTGAGCGAGAATTTAGAAGCCTTTCAAAAACGTTGGGAAGAGGAGCATCCACTGCAACAGGAAGAAGTTGAAGAAGCCCTTGCTCAGCAAGCCACAGAATCTACTTCTCCACCAGATCAACAAATTCCAGCACAAGAAGAAGTTGTCAGCATCATCGTAGAGGGAGAAGTCGCTGAAGTATATGTCAACGAACAGGGACAAGCCGTAGCTGTTGACGCTCAGGGTCAGGAAACTGTAGTAGCCGAAGAAGCCCCTCAGGAAGGGGAAGTATTAGCCGTAGAGGATAGTCAGGGGAATCAGTATAGGGTGGTGGATAGTAGTGGAGTAGAAAGAAGCAATAGCGCATCAAATAGTAATGCAGATACACAAGCTAATGCCGATAATGCGTTACTCCTTGCTATTTTGAATGAACTTGAAGAGGCGATCAATGCTTGGTTAGAAGTACATGGCAAAGGACCCTTAAGTGAGAAGGAGATGCGGGTGCTTGCCAGCTTGCCCGAAGGATTTCCTGCCGATGCTGAACTCTTATCCTATATTAGTGAACATACATTTCAGCACGTACGTGAAAATTCTGAATCTTTTCAGCAAGACATTGCACAGCATCAAAGCCAGGTAGCCTCTTTGCTAAAGCAGGATGAAGCTAGTTTGAGTGAGGAAGAGCTTGCTCAGGTGAAAAAAGCGGTAGCATTGCAAATTACCTTCTACGGACTAATTGACGAGCTGAAAGAATTCCTCAATGAGATAGGTCTCAACGGAGGCTGCCTGGATCAAGGTATACAAAAGGCAAAAGAAGTATTCTGGCAGCGCATGAAGGAGGACTACTCCCTGGAAAAAGTTGTAGTACTGGCGGTCAATGCAGGTGAGGTAGAAGCCCTTTATTGCCTGAGCAGTCCTGAGAATTGCCCCAGCCAGGGAGATTGGGGACAATTTGCTTGCGGAGCCATACATGCGCTGGTTGAAGAGATTGATGTTAATGGAATGCTGGATGCCGGTACTGAAGCTGTTAGGGCTTACATAAAGAATCGGACAGACTGCCTGATGCAGGGTACTGAGTTGATGGCGACGTTCAGCTCTGAAGACCCATCAACCATTATCCGCACATTAAACCTATGTTTTCTGGGTATTGACATTGGTCCGGAAGAAGCAGAACAAATATATAGTACTGCTATAGCATATGTAGCTACCCACTATGATAACCCTTATGATCAGGGCAGGGCTACAGTATTTGTATTGAGTATTATTTCCCCTTTTGGCAAAGTTAAGCAACTCTCCAAAGCTTTTAAGCTTAAGCTACTGGATAAACTCAAGAAGCTCGGAAGCCCCGCCGACGAACTGGCAAAGCTTAGAAAAGCCATTGAGGCTGAGGATATCAGAGAAATACAGAAAGCCATTAGGGCAGGTGCCCGAGGCTCTATTGACAACTTATCTGCTAAAAGCAGAAATATTCTGGAGAGCTGGCCTGATGACGTGTACAACAAATTCTATGATGAAGTAGCTGGTACAGAACTTTGGGATAATACTTTTAAAAATGCTGCCAATCAAGATGGATTAATTAGTGCTTGGAAGGCACTTCAAGATGCGGGAATGAATGATCTCGCCAATAAAATAGATGATATTAAATTTGTTGATGATTATCTAAATAGAAACCCTGGTAAAACCGCTGAACAGGTATCAAATGAGATCAAATCAAAAGGTTGGCAAAAATGGGGGGATGAGATACCTGAAGGAAAAATAAGTGTTGGGAAATATGACCTAAGTTCGTTTTCATCAGTTAGAGGGTTTATTGATGATATTGATGCTCTTGTGAAGAAAGAAAGGATTACTATAGATGATTTCCATTTCATGATGCAAAAATCTACTAATGTACTGACTGTATCAGAAAATGCTATTATGTCTAGAATTAGATTAGCTATGTTGGAACCAACTTCAACTACAATTATGCAAAAGGTTATCCCATTATCTGATATTGAAAAATATTTATCAGGTATTTATACTAATGTTGGAGGATATGCCTCTCGTGCAGCCGACGTTAAGCACTTAAAGTCATTTGATGATATTTATTATGGTCTAAGACCTTATCCTGTCTCATAATTTATCTGCGAAGCGAGAAGGTATCCATGGCAGAGTTGAGAGAAGATGGCCCACCCTCTCCACATGGTTTTTTCTCCAGGGAAGGGCTGCTTTTTAGTAGGCGTAAACCCGGCCAGGGCAGCGATGATGATCAATGCCTGCTGTACACTGAGTTCTTTTCTGCCACTATGCTTTTCTAAGACTTCTATTTGTAGCGGTTCAAATATTTTCTCTGCAGCTAATTGGGCACTTTCTGCTGCCAGATGCTTAAGCCAGATCAATTGCCAGGCTACAATACAGAGCATAGCAATGGCATGAGATAGTCGTGTGAAAGTATCAAACTGTAGCTTTTCTATCTGCATACCACTCTTCAGCACCATATGCCAGCGTTCAATCACCCATCGTTTCCGGTAATAATCTATCATCAGCAAAGCAGCAGCTTGATCTTCTATATTGATGGTAGTGAGTAAATACCATAGCAGAGGCGGTTCGCTGCGCGGTTCTTCTCCTGCCGGAGTATGTGTTTCTTGAGCTACTACCACCCATAAGTCAATATCTTCTCCTTTTTTATAAGTAGGGACAGGGCATGTGATCTTACCCCAGCTTACCTGCAGCTTAGCATTACGCTCTTTTCTCTTGCTGGTCCTGGGCAGGTAAACTTCTACTTTAGTAGTATTGGGAAAAACCACTTCTTTAAGAAGCATCTTTTCTTGCTCATAATGCACCTTTCGGTTGAGATGATGTGCCCTGAAGAGTAATTCTACATGTTTGGAGCGGCGAGCAGTCATGTACTCATAAAAATCAGATTCTCTGTCGGAGATTACGATCACCTTCTTGGCTTTAGCTAAATGCTGATCCACCCACTGTAGGGCTTCTACCCACCGATAACTCTCTTTTTCTTCTAAAGGATAAAACTGCACCTGCTTTGTACGTCCTGTGGATTGGGGAGGCCACAGCTTTTGTCCTACCAGGCCCAAAGCCGTTCCCTGCTCACTCAGAGCCATGGCCGTATGCAGGCAAAGCCCTGGATTTACATGACTGCCGCCTAAGTCGCCCAGACCTTCAGTAGCGACATGACTGGCATAATTCAAGTCTGTTGTATCCTGACTCACCAAAACCACATCCTGGTCGGCACAGCGCTTGCTCGTTTGCCTATAGTGGCCGTAGCTGACGTCTACTTCCTGTTTGGAAAATATCCGCCAGGCTGATTTACGGAAATTCTCTCCTACTGCACTACTAAAGGAAAGCTCAGGGTTAGCTAAAAGACGATCAGCCATCAGTGACAAACTCTTTGCCTCGCGTTTATCTTCTACTGCACTTCCCATAAACTCTTGCATGCCCCAACTCTCTTCCATCTGTTTACCTCCCTTTTTTTTTCAACCTAATTTACAACTTTTATAAGACATGAATAGGTCTAAGACTTGATTATACGGGCACTAATTTTTTTATTGAAAATGGTAGTTGTGGAGTAATAAGGTTTACTTCTCCTAGTTCAGGATCTGTTGTTATCCCTGCTGGCGGAAGTTATGCTAAATATGACTATCCTTTTACAGCTCATGGATTCACATCCGGTAGAAATGGTCGTTTAGGAGCACCTGAATGGCATTTTGAGAAAAGAGTAGAAATGGATGAAGGAGCTGAAATATGGGAAGTTATGAGTAATGGAGATGAGGTTTTACGTGCTAAACTAATTGACGTAGGCGGAGAGCTAAAATTCGTAAAACAATGATTAAATTAAGATCAGGAGCATTTGTAAACTATAAAGGGTTACAATGTAAACTCATATCTAGTAATCCCTTTAAGATATCAAGTCTAGATAAACGATGTTTAGAACTCGGATTTGAACAGTATCCAAATAAACAGGTTTATTTCAAATATATTGAAAGGAATGAAGTATTGTCTGCTTTTCACCTTATCACGAAAGCTAAATATCAAGGCGATGTTTATCAATTAACAGAAAATAGGGTAGTATCCAACGAAGATAAAGTTACTCTGTTTTTAGATAATCTAGACTTTGCAGCCTATGATAAATTTGGCTTTAATTATCGGGATGATAATGCTAATATTTCAGTAAAAGTAAGCCTGTTAGAAGAGATTTGGGAAGAAAGAGAACCATTATTAAATTTTTCTTTTGAGGTAGATCAAATACAATACTTGAAAAAAAGCAATTAAGAATATATCTCTATACTCTTCATTAAGCTTTTATAAAAAGCCGGTCTGTAAACGATTTTATAGGAGTGGTCTGGTGTTTTACTAATTACATTTGTCTCCTTTTCTCAAACGCGGTAGGTAGATTATTATTAAAACTGAAGGTATGCAGTCAGATATTGACCACACTTTTACAGACTTGTAAAATGAAAGTATTAAATGAGCTAGTAAGAAACAATTGGGATTTTATTCTCTATAAAACTGATGAAGGATTTATTATAAATGTAGTATTTTATTCTAGTGCTGTAAATTTCTCTAGAAGTTTTCGAGTTAGCGAAGAAGAAACTAACCAAGATTTTGAAGGTCTCAAGCAATTATCAGAACAAATAAGAAGCAATTATGAAGTATTTAAAGACCGAGAAATTGTTCCAGCAATAAAGATGTAAAAATATAAGTTTGCTCTCTTCCTGATACATTATGTCTCCTTCTCAAAACCATCCCTTCCATATCAGGTTGGTTAGGTAAACCAATAGCAAACTATTTTTTAAACTTCTACGCATGTCATCTTCTTCCGAAAGCTATAGCTTTCCCCGCAAAGTATTAGTCGCTACGGCGATCATCAGTGCGGTAGTATTGCTCATTTTATTCCTGGGCGCTATCTTTCGTGTCATACTCATCATCATCGCCGCCATTTTAGTCGCCGCCTTTTTCAGGGGCATAGGCCGCTGGATCGCGAATCGTACGCCCCTTTCCCGAGGATGGGCGGTACTTATCTCGGTCATTGGCTTCTTTGTACTGCTGGGCGGCATAGGCTGGACGCTTAGCCCTTACATTTCTCAGCAGTTTCAGGAACTGAGCCAGCAGCTTCCTAATTCGGTGCAGGATGCTAAGCAACAGTTTGAGCAAAGGCCGGTGGGCAAGCAGGTCATTCAATACATTGAGCGCAACGACATTCAGGAAAAGCTGAAGGGCAATTCGGGCAAATTCTTCTCAGCAGTCTTTGGGGTATTCGGTGTACTGGGAGATATCTACATCATTCTGTTTATGGGCTTTCTGATCACCGCCGGTCCCAAGCCTTATCAGCATGGTATCATCCACCTGGTTCCTAAATCCAGCCGAAAAAGAGCCAAGGAAGTGCTGGATACGCTGGGCGTAACTTTGCGTAGCTGGCTGGCGGGTAAGCTACTGTCCATGCTGATCGTAGCGGTATTTACCTGGCTGGGCTTATGGCTGGTGGGTGTTCCGCTGGCGCTTATCCTGGGCATCATTGCCGGTATTCTGGCTTTTGTACCTAACTTCGGACCGCTGATCGCTCTACTGCTGGGCGTAATGGTGGCCGCTCCGCTGGGCATGCATAAAATGCTGCTTACGGCAGTGGTATATATCGTCGCCCAGATTGTAGAGAGTAATTTCCTCACGCCTATGATACAGCGTCACCAGGTTTCACTGCCGATGGCGATGGTACTGGTTGCTCAACTGGTGCTGGGCGTATTTGCTGGTATACTGGGGCTGGTACTGGCCACACCCCTCTTTGCTTTGGTAATGGTAACAGTAAAAATGCTATATGTAGAGGATGTTTTGGGAGATACGGAAACACTGCTGGAACCGGAAAAACGAATGCAGAACAAAGGAGAATAGTTGTTTCTTTGAAATGTATTTTCCCGAAAGAAAATTGGTTAATGAAGAAGAAAATGCTCCAAACAGGCACATTGTGCTACTGATAGTATGTTCAAAATTTATTCTATCTCTTTTTTTTCTAAACTACCATGATGTTATTGCCTATTGATATTTTATATGCTTAAAATGGACTTTTCACTTCAGTAGGTTAACTTTAGGATAAATAGTAGTAGCCTAAATTACAAAGCATGCCAGCTCTTTGCTTTTTCATAAAGGTGAAAAAGATTTAGATTAACGGATTTCCAGATCATTGGAAAAATTTTAGCTTTGAATATTTATACTAATATACAATATGCAATCAACCAATTTTCGTTTCAAAGCATTGGAAAAGACCCTGGACAGAAAGCCTGTTCCAGTGAAATTACCGTCTGACAAAATCTCTGAGTATTTCGGCCAGAATGTGTTCGACAGAGAAACCATGCGCCGGGTGCTATCTGCCGACATCTATGAATCGCTGATCATGGCGATTGAAAAGGGGGCCAGAATTGAAACTCACGTAGCCGATGCGGTAGCCTCAGCCATGAAATCCTGGGCTATCTCCCGGGGGGTAACGCATTATACCCACTGGTTTCAGCCTTTGACCGGCGCCACTGCCGAAAAGCACGATTCTTTCTTTGAGCCTGACATCCAGGGCCGGCATATGGAAAAGTTTAAAGGCTCTGCTCTTGTGCAGCAGGAGCCCGATGCTTCTTCCTTCCCCAGTGGTGGCTTACGCAATACCTTTGAGGCACGCGGCTATACCGCCTGGGATCCTACTTCTCCGGCTTTTATCATGGAGAACGGCAGTGCCAAAACGCTCTGTATCCCCACCATCTTCGTTTCCTATACCGGAGAAGCCCTTGACTATAAGACGCCTTTGCTCAAGGCAATGGCTTTTGTTGACGAAGCTGCAACCACCATATGTCAGGATTACTTCGATAAAAATGTTACACACGTAAAGGCTTCTTTAGGTATTGAGCAGGAGTATTTTCTGGTTGACAGAGCACTTTTCCGGGTACGCCCTGACCTGGTACTCTCCGGCAGAACCGTTTTTGGCCATTCATCTGCTAAAGGACAGCAGTTAGAAGACCATTACTTTGGCTCCATCCCTACCCGGGCACATAACTTTATGGTAGACCTGGAGGTAGAAGCGCATAAGCTGGGAATACCTATTCGTACCCGCCACAATGAAGTCGCTCCCCGCCAGTTTGAGTGCGCCCCCATGTTTGAAGAAATCAACCTGGCGGTAGACCATAACCAGTTGTTAATGGACCTTATGGAGAAGGTCGCTGAAAGGCATGAGCTTAAGGTACTGCTGCACGAAAAGCCCTTCGCTGGTATTAATGGAAGCGGAAAACACAATAACTGGTCACTGATCACCAGCACTGGCAAAAATCTGCTGGCACCCAGTTCCAAGACAGAGGATAATCTGCAGTTTCTGGCTTTCTTCATCAATACGATTAAAGCAGTACATGAGCATAATGGCCTATTGAGAGCCTCTATTTCCTCCGCCGGTAATGACCACCGTCTGGGTGCTAACGAAGCCCCTCCGGCCATCGTATCTGTATTCCTGGGCTCTCAGCTTAGCGCTGTGCTGGATGAGCTGGAAAATAACGCTACCGTAGAAGCTGGCAAAGGAGGAAATGTGTTTATGCAGCTGGGTATTGACAAAATTCCACCCATACTGCTGGATAATACTGACCGTAACCGTACTTCACCATTTGCCTTTACTGGTAATAAGTTTGAGTTCAGAGCAGTAGGTTCATCTGCCAATAGTGCTTCTGCCATGACGGTGCTAAACACCATCGTAGCAGACCAGCTTCTGAAATTCAAGAAAGATGTAGATGCTTTGATAGATAAGGGAGAGAAAAAGGAGATTGCCCTGGTCAATGTATTACGTCGCTATATCAAAGAATCCAAAGATATTCGCTTTGAAGGGAATGGTTACAGTGAAGAGTGGAAGCAGGAAGCTGAAAAAAGAGGCTTATCCAATATTACCAATAGTGCTGAAGCCTTGGACGAATACCTTACCGAGAAGTCCAAGAAGCTTTTTGTAGATAACAATATCTATACTGAAGCAGAGTTGGAAGCACGCCTGGAAATTATGTGGGAGCACTATATTATGAAGGTGCAGATAGAATCCCGCGTCATGGGTGACCTTGCACTTAACCACATTATCCCAGCTACACTACGTTATCAGAATGAGTTAATCTCTGCCCTCAGCGACATGAAGAGCCTGGGGCTGGACCATGAAAATACGGTAGGTTTTCAGACTGTCAATGAGATTACCTCTCATCTGAATATTGTAAAGAGCAAAGTGCATGAGATGATTGAGGCACGTAAGAAAGCCAATAAGGTAGAAGATAACAGGGAGCGTGCTGTCATGTACAAAAATATCAAGGAAGGTTTCTTTGACGAGATCCGCTACCACGTAGATAAACTGGAGTTTTTAGTGGATGATGCCGTATGGCCCTTGGCAAAATATAGAGAGCTGTTGTTCTAGTGTAGACAATAGTAAGTATGAAGACTCATTTACATTAAACTAAAAACTGGTTTCAGTCTTCAAGACTGAAGCGAGTATCTTGCTACAAAGCAATGATTTAAACTAATAGTGTCACCTTACTTAAATTATTTAAAAGCCTTCATTCTAAATGGAGGCTTTTTTAAATTCAACACTTATTCTTTTTTCCAAAAATATTTTTCAACGCTTAGCAATCAATCTTTGTGGATTTACGTTTGCTAGAGAAATATATGGCACCTATGTACGGCATATCATCGGTTGGTTTTCTCAAACAGGCTTTCTCTTCCAAGAGAAATGGTTATGGCTTGACTTACCGTTTGCTTGCGCTTTTACTGGTGAGCATCGTGCTGATATTTTCTGTATTTTTTATCCCACACAAAGGTTTAGGGTTTAAAACACAGCAGGAGCAGGAAGAAATTTTGCAGATCACTCCTACACTCTCTGCCAGCGAAGCCATCTTGTTTGAGAGTTTTACCACCATGACATTTGCTGTCTACTTTTTTCTATACAGCATTTATTGGTTTTATCATCAGCATACTACCCTTACTTATGCCCTTAAGGAAAGTCTTTCCGTACTGACTTATCTGCGTAATCCTTTTTATGTTTTTATCTCTATAAACGCGCCATAGCGCTTTCTCTTTCTCATTTCACATACAATTACAATTGCATAATCAGCCGCATGAGTGTGCTGTATGCTTTTATTATTATTCACTAATATTCTTTATTAAGATGAAAGAGAAAAAAATCCTTAAAACAGAAGAGGAAGAGTACGAAGATCAGGTAAACTGGATGGTAGTACTGCCCATTTTATTTATTCTTCTGGCGGCTATCATTTATGCCTTCACCTTCTGATAGCACAAAGCCTTCTTCGGAAGGCTTTACTTTTTTATAAGTCTGTAGTAGGTTTCTGATTCATTGGCTTATTACCCTAAAATACATGATGATGCAACCCAGAATAACAATAAAATACTGCACACAATGCCGCTGGCTGTTAAGAGCCGCCTGGATGGCGCAGGAACTTCTCACTACCTTTGAGACCGATCTGGGAGAGGTGGCTCTACTACCCGCTACCGGAGGCATATTTGAGGTAAGCCTGGATGGCGAACTGATTTATTCCCGCAAAGCAGAGGGGCGTTTTCCTGAATCCAAAGAACTGAAGCAGCTCATCAGAGACCGCATTGATCCTGGTAGAGACTTAGGGCATAGCGACCGCAAATAATGCAATAGCCATAGAAAGCGCTTGGCACTTCATGGGATAAATACTGGAGTTCCGGGCATTTACAGCTATTTTCGCAGGATGAATGAGTTTGCCAAGAAGTACTTTAATCCCATACTGTTTTTGTCTACTGTGCTGGGCTTTATCCTGCCTCAACCGGGTGAGCTTTCAGGTCCGATGATACTGGCTGTGCTTTGTTTTATCATTTTTGCCTCTTCTTTCAAAGTAGATTTCTCACCGGATTTTTTCCGGGCACAGACGAAAACTGTGGTTGGCTTTTATATCATCCGCTTTATACTCCTGCCGCTGCTGCTGTTTTGGATTGTACAGCCGCTCTCGCCTTTTTATGCCACTGCTTTATTTTTGTTGTGCATATTGCCCTGTGGCGTTACCTCCCCTGCCTTTAGCAATGTGTTTAAAGGCAACATTACCCTGGCGCTGGCTTTACTTATTTTGAGCAGTTCGCTCACTCCCTTGGTGCTTCCCTCTCTGAGCAGCCTGCTTATGGCAGAGACGCTGAAAGTAGATCAGTTCAGGCTGTTTGCTACCCTTTTTATTACGGTTATCTTTCCTTATTTGGCACATTTGCCTGTACGACGACATCAGAGGATCAGCCGATGGATGCGCAACCATGATTCTTTTATTTCTATTTTCGGTATAGCAGTTATTTTTGCCTTAGCCATAGCCGAATACCGGCCGGTATTACTGACTGATACAGCCCAAATCGTTCCTTATTTCATCATTAACCTGCTGGCTTTTCTTTTTCTCTATGTGTTTGGCTATGGCATCTTTTTTAGAGCAAACAATGCAAACAAAGTAGCCTTACTCTTTAGCTCCGGAGCTAATAATGTAGCTTTGGGAGTGGTCGTTAGTTTTTTATACTTCCCTCCCGAAATGGGCGTGTTCTTTGTTGTGAGCGAAATCGTATGGGTGCTGGTATTGATCCCTGTGCGTAAGCTCATGCTCAAGCTGGCAGGAGGATAAAAACAAATTCGTAATTCACTGATTTTCAATAAAATACAATTAATCGTTCCTGAACATTTTGGACTAAGTGTATGTTCTTATTGAGTATTTTTTTACTTATGCATACACTCCAGCCAAAAATTATTTACTACACGCCAGATGCGCTAAACGAACGGGGCAAGCTGATATTACAGCGATAATTCTCAGGCAGCCACTCAGGCCGTCAAGCAGCACAATCGCCTGCCTGATTCGGCTACGGCCCATTACAAAGCCAAGTCCGATATCTTGGTGGTGGGTACACTAAAAACCCTCAAATGTAAGTGGAGCGGACGAAGTGCTGACTACATCGCACCCAGCTTAGCCAATGGTTGCTTTGGCGCGTGTGCTTATTGTTATGTTGATCGCCACAAAGCGATAAACCCGATTTCTCTATTCACCAATGTAGAAGAAATATTTGAGCATGTAGATGAACATGCAATGTCTCTTCCGTGGCCCAAAACCTCCAGTCAAACGGATGATGTGTACTATACCTATGACATTGGCTGTAACTCAGACGTGTCGGTGGATGCTACCCTCTCCGATAGTATCCAGTACGCTATCCGTTTTTTCCGTGATCATCCTCGCGCTAAAGGTACTTTCGCTACTAAGTTTGTCAACAAAGATTTACTTCAGTATGACCCACAGGGTAAGACTCGCATCAGGTTCAGTCTGATGCCTGCATATGCAAGCAAGCGGGTAGATGTACGAACTGACCCTATTGAAAAACGTATTCAGGCGATTGAAGATTTCTGGCGTGCTGGTTACGAGGTGCATTTAAACTTTTCACCCATCATCGTATATGGAGGAAAGCAGTGGCGCAATGATTATCAGAAGCTGTTTGAGCAACTTGATCGCAAATTATCCCCTAAGGTGAAGGATCAGATGCAGTGTGAAGTGATTTTTCTGACACATAACCGTATACAGCACGAAACGAATTTAGGTATTAACCCAAAAGCTGAAGCTTTGATATGGACACCTGAGCTGCAAGAAGACAAGCGCAGCCAGATGGGTGGGTATAACATTCGCTACAAACATCAGATGAAGTCCAGGATGATAGATATTTTTGAACAGATCCATGCTGAGACAATCCCCTGGTGTAACATCAGATATATTTTTTAAACATCTGGCTTAACTGCAAAGGCATTATCATAAGCAAAAAATAAAGTGTCAGATTAGCTTTTTAGTAGATGGGAAATCAACTGCACTGGTTAACCCCATACAATCATCATTACGCCTTAAAGCAAACTGTAAAGGTGGTCCCTCTTTCTGGCTCACTTTCCACAGATATATTTCCGCCATTGTTTTCCACAATTCGCTTGATCATATATAAGCCTACTCCTGTACCTTCTACATGGGTATGGATGCGGGTAAACATCTGGAAGAGTTTGTTCTGCTGCCTTTTGTCCAGGCCTAAACCATTATCTTCCACAGTGAGACAGATTTTATTTTCTTTGGTATGGGTACCGATTTTGATAAGCGGCTTCCTTTTAGGAGCAGCATATTTTACTGCATTGGAGAAAAGGTTATAAAGCACGCTGCGCAGGTGCTTAGGAGGATAATAAATATGGCTTCGCTGAAAATCTGTATGTACTTCCGCGCCGGTTTTTTCAATCATATGTTTCAGGTCGTGGTATACTTCTTCGTACATTTCCTGAAAAGACACTTCTTCAATGTTTTCTTTTTCTTTCTGAAGCTTAGCAATTTCCGAAAGCTCGTTGATGGTTTTTTCCAGCCTGTCGATAGACTGCTTCATCATATTTAAGATGGCTGTGGGCGTATCCTCTTCTTCCTTCGCCTCCAGTTCTTCCTGCAATAAACTCAGCAGGCTGGCCAGGTTGAGGATAGGGGTGCGCAAATCATGTGAAGCGGTATATACAAAATTATCCAGGTCTACGTTAATCCGGGTCAGTTCTTTATTTCTTTCATGTAGCTGCTTTTGTATCCACACCAGCTCTTCCAGGTAGTTTTTTTCATCATGAATGTCAGTTGCCGTTCCGTACCACATTAAGATATTATCTTGATGGTCTTTGAGCGGTAGGGCACGTGACTGCATCCATCGATATATACCATCTTTTCCTGCTATTCTGTGCTCTATATGATAGTTTTCACCTGTTTCTACACTTTTGTTCCAGGCTTCCAGCGTGCGCTCACGATCCTCAGGGTGAGGGCTCATTTTCCATAGGCCCTTTGCTCCTTCCTCCTGAGAAATACCTGTAAACTTAAACCATTGCTTATTGTAAAACACTACCTCCCCATCGGGCAACGCTTTCCAGACAATGTGGGGGATGAAATCTATTAAAAACTCAAACTCTTCTACTTTTTCTTTGACAGCCTGTTCAAGAAGTTTTCTTTTGTGGATATTGGTAGCCGTTCCCATCCACTTAATGATTTCCCCTTTGTTATCTCGCATCGGAATACTACGCCCCAGATGCCATAGGTACTCACCATCTTTATTTCGGAGGCGATACTCTACTTCATAGGTTTTGCCGGTTTGTAGGCTTTCAACCCACTTTTGTAAGGCCTTTGGCAAATCGTCGGGGTGAACCATTTTCTCCCAGCCAGCCCCCATCATTTGCTCAAAAGTCAGCCCTGTATACGTCAGGAAACGATTGTTTACGTAATCATTCTTTCCATCGGGTTTTGAGCTCCATACTTTTTGGGGGATAACCTCGGCCAGTAGTACAATTTCATTCATGTCTTTTATCTCCTGCTCTGCCATTATCCTCTCTGTCTGGTTACGGATTACCTGTACAGCTCCGCTGACTTTTCCCTCTTGATCATAGATAGGATTGAAGGTATACTCATAATATACCGGGTATCCTTCAAGATGATGATACATTCTCGTGACGGTAAAGGAGTCACCGCTAAGGGCATTCCCCCATAAGGACAAGGCATCCTCCAGGTATTCGGGGTGATTTTTGACAACCTGGTGCATTTTCATGCCCTGGGCTACCTCAACTCCAAAAAGCTTATGAATTTCTTTCCGATAAGCATCATTGAACAGCGTAAAATTATAGTTACTGTCAATTGCTCCTATCAGATCGGAGGTACTGTTAATGATGCTTTTCAGCATATTGTGTGATGCCTGAAGCTTTTGGTACTCTAGCTCTTTGACTTCCTGCTCATACTTCTGGGCAGTAATATCACGACCTTCAGGTAATATCCATATTACATTTCCATGAGTATCAAAAATGGGCTCAAGAGAAAAATCAACTGTTATTCTTTTATCCTTTTCTCCCCTCACTTCTACTTCATACCTAATAAGCTTACCTGAGGCTGCATTTGCTATGGCATGCTTTAACTGCTCCTGTACCTCTTCGGAATAATTCCACCAGTAAGTTTCCCAAACAGGTTTACCAATCACATCATCGGCTTCTAGTCCGGCAAAGAAGAGGGCTGTCTGGTTTACCTCCACCACAATACCTTCAGGAGAAAGTAATCCTATAAATTGATAAACAGCGTTAATCTGAATCTCAGATATTTTCTCACTGTTTTCCAACTGTCTTGATTCCATATAGTGCAAATTTTACCAAATGCAGCTTTCAATTTACTGATTATAATAATGGTTTTAAAAGGAGAGTTATCTTGTTGAGATAGTAAACACCAGCTCAAATATGTAGGTCTTCATCAGAAATGATAATTTTCTCCTTACGAAAATCTCATTTGGCTTTACAAAAGTACGATCAAATTTTATTTAACCACTGAGCAATATGACCTAATATGAGTAACCACTAACTTTTAGCGTACTGCTAATTTTTCTATTCTTTTGGCATACAACAAATTTAGAGCCGTTTCACTGGCTAATGGCTTCTCCGTCGTAAATGGACGCACCACTTTTGCCACTTGTAAAACCATATAGCCAGACAAGCACAGGAGGTTTTTCTTCCGAGGACTTTGCATCTGTCCAGACATTCTCCATTATGGTAGCCTCTGTTATACTAAAAAGGAATTTCAAATTCATCGTTTACTTATGCAGTGTTTGCAATCGGACGAACTGATTCGTAAGCCGCAGCGCTGTGAACACCTCCTCAGATTTCCGCTTTTGGCAGACATAAAGCGCTCTGCCTGCTCATAAAAAATTCATTTAAAATATAGGTACCATTGAGAGATTATCCTCTTACTTTCTTTATTACAATTGGTATCGAGATGGAGTAGTCTATTCCGGTTTTGCTCTGGATATCAGTTTTATCATTGCGCTGTCTCAGCACCAGGTCAAACAGGGACTAAGAGAACAATCTGTAACAATAATAAGTTTTTTTGTTTCATAGGTATTAATTGTTGTAACAGGAAATATTTAAATTTTTTATGAAATAGCTGCTATGGTATAGCTACACCATTTTCCTTAAATATTTCATGCGCAAATAGAATGTGATAAGGCAAAGCATTTTGCCAGTACTCCCAGCTGTGACTGCCGGGACGCTCAGTATATTCGTGAGGCACCTGCTCAGTTAGTAACTTTTGATGCAGGTCACGGTTGGTATCAATCAGAAAATCATCTACACCGCAATCAAATTTCAACTTTACATCATTATCTTTCATCTGATCGATCATACCTACCACAGTATAATTGGAATAAGGTAGATCAGAGGCTTCTGCAGGCCCCAACAGTTTGGCAAAATTTTTAGCCCGTAGTTGGGCAAATTCCTCCGGTACCTTCCAGGTAGCAGTATTGATATTCATTACTCCACTCATGCTTCCAGCAGCACAATACAGCCTGGGGTGACGAGCAGCAATAAAGAAAGCACCATGCCCTCCCATTGACAAACCAGCAATCGCTCTGCCTTTCCGGTCTTTTACAGTACGGTAGGTGCTGTCTATTTTTTCTACTACTTCTTGTGAGATAAAGGTTTCATACTGACTGACTTGATCCAGAGGGCTGTCAAAATAATAGCTGGTAGCTCCTCCATCTGGTGTGACGATAATGATATTATACTGATCGGCCATGCGATGCAATAGTTTTTTATCTGGCGTCTTATGATGCCAATCGCGATAACTGCCAGTACCTCCGTGCAGTAGATATAAGACCGGATATGCTCTGTTCACTTGATCATAACTGTCTGGTACCACCACCGCTGTTTTGATTTTTCTCTGCATCCTCTTGCTGTCTACCTCTAAGGTATCCACACTTGCCCCCAGACAGATAGTGCCTAGCATCAGCATGAGGACAATAATAAAAAATTGAAAAATCTTCATCTTGGGTGATTTTTACTTAATGATATAAATTAGTGCTTAACATGTCAAAAGTACATATCGGTAAATTTATCTCAGGGCATGCTAAAAAAGGAAACAGGCACAAAAGATAACAATATTGAAGCTCAACTGAGCTAACTCTCAGTCGACCTTGGGCTGTATCATTTTAGGCTTTCATTCCGGACAGGCAGCTCAAAGTTTTATTGCTCCGCTAGCAAGGTACGCAGAAATGGCGGATCAAGCTTAAAAGTTGTGGGGTAAGTTGTTAGGGTATAATTTAGCCGTCAAAAAGAATCATTGGATAAAGCTATCATTTCTTTGTTTCTACCGGATGGGATGCTTGACTATTTTGAAGTTACTTCAGTAGAAAAGACAGAAGAGAGCTACACTATTAGTTTAGCAGAGAAGAACCAGCATCCGGAGGAATATGCAGGTGAGAACCTCATCTCCAAAGGCTATTTTGCAGAAATTACTGTAAAAGATTTTCCCATACGCGGTAAAGCCTGCTATCTGAAAGTAAAACGCAGAAGGTGGTGGAATGAAGATACAGGAAAGGTAGTTTTTAGAAACTGGGAATTGGTGGCTCAGGGCACGCGAATGACTATGGAATTCGCGTCTTTTTTAAAAGCATTGCATCGATACCACACCGGTAAGCTGTAAAAGCTTAGGCAACTACTTCCATATAAACGGCAAGTTATTAGAAGAGCAATATGCTGCTCATTTGAGTGACTACAGGCATTGGGATCAGTTAGAGCATGCCGAGGATTATGTTGTTTTTCCTGAGAATGTTGGTGAATATATCACTATTGATGAAACAGCAGTTTCACAGGGTGAACTTTACACAGTGATCACCAACAAAGCGGCCAGGGGGAATAAAGGCTGCCTTATTGCAATGATCAAGGGTACTAACAGTGAACGAGTAAAGTCTATCCTGCTTAGAAAGATCCCATTAGAAAAAAGGAGGCTGGTCAAAGAAGTCACCTTAGACATGGCGGCCATTCCATGGGGGCCAGTATGGAACAGATCGTGACTAAGACATTTACCAAAGCTGTTTTAGTCACCGATCGTTTTCATGTGCAAAAACTGGCTTATGAAGCAGTTCAGGAAATGAGGATAGCTTATCGCTGGGAAGCTATTGAGCAAGAGAACCAAGAAATGGAATTGAGCAAAGAAGTAGGCAGAACCTTCGTTGCCAACAGGTTAGAAAATGGTGATACTCCTAAACAACTACTGGTCAGGAGCAGGTACCTGCTCTTCAAGGACAAAAGCAAATGGACGTCTTCCCAAGTCCACAGGGCAGAAATCCTGTTCAAACTCTATCCACAGCTTGAGCAAGCTTATGAATTAGCTCAAAAGCTAGGACATATATACCAAAACACTAAAGAGAAAGGTGTCGCTTTCACCAGACTGGCCAGATGGTATGATCAGGTAGAAAAAGCTGGCTTTAAATCTTTCAATACAGTCTCTAGAACCATTCAGCAACACTATAAAACTATCTTAAACTTCTTTGATAGAAGAAGTACTAATGCTGCTGCTGAATCTTTCAATGCCAAAATCAAAGCTTTCAGGTCACAGTTCAGAGGGGTGAGAAACATTAGCTTCTTCCTCTACAGACTTTCCAAAATCTATGCTTAGTACTACTGTCCCCCAGATTTGTTGCTTGATCCGAAATGGGGATTTGATCTTGGAATGAGTATAAGGCTATGCTGAAAGGAAATAAAAAAGCCAATCTTCAGTGAAGATTGGCTTTGGTGGGTCCTGTAGGATTCGAACCTACGACCCCCTGCTTGTAAGGCAGGTGCTCTAAACCAACTGAGCTAAGAACCCATTATTTATCCTTCTGAAAACGTACTTTTCCAAAAGGTCCTGCAAAGGTAATAGTCATTTTTGGAAATACAAGTACTCGCTGATTACTTTTTTATTTTTTTACACTAAACTTTTTCTGTACTTCTGGTGTAAGGTTTTAAACATAATAAGCTGCACCATAATTAATATTGCGTATCATATTTGAACATAGCTTTCCGTTATGTTTATAAACCACTTACTGCTTTGATCCGAAAGTTATTTCTTGTACTTTTTTTCAGCTTTACGCTTCTCTTGGCAGGCGCTAGCCTGCTGACACATCTTTTTCAGGATCAGCTAGTTAAGCATTTTGTTACGCAGGCCAATCAGCTATTGGCGACCCCTGTAAAAGTAGAAAATATACGGCTCTCGCTCTGGGAAAAATTTCCTCAAATAGCGATCTCACTCGAGGATGTAAAAATTATGGGGAGTGCGCCCCAAAAGACTAGCTCCGAAACGGATAGCCTCTTGGCTCAGGCAGAGCAGTTAGACTTTACTTTTAACCTTTGGCACTTCATTCAGGGAGAGTATGTCATAGACAAAGTGTATTTGACAAATAGCGAAGTGATGTTGGCCATCCATGAAGACGGAGAGAACAATTACAGCATATTCAAAAAGAGAGAAACTACCACTACCGAACAAAGTAATACCGCCCCCCTTCAGTTTCAGTTACAAAAAGTTTATCTGAAAAATGTCATGGTGAGCTATGAAGATTTACTGTTGCGGCAACACCATAAATTGTTGGCGCAGGGGGCAGAGGCCGAACTTAAAGTGGTAGGTGAGCAGTATGATATTGCCCTTGAAGGAGACTTGATGAGTCATTTTATCCGTATCGGTTCTGACGCATATTTTCAGGATAAGTCGCTACAAATCGCCACCCAGCTATACTATGATTTTGCTAACCGACATCTGACAATTGACACTACGCGTATCGCTGTGGGCTCTGGTAATTTTCTGCTGCATGGACTGGTTGATCAGGCAAACGATAATTTTGTGGATCTTAAAATTCATGGGGAGCATACGGATTTACAGACACTTTTATCCCTGCTTCCTGAGTCAAGGATAAAACAATGGCGTGCATACCGGAGTGAGGGTGACGCTTACTTTGAAGGGCTTGTCAAGGGGAAGGTAAGCCGCACAGAGGACCCGTTGGTAGAGTTACAATTTGGTGCACATCACGCTTCCTTTTACCATCCCGACTATCAGAAGAGAATGGAAAATATCAGTCTTGAAGGCAGTTTTACCAATGGGAATGGTCATAGTTTTCGCACCTCTCAGCTGGACTTACAAAACATTCAAGGACAACTGGATGGCCGGCCCATTAGCGGAAGTCTGACAGTAAGCAATTTTGAGGATTACTTTCTTCGTTGCCAGGTCAAGACCCATATGGATATCAATTCGTTCTTCGCATTTTATCCTGTTAAGGAAATAAAAGCCGCCCGGGGTGAAGTGGATGCCGATTTTGAGATCAGTGGCTGGCTTAAAGACCTGAAAGGAGAAAGTCGTAATTACTGGCAGCGCATCAAAAGCAACGGAGATATCAGCTTACACCACATTGATTTACGCTGGCAAGCTGATAGGCTACCGATACAAAAGCTGAACGGCAACCTCATGTTTAAGGGAAATGACTTATCTATTAGTGATATGGAAGGCTATGTGGGTAATAGCCATATGGTGCTTAATGGTATGCTACGCAATGCTTTTGCCTATCTGCTGTCCGACACACAGCCTGTTCACATTGAAGCAGACCTGTATTCACGGCAAATTGACATGGATGAAATGCTTTCCGGTCAGACTTTATCCAATTCCAATTCTGCCAATTGGCAGGAAGTTACGGACAAACAGCCTTACCGCTTCGAAATAGATCCTAAACTCCAGCTTGCTTTTGACTGCCATGTGAAAAAAATTAAGTTCAGAAGATTCAGGGGCAGAAACCTGAAAGGCAAACTGGAAGTAGATAATCAGATTGCTAAGCTTAAACAGTCTTCCATACAAACGGCTGGGGGTATAGTCACTGCTCAAGCGAATGTCAACGCCCGCCGACCCGATCTCATCACCATACATGCTAACACAGCTTTTGAGCATTTAAGGCCGGATAGCATCTTTTATACTTTTGAAGATTTTGGGCAAAGTTTTCTCACCACCCGACATCTGGAAGGGAAAATATATGCTGATGTAGACTGGAAAATGACTTTTGACCACCATTTGCAACTAGACTATCCTTCTTTGAAAGTTGATATTCTGGCGACCATAAGGGAAGGAAAGCTAAATAATTTTGAGCCCATGCAGAAACTTGCTCGCTTTGTGGAAGAAGAAAGCCTTTCTCGCCTTCGCTTTGCAGAACTGAACAACCACATTCGTATCCATGATCAGAAAATTTTTATTCCGCGTATGCAGGTGAACTCCAACATTTCTGAAATCTGGATAGAGGGGGTACATACTTTTGACAACCATATAGACTACCGTTTTGAAGTACCCATGAAAACATTCAGCATCCGCAGAGC
This sequence comes from Catalinimonas alkaloidigena, assembly GCF_029504655.1. Taxonomy (NCBI): domain Bacteria; kingdom Pseudomonadati; phylum Bacteroidota; class Cytophagia; order Cytophagales; family Catalimonadaceae; genus Catalinimonas; species Catalinimonas alkaloidigena. The sequence goes on from NZ_JAQFIL010000001.1 coordinate 6,863,384, forward strand.
TGCGGCAAGAGAAAAAGCTAAAGCCCGTGAGCAAAAGTTTGGAGAGATTCTGGAAGATGATGCCGCACCACTTCAGCTTTTCCTGAAAGCAGAGGGCACTGTAGATGACTATAAGATCAGTTATGACATGCAGGCTGCCAAAACCAAATTCAAAGATAACCTGCAAAACGAAAAGGAAGAGTTAAAACAAACCATTCACAACAAAGGGACCCAACCCAAGTACCAGCTGGAACTGGATGAAGATGAGTATTTTGACTTTGAGGATAAGCAGTCATCTTCCAACAGAAAGCCCTGATTAGTTAGTATTTTATATCTTGCGCCCCATGCGTAAAATTTGTCTATTTGCCCTTCTTTTTTTTTATACTACTGCTGTACAGGCACAATCATTAAGCGGACTTGCTGATAATATCATAGATTTTTTCTCTGGTACCACGGAGCCTGATTCGGGAGCTTATCCGGTCAGTTGGGTAATTGCTCCACTCCTGGCCTATTCCCCTGAGACCAGCGTTCAGTTTGGTTTAGGCAGCGTGATTTTATTTAAAATGAAAAACGCCCTGCCTGAAGACCGTACGTCCTCCCTCTTTTTTTCGGCCCGTTATACGCTTAACCAGCAGGTTACGGCTTCACCTACCTACGCTGTTTTCAGCCGAGGTGAAAAGTACGTCCATAAAGGGAAGCTGGATTTTCGGAAATTTCCCCTCTTTTATTATGGTATTGGTAATGACACACCTGAGTCAAATGAAGAGCTCTACAAGATTAATACGCTTAGTATGGAGCATTTAACTTATCGTAATGTAACAGGCAAGCTTTACGCCGGAGCAGGCATTCGTTTCCAGCGGACTTATGCTCTGGGTTTGGAGGAAGGGGGGCTTTTGGCTACCGAACAGCCTATAGGAAGTAAAGCTTATACTGCTGCCGGACTCAATTTTGGATTGCTGTTCGACAACCGCAATAACCTGATGAGTACCACTACCGGAGTTCTGGCAGAGTTTAAGCACCAGGTCCATCGCTCCTGGCTGGGCAGTGATTTTGAGTACTCTCTGAGTAAACTTGATCTTCGTACCTATTGGTCACCGTTTCAAAAAAGAAACGATATACTGGCATGGCAGCTTTATGCTTATATCAGCGGAGGAGACGTTCCCTTTAATGAACTGGCTCCATTGGGCGGGGATATGATCATGCGGGGATATTACCAGGGCCGCTACCTGGATGAGAAGTTTATAGCCACGCAGGCCGAATATCGCATGGCAGTATGGAAAAAGCTCAGTGCCGTTGCCTTTGTGGGAGTTGGAGATGTTTCTCCTCAGCTCAATAGCTTTAGGTTTAAAGAACTTAAATATTCACTGGGAGGGGGCGTACGTTATTCCGTTTTACTGGATGAAAACCTGAACGTACGCTTTGACTATGCCTTCGGAAAGGATACGCAAAACTTTTATATCAACATCTCAGAAGCATTCTGACAAACCTATCCGAAGATTTTACCTAACAGACCTTTAGATTTTGGTTCTGGCATTCGCATGTCTTCATCCGGCTTTAGTACTCTCCACACTTCACTCCAGCCAGGAAAACCACCCAGGTTACGGTCGTCAATGTAAATATCAGCTACTATTTTAGGGCTATCCTCAGGATCCAGGACTTCTCCGGGATAATTACTATTAACAGCATAAAACTCTATACCATTTTCCCGGCAAAACTCCACAGCTTCTTCCAGGCTTTTTCCCCTCCTACAAGTCCACAATATGAGCTTATGCCGGTCTTTATGTAGGGCTTTGAGCGTCTCGAAAGCAAACAACTGGGGTTTGCCTATTTTTGGGTATGCATCTTCTACGACGGTTCCGTCAAAATCTACCGCTATTATCATATAAATATTTTACTTTATACCAGAGCAAAAATAGAGCTAAAGAAGGTATTCAACATTTTGTTCGGCATCGTTTAACCGAAATTGGCTTTTAACAAAAAAGGCTTAAAGCCTATTTTTTTTGCGTATAAATTTAATCTTTTTAATACAAATCTATGAATAAATCAAGTTTAAAAAAACTTACCCTTCTCCATTACTTCAGCTTAACGTGATTTAATCTTTCTTAGTTTGCCTGTAAACAAAAAGCGAGCCTTGTGATACAATTTTACACCGGATAAAATAAGCTCATATACTTAAGCCAATGTAATATCTTTGTCCAGATATACATCCTGAATCGTTTGCAATATTTCAACCCCTTCTTTGAAAGGTCGCTGAAAGGCTTTGCGCCCCATGATTAACCCTAAGCCTCCTGCCCTTTTATTGACTACCGCAGTAGTTACTGCGTCTTTAGTATCGGATGATCCGGACGAAGCACCACCGGAATTGATAAGGCCAATCTTTCCCATATAGCAGTTTGCCACCATATAGCGGGTAAGGTCTATGGGATGATCAGTACTCAGCTTTTCGTACATATCAGGATGAGTTTTACCAAAATTAAGCGCTTTGAAGCCTTCATTATTTTCCGGTAACTTTTGTTTGATGAGGTCAGCCTGAATCGTGACCCCAATATGACAGGCCTGGCTGCTTACATCCGTAGCATTATGGTAATCTGTTCCATCTTCTTTGAAGGCATTGTTACGTGTATAGCACCAAAGAATGGTACCCATACCTAATTCATGAGCATATTCAAAAGCTTCTGAGACCTCCTGAATCTGCCGGTTTGACTCTTCTGATCCAAAATAAATGGTAGCACCTACCGCTACGGCTCCCAGGTTCCAGGCATCTCTTACCGAGCCAAACTTGATCTGGTCATACTTGTTAGGATAGGTCAGCAGCTCATTATGGTTGATTTTTACGATGAAAGGAATTTTGTGGGCGTACTTACGGGCGTTTTGAGCTAGTACGCCAAAAGTTGTAGCTACCGCATTGCAGCCTCCTTCCATCGCGAGTTTGAGGATATTTTCACCATCAAAATACAAGGGATTGGGTGAGAACGAAGCACCTGCGGTATGCTCTATCCCCTGGTCAACCGGCAGGATGGAAATATAGCCTGAACCTCCTAATCTGCCATGGTCAAACATTTGTTGTAAACTCCGCAGCACCTGTGGCGAACGATTGGAAAGCCCGAAGCTCTCATCTACGTAGTTAGGTGTAGGCTGACGAATGTTTTCTTTCGGGAAGGTTTGGGAAGTATGATTGAGTAAAGCATCAGCATCTTTCCCCAGATATTGCATAATTTTTTCGCTTGGCATAGTCTCTGAATTTTAGTTTAAAAAGATCAGTCTTAGCACTGTATAGTATCGACTAATTTGCGAAGAACTTGTTCATTAAAAACAAATCACTATTTTTGAACAAACGTTCAATCATCTTAATATGGCTACCAGAGATCATATAATAGCTACCGCATTAGACCTTTTTAGCAAAAATGGATATGAAAATACTTCAATCCGGCAAATCGCCCGAGTGGCGGATATTTCCCTGGGCCTAATGTATAATTACTTTAAAAGTAAAGATGCACTGCTTGAAGTAATCCTGCTGGAAGGCCTTCAGGATGTTAAAATTTCTTTTACTTTTCCCAGAGATGCTGAAGAGCCTTTGAAAACTTTGGTTAAAAATGTTTTCCAGGTACTTCATCAAAAAAAGCAGCATTGGCGGCTTATTCATAGCCTTCGCATGCAGCAAACTACCATGCAGAAGTTTGAAGCCGAACAGGAAGAAATTAAAAGTTATATTCTGACCGAACTCAGCATGATACTAGAAAAGTTAGGCTACGCGCAACCTATGCCGGAAGCTATTCTCTTATACGCCACCATAGATGGTTTAGCCGCTCATTATTTGCTTAACGAAAAGTACCCCCTTCACAAAATGGCTGCGCTCCTACTGGAAAAGTATAAATCACCTCAGCATGAACGATAGTTGGGTAGACCGAGAGGGTTACCCTTTTCATTCTCAGTATTTTAATACCGGAAACGGCTGTCTGCATTATGTGGATGAGGGTAAAGGAGATGTGATTCTCTTTGTGCATGGTACGCCGGTCTGGTCTTATGTTTATCGCAAACTGCTTAAAGACTTGTCAACACGCCACCGCTGCATTGCTGTAGACCACCTTGGTTTTGGCCTCTCCGACAGGCCGCCGAATGCTGACTATACACCAGCAGCACATGCCCAAAGACTGGATAGTCTGATTGAATATCTAAAACTCAAATCCTTTACACTGGTAGTCCATGATTTTGGCGGACCTATTGGATTGAGCTATTTACTCAAACACTCAGCGCATGTAAAAAAGGTAATCTTATTCAATACCTGGATGTGGTCGTTAAATGATTATCCTGAATTTGTAAGAGCAGGAAAGATTGCCGCTAGCATTTTGGGGAAATGGCTTTACAAGTACTTTAATTTCTCTCCACGAGTATTGATCAGGCAAGCTTTTTATGACAAATCCAGGCTGAGCAAATCAACCCACCAGCAATACATACGGGCTTTTCCGGACTCAAAATCCCGCTCCGGGCCTCTAGCTTTTGCCAAAGGTCTATTGGGCAGCAGCGAATGGTTTACCCAGCTTTGGGAGAAAAAGCAAATCCTCAAAGAAAAACCTATAATGATAGTTTGGGGTAATAAAGATCCGTTGTTGAGCACTGTATTGCTAAAGCGCTGGAGAGAATATTTTACTGATGCTAAAATCGTTGAAATAGAAAGCGGACATTTCGTGCAGGAGGAGAAACCGCTGGAGGTCTTACAGTATATCCATCAATTTTTAAAAGAATGACTAGTCCTAAAATAGGTTGTCACTTTTTAGTGTTAAAATTAAGACCACTGGAGATATTCTTCAGTGGCATTTTGATGTACAAATTCAGGTGTTTGATACCCTAAACTTAAGTGTGGTCTTTCATGATTATACGTTTTTATGGATTCGTCTATGACTTGGGAGAGTTCATTGAAGGTGTTACACTTATGAAGTAAGAACTCATCTTTTAAAATTCCATTCACTCTTTCAGCCAGTGCGTTCTGATAACAATCATATCCTTCTGTCATTGAGGATATCATTTTGTTTTTTCGTAGTTCCTTCTGGTATACTTCTGAGCAATACTGTAGCCCCCTGTCTGAATGGTGGATAGTATTCTGATCACTCATTTTGTTACTGACAGCCTTTTGAAGAGCTTTTACTACATTTTCACTACTCATGTCCTTGCTGAGATGATACCCCATAATTTTTCTTGAATAGACGTCGGTGACCAGCGATAAGTAATGTATCCCTTCCGATGACTTCACATAGGTTATATCACTGACAAAACAACGCTCCGGCTTGATAAACACCTTGTCCTGATACAAGTTAGGGTATTTTTTGAGCCAATGTTTGGAGTCAGTGGTTTTGGTATACTTCTTCCTGGGTTTTATCAACAAACGCTCTTGGCGCAAGTAAGAAAACAGCCCATCTCTACCAATCTTGACGCCCATAGTATCAAACGCACCGGAAAGCAAGTAGTACAGTTTCCTGGTACCTATGCGAGGCATACGTCTACGCGTATCAACTACTAATTCTTTTACCTTCAGCAGTACTGATGTACGTCGGGTATATCGTCTCTCTCCCTGATAGATAGCCTGACGGCTTACCCCGAACAAACTACAAGAGGATGCCAGGCTTACTTGGCGCTCTTGCTGGAGTTCTCTTGTTGCCCGGGGGAAAACTTTTTTCGGATCGCCGTCCCATATTCTTTATCAGAGATGTCGATCATCCTATTCAGAATCAGGTTTCTGGCCTTCTCATCGGCCAGCTCCTTCTCTAAACGCTTAATCTTCTGGGCAGGAGTTTCTTTGGATTTAGGCATAGGATGCATGTTGTGTGAAGGTTTACTCCAATCTAGCTTCCCATGCTTTCTTAACCAAACTAAAACTGTACTCCTTCCCTGAATACCATATCTCTGCTGGGCTTGTTTATAGCTCAGTTCGCCTTTTTCTACCTGATCTAATACCGATAATTTAAAGCCCAGTGTATAGTCCCGTTGCGTGCGCTTTTTTTGAGATTCTTCTGCATTTTGATGTCTTTTCATAAATAAGTCAAGCTTCTGTCAACTTATTTTAGGACGAGACAGAAGAGTAAAAAAAGCCCTTCCAAACTTTGAGCATTCGGAAGGACTGAGATTATTTACAGATCTGTCAGATTTCGAAAATCTGGCAGATCTACTATCATCTATATGCTCTTGGCTTAATTGTTGGCGTTTATTCAAATAATTCCTGCACCGGCTGCCCATCGGCCCCATCGGGCAAGGCTATGTTGAGTAGCATTGAAAGCGTAGGAGCAATATCGGTAATCCGATGGTACTGCACACTTTCTCCCTCCTTAATCCCCCAGCCGTAAAACAGCATAGGCACATGCGTATCATAATTATAGCCCGTACCATGAGAAGTGCCCTGCATTCGGCTGCTATTCAAAAAGCCTGGTTCTATGGTAAACAGCACATCTCCGGAACGTTGAAAATTATAGCCCATCTGAAGTAATTTTCGCTGTCCGCGGGTATATTCAAATTTACGCATGCTAGTAGCGGTATAGGTTTCTTTAATCCCCTTAAAATCCATGAGACAATCGGCTACAAAATCCTGTATTTCTTCCAAATCCACTCCTTTTTCTTCAATCAGCTGATGGTCAAGAAGAAGCTGGCTGCTGGCGTGCTCAATCCACTTACCTTCCCCATACTTTTGTATAAGTTTCTGCTGAATGATATTACCAATTTTTGAAATCTCCAGGTATCCACCAGGCATATTTGCATCTACCAGCAGCTTGGGAACATCCACTACGGCATGGTCAGCGGTAAGGAATACCAGGTAATTGCCTTCTCCCACCTGCTCATCCAGGCTATTCAGCAGGTCAGCCAGATCACGATCCAGCCTGAGGTAAGTATCTTCCAACTCAATGGACTGAGCTCCAAAAGCATGTCCTATGTAGTCGGTAGAAGAAAAGCTGACCGCCAGAAAATCAGTTTCTCCTCCTTGTCCTAAAGATTCTGCTTCCAACGCTGCTTTAGCAAAATCTATCACCAAAGTGTTGCCAAAGGGTGTAGAGCTCAACAAACCATAGCCCTTAGCATTTTTATTAAGTGCTTTCAGATCATAAGGAAAAACTGCTGCTCTATCATCTGAGAATCTCACCTCATATTCACTCTCATCTTCACTACTGGCTGTATATTCCTCTATCGGCAAAAGTGTATTCCAGGTCTGGCTCAAATATTTTGAAGGGAGTTTCTGCTTGTTAAACTGCTTGACCCAGTGCGGGAGCTCTTCCATATAGAATGTGGATGTCATCATTTCTCCAGTGCTTCCATCGTACCAGTAGGCGGCATCAGCCCTGTGACCGGCAGGTAAGGCGGATCCGCGATCTTTAATAGAAATGCCAATCACCTTGCTCCTGCCCTGCGTAGTCATTTTAAGCTGATCGGTAATGGTACTGCTCAGCATATTCCGTGGAGAGATCTGACCGGCACTCTCTGAGCCTCCCACGGCCAAGACGGTAGTATCTTCAGCACAATATACAGATCGCTTCAGTTCGCGGCTGTACCAGTCATTGGCAATAATACCATGGGTAGCCGGGGTAGTACCTGTATACACAGAAGCATGGCCGGGACCGGTATAGGTAGGAATATAATTATAATGGGCATTACGTGCCATAAAACCCTGGTTCATCAAACGCTTGAACCCATCTTCACCAAACTTATCATAAAATCGCAGTAGATATTCCTGGCGCATCTGGTCTACCACTATGCCGACCACCAGTTTTGGTCGCTCGGAAGGGTCAGTATTGGGGGAGGCGGAGGCTGTGAATAAGCTGAAGCAGGCCAGTGCCCACAGCAGCATCATTTTTTTTAACATTTTATTCAGTATTTCAATTCAACAAAAAAGATAGCTTAGAAATTTACATGCCTATAACAAGAATGATGAAGACATGATTTTCAAACGGTCAAATATCTCATTCTTTTCTGCAGATTCCATTGAAAAGCTGAAAAAGCCGTGTATTAACACAGAAATTTTGTGCTAGACCGGCCAGGGAACTACCTGCGTTCGCTCTGCCCATTGCTGCCACACGCCTGAAAGCTCTTCCACTAACTCAGGGTGCTCAACGGCCAGATTATGCGTTTCACTTCGGTCTGCCTGCATGTCATAGAGTTCCCAGTCACCTTCTCTGCCCCTGGCAACCAGTTTCCATTTACCCTTGCGCACTGCACGATTGCCTTCGTGTTCAAAATAAATGGCTTCCCTTTGCAGGGTATCTCCTGCAAAAGCGGGAAGAAGACTTACTCCTTCCATAGGATGGATATTTTCATCGGCGTAAGTTTCAGGATAATCAGCCCGTGCTGCGTCTACACAACTTGCCATGATATCTATCAGATGACCCGCTTCGGACCTCCACGCTCCTCTGTCGCCAATACCTGAGGGCCAATGCACAATGAGTGGCGTTGAGATACCTCCCTCATGTACATAATGTTTATAGAGGCGGAAGGGGGTATTGGAGGCATTGGCCCAGGGTACGCCATAGCTCTGGTAGGTCTCTTCCGGCCCGGGCATCACATCCCGGTGCTCGTTGCCAAATACTACTTCCTCACCATTTCTGCTTTTGTCAGGCCGAAAAAGCGGTTTTCCCCACCCTTCGGATAATTCCTCAGCGCAACCCCCATTGTCTGCCAGAAAAAATATCAAGGTGTTCTTCAGTTTCCCTTGTTCTTCCAATGCTTCTACGATTCTTCCGATTCCCTGATCCATACGATCTACCTGCGCGGCATAGGCTTCCATCCGACGGCTTTGCCATGCTTTATCTTCAGCCTCTTCCCAGGCAGGCACGCGCTCATCTCTCTGAGTAAGTGTCCAATCTGATTTTATCAGTCCCATTTCCCGCATGCGGGCTAAGCGCTCCTGCCTAAGGCTATCCCAACCGATGTCGTAGCGCCCTTCATAGCGGGCAATGTCTTCGGGTAGGGCATGCAAAGGCCAGTGAGGAGCAGTATAGGCTATGTAGCCAAAGAAAGGTTGGTCCTCTTTTTCATGTTCTTTGATAAACTGTATGGCTTTGCTGCTGATTGCATCGGTATAATAATAATCTTCTGTATTTGGGTTGGTGGGCTCGTTACCTTCAGTAAGTGTAATAGGATCATAAAAACTTCCTGCTCCGGTAATGGTTCCGTAGAATTTCTCAAAGCCCCTTTGCATGGGCCAGTTGTGTTTTGATGTCAGCGAACTATCTCCACTCCATTGGCCTACCTGCCTGGTAACATGCCATTTGCCACTCATAAAAGTAGCATAGCCCGATGCCCTCAGTACTTCCGCAATAGTTACACTTTGGCGATTAAGGTCTCCTCTGTAACCATTGGTTCCCCTGTCATCCATCATATGACCTATACCTGCCTGGTGCGGATATAAGCCGGTCATGAGGCTGGCCCGGGTAGGGCAGCAGCGGGATGTATTATAAAACTGTGAAAAACGTAATCCATTAGCAGCCAGCTGATTTAAATTGGGAGTATTGACCTCTCCTCCGTAACAGCCGATATCTGAATATCCCATATCGTCGGCCATAATGAGGAGAATATTAGGCCGCTGGTCTGCTGCTGTAGTGTTTTCTTCCTGAGTGGATGGAGATGAATCGCAGGAGCTAAGCAGGTAATGGCTGATCATGAATATCCCTGCTAAGAGGCTTTGCCGGAAAAATCTGATATGCATAGGTTGTGTATTTTGCTTTATCGCTTATTCACAACCTTATATTAGGCATTTCCAGTTAAATTATCATCTCTCTGATGAAGAAGTTACCACGCTCAATCTTTTGTGCAGATAGTAAAATAAACCCAAAGTCAGCAGAAATGAGCCTATGACCAAAGGAAGGTAGATCGCCAGGTTATGCCCAACATATTGCCACCAGCTAAAATTACTTTCTGCAGGATTGCCTATTAATAGTGAAGCTCCATAACTGAAAATCGTTCCTGTAATAAACAGTAGTATAGTGGGATACAATGAGCGGGTTTTCCAATAAACCCAGCCCTGTATCAGACTGATCAAAAAGAAAAATAGGGGTAACTGAAAGCCTACACATGCACAAAAAAAACTGCTCCAGAGGATGGCTTTGAGCGGAGTGGTGGTCATCAGTAAACCTTTCAGAATAATCCCTCTGAACAGTAATTCAAAGAGGATTATATTGACACAGGCAGCTAAAATCATCAGCACAGGACTGGCATTTTTGATCTTTTCCATATGATCTGCCATAGCTTCCTCCGGAAGAATAGAGATCATAGCGACAGGGTCTAGCCAAAACTGACTTAAAACAGCAATCAATACCCCTATTCCATACACATAAGCCGGTACAGCGCGGAAAGAAAAGACTGGAGCGCTGATTTGTGTTTGCCTGATTTCTCTGATAGCGTATGCAATTACAGCTCCGAATACAAGCAAATTACTTAGGGTGATTATCAATGGATAGTATTGCTCCATAAACAGGTTACGATGTGCTTCACCTCCTCCTTCAATAATACCAACAGCGGTCAACACACCCAATACGATCATGACACCTACACTCCACAATATTACTAATCCTACTATCATGATCATCAAACCTAAGCTTTGTCTGAAATCAGGATAAAAGATTTTTTTGTCTTCCAGAAGTTCTTGTGTTTTCATCTCGGTAGTTTTTAGTTCATCTTCCTGCAGACTATCAAATACATGTGCAAAAGCGGAATCAAAGCTCCCTCCTCCTTTCATCTCTTCTTCAATAGCCACACAAAAATGATCCAGTAGATCTTCTAGTAGCTCAGGAGTTTCCACCCCTTTCTGACTGATCTTTTCTTTGATGCTTCTTACCTGTGCTTTATTGAGCAACGCTAGATCGTCAGGCATTTTTGTAATCCGGGTTTGAGATCCAGCAGTGATTTCATAGTTGTCAGATAATCCGCAAATTCTTTGAGCTTTTCCCGGGCTGTCTCATTTCCCTGCTCAGTCAGCGAATAGTAGATACGTACCCGCTTTCCAACGTTTTCTTTTTCAGTGGTCAGTTCACCACTGGCTTTGAGCTTGTGCAATACCGGATAGATGGCTGCTAAAGTCAGCATCACTTTCCCTTCGGTAGCTTCTTTGATGGATTGCGTAATCTGGTATCCGTACATGCGCTTGTTGTCGGATAATAATTTTAAAATGAGGGGCGTAACAGTACCTTTGATCAGTTCTTGTGAATACATAAGACAATTATATATAAAACTATAATATATTGCAATCTTATATATAATATTTTTTTCATATCCTCATCATTTCGCTTATTCTCCTGCTTTAATATCATTGTTCATAGTGCCTACTACAATCTAAATCATATGACCTATCGTATCACTTTACTTCTTTGCCTGATTGTATCCATATCTATTCAGGCGCAGACTATTTCAGAAAATCACATCGCTGAATTAGCATTTTCATCAGAGCGACCCAGCCAGTTAGATTTCTTTCAGCAATCCTGAGTAGAGGAAGGTAAAATTCATTATGTCGTTTCTATGATTGTGTAGCGGGGAGAAATGTCCATTATCAGGCGTATGGCTGGAGAAAGTAATAATTGTCTTATCAAAAAGGCTGTTTATGTATTTTCAAAGCCCCGCAGCAATGTAGCCAGTTGATTTCTGTTTCTTACCTCCGTTTTCTGATAAATGCGGTGGGTGTGGTCTTTAATGGTTTGCACGGTGACAAACAGGCAATCAGCGATTTCACGATTGGTTTTGCCTTTGTAGATCTCAAGAATAACCTCTTCCTCGCGGGCGGTGATCCCGTATTTTTCCACAAAATCCTCAAAAGAAATCGCTTTTTGACGCTCTCTTTTTGGTCCGGGAAAATCTCCTACATAAACAAAGTATACTCCCAGACCTGTGTTTACCAGAAAGAAAAGAAAAATATAGCCCAGCTCCCATACAGCCTGATTTAATAAATTGAAAATTAATGGCAGTTGGACAATGGCCGATAAAAGAAGAATAAGGATCAGCAGAATTTTAAGTCTGGTTTTAAAATAATGGATCGGGAAAAATACTAACTGAAGCATTGAAAATAACACTACTGCTATTATCAAGAGGGCAAACAATTGCTCCGTATGCTGCAACACATCAAAGTGCTGGTCTAAGAGAAAAGGCAAAACGATCAGCAGCACTGCCAGCATACTACCCATTATGATCAGGGGTATGGATTTCTTTTTCAGCAGCCGCAGTCCCCATACGATCAGCATAATCAAACCAATCAGCAGAAAAGGGGTGCTGATGAGCGTTAAAAAATTAGAGATTTTAGAGATAAAGGCCTTGTCTTCCATGGGAAACAGCAGGCGGATAAATACATCACTCCACATGACATAGTAAGCAAAAGCATACATCATGATCAGGTAATACTGCAGGAAGCGAACTGTCGGAAGGTTTTCTTTTTCCTTCTGCCGAAAGAATACCAGCACTCCTCCTACGGTAAGGCCAAGGCAGAAGAAAAAACAGATCCAGATCAGCAGTCGCTGAAGTTCCATGCGATTGAATGTATTGGTTAGCCTAAAAATAGCTTTTCTCAGCCTTTTAGCCCTACTACTAAAGTATTGATTTACCAATTCACTACTAAAGTAGCTATGCTGCTATGCAGGTTTTTCTTTCATTTGGGTATGTTCTTTTCAACAATAACCCATACAAGATGAACGATATAGATCAAACAATTCCGAATCCCAGCTGGAAGGGAAGCCTCTCTTACGGCTGGGCAACTATGAAAAAATATTTTCTTCCTTTCTTCCTGATCGTTATAGTGCTGGCCATAGTGGATGCGCCAATGGAAATGGTAAGGAATAATATCTCTGATCATCCCGATGAGTGGAATCCTGATATGTTTTGGCCGATAGGCTTTGAAATTCTGGGCCTGGCTTACTGGCTTTTATTTGTTCCGGTCATTGGCTTTGGGGCAGACCTACTGTTCGTTCAGGCAGTACGTAATCAACGTATAGATGTCAGAAACATCATCATTGGCTTTAATAATTTTGTAACCATTGTACTCGTAAACCTGCTGGCCACAGCCCTGGTGGGCATGGCACTGATAGCCTTTATCATACCGGGTATTATCGTAGCATGTCGCCTGGTATTTGTTTCTTACCTGGTGATGGATAAAGATCTGGATCCTATTGCAGCAGTAGAAACCAGTTGGAAGATGACCCGAACATACGGATGGAAAATATTCGCGTTAGGCTTCACCTCCATCTTTATCTTTTTTGGCGGACTTCTGCTTTTCTTTGTAGGGGTAATACCCGCAATCATGTGGATCAAAGCTTCTTTCGCTTCTATGTATGAGGCGGTATTGCAGGAGACCGACGATAGCCTTTTCCTTATCCAGGAGACGAATCAGCCCGAACAAAATGGCTAAAGTGAGCTCAAAGTTTATAACAGTGCTTTGAGCTTCCAGGCATTCCTTACTGCATTGCCTCCGCCATCATTATTAAAGTAGACAAATACTTCTTTGCCCTGGTACTGCCACTCCCTGATGCGGTCAGCCCACCAGCTCAAATCCTGATCTGAGTAGGAGCCTCCGTACAGATGATGATGGTCCGGGCCATGCAAACGTACATACACAAAGGGTGCGGTAGTCTTGAGGATGCAGGGCAGATAAGCCCCACTCATGATGCAGTAAGCTACCTGATGCTGTTCCAGCAATTGAAACACTTCTTCTCTGTGCCAGCTGGGATGGCGTAATTCCACGGCAGTACGCATCCACCAGGGTAGCTTGTCCAGAAAAAAGGCCAGTCGGTCGTAATCATATGCCATCAGCGGAGAAAGTTGAACTAAAAAAATTCCTCGCTTTTCCAAAAGTCCATGCCAGCCTGCCTGTATGGTTTGCAGCCATTTTTCCGGTCCGTATAACTTTTTAGCGTGAGTAAGCCCCCGGGGAGCTTTTACAGTCATCAGAAAGCCTTCCGGTAACCTTTTCCTCCAGCTTTTGAAGGTGTTTACTTTAGGCCAGCGATAGTAGCTACTGTTGAGTTCCACCGACTGGAAGTGCTGTAAATAGTAGGATAAACGCTCATAAGGAGGTGTATCGGGGGGATATAACACATTTTCCCAATGATTGTAACTCCAGCCCGAAGTGCCTATATGAATACTCATAGTTTATGCTTGTTACCCTGATTATTTCTCTATCTTGGGTAAGCAAAAACATACGATGCATGTTTGAATAAACCGAAAAAATGAGTTTGCTGACTTTAAGGAAGTTATTATTCTGACGACAATGAAATCAGGTTATTCTCCCCTTTCTGTGCCAGCTTATCTCCTACTTTCTCCTGATAAAATTCTTCTATCAGCACCCGGTCCTGCTGATCATAGCAATCCAAATCACCTGCCCTGATATAAGCTATAAGCTTGTTCGCCTCTGATCTCGGCATCACATCCAGACTACCTGCCTGATGAGACTTTTCCCGCGCTATCCAGTACCTGTAGTCCGTAAACTCTCCCTGCTGGTCGATGTACTGTCGGCTTCTGTGGTCATACTGGTAGTTTCTTGATTCCGGAACCCTCAGTACAACGAAGTCTCTGACCGGTATCACTTCAAAAAGCGCTTTGCCTTGTAGATTAGGTCTGTCCAGTTTTACAAACTCTCGATGGATCAGCATGCCATTATCAAAAAAACGCAGCCCTACAATACGACTGATGTGGTAGGTTTTGACCTGGTGTGTGTCATTTCCTTTAAAGAAGACTACATCCAGACTGGGGTAGTAGCTGGTTAACCCTTCTACTGCTTCTTTATTCTCAAGGACAATACTGCCTTTGCTCCAGTACAATTGATGTAGCTTCGGGACCTGCCCTATTACAATAAAGGCCCAGCCCGTCATAATGACCGTTAGTAGAATTCTTTTCATCTCTTTTTGTGGATTTACTGAAATACAATTCTTATAACGAAATGATGTTTTGATTAGTTATGTAGTAATAAAATATTGTTTTGTTTAAATAATTATTAACAATATAAACAATTCCTTATATAAGCATTTACTTCAATAAATTTTCAAAAAGCCAGGAATTATAGCTAAAAGTTGACAATTAATGGAGTGAATAAGAAGTACCACCAATTCAAATATTCTTTAATTGTTACAACAATTCCTTTCTTTGGCCATATTTTATATGCACTAAACCACTGGAAAAGCTTTTATTTCATGTAAGCATTTACACAGAAAAGGGTGTTTTCAAGCGAGCCTAGTCAAGCCGAGCTCGTTGCTTTCTTTTCCTGAACACTCGTTCAAACACGAAAACCAGAGGGCCAAGCAGAAAATAGACCATACCTGCCAGTATCGCCAGCCAGGGGATTGATGAAAACGTAGCGCCAAAAGCGATAACAATTGATATCAATGCTACGCTACATTGTATAAAACACAGCATCATAAGTAAGCAGGTCTTTTCTTCCTCTTCCGGACTTAAAGCCAATGCTTCCCTGTTCTTATATGCATGGCGGTAAAAAAATGCAAAGCTCAGCATCAGCGCCAGGTAACCGCCACTATAAATCATCATAATGAAGGGAAGCTTTTCCCAGCTACTCACTTCTGTCACCAGATATATGAACGCCTGTTGATCATAGTCAAAACCAAAAGTCATCAGAAACAGATACTTCAGGTACCCTAACATAAAGCTGATGATAAACTTGAGGGGATAGACAAAGAATAAAACCACCACCAAAAGCCAGGTATTGATGATTGTAGTCGTTTTGTCCCGCAAACCATAGCGGAGAAAGTAAAGGTAATGACTATACCAGATGACAATAAGTATGATGGTACTCAGGGCGAAAGAAAGAAAATCTTTGGCGAATAAGACTAGTTCGTCCCCAGTTTTGGGCGTCTCCAGAGAAACCAACAATAAAGTAATGGCTAGCGCGAAAACACCATCGCTCAACTGCTCCAGGCGGGAAGATTCGGTCCCTCTTTGAGAAAATATATAATCAGCTGTTTTGCTTTGTTTGTTTCTCAGCCAGGCTCTCATGGTAATTTTATTTTTTGCGGCGCTCTACAATTTAGTGATGTCCCAGCTTTTTTTCAGGCATATACCGCTTATTCCATCTTTTTAGTAAGCGGACAAAACAAATAGCTGCTACCAGCATTACGCCAAAAGTAGACAAGCTTAACATACCATAAAAAGGTGTCTCAGGAATACGGGTAAGGGTTTCAGAAACAAATGCAGCGAACAAACCGATCACTGACCAGTACATAAAAGAATAATGCAGCCCCAGCCACTTGCCTTTAGGCTTTTTGGTGATTACTGGTATCATGCCCGCCAATAAAGTTAAAAAGCCTGCAACTGCTGCTATATGAAAAATACCAAATCCTCCGAACAGCCGATAAATGAAAAATGAGGTAAGGAAAACGATTAGCATATGGATAGTATAAAAGTACCCAATCTGCTTATGCAGCTTAGTGCCTTTCTTTATCCACATGAGCTGGGTGCCGCTGGCCAGAGCCAAAATGGAAGCCATCAAATGTACGAAGCCTATCCAATCGTGAAATAAAGTATGCATAGCCTAGCTATTTTTGTTTGATTGATCTATGTAGGTCTGGAGGGCATTCACATACTCTTCAAATGCCCTTACGCCTTCTTTTGTGATGCTGCAACGGGTAAGTGGGTAGTTATCTTTGAATGATTTTTTTACCGCTATGTATCCTGCTTCTTTTAGCTTGTTGATCTGTACGCTGAGATTACCTGCAGTAGCACCTGTTTTTTCTTTGATATAGGTAAACTCTGCATCTTCCACACCCACCAGCAGCGAGATTACTGCCAACCTGAGTTGTGAGTGCAGCAGAGGGTTTAACTTTTTAAAATCAGTCATGCTCCTCTACTTTTTGATAAGATAACCGGGAATCAGGTAGGCTACTAAAGTGGTCAAAGCCAACAGCAATAACTGAACAGGAAAGCTGACAAAAAAAGCAGCGAGTGCTATGCACCAGCTAATTATTCCGCCGATCTTCAGTGGTTTGAACTTGAAAATTACTCCTGACAAATAAGTCCCGATGCCGTACAGTAAGATTATATAAGGGTATGCAGCCTGCCATCCAGTTACGAATCCTGCGCTGAGTAAACTGATCACAATCCCTGCCGAGATGGCAATCCACAAATTAATGATAAAAGTATCAACGTAAGTACGTACTCTATACTTTTTATGAGCTTTTCTGGATCTATATACTGTGCCCGCTGCCCCCACAATCATGAGTAACCATACGCTATAAGGATGCTCATATGAGGTATATAACAATGCAAAATGTGCCAGACTGGCAATCAGAACCAGCCATCCCCATAGTAAAAAATAAAAACTATCGTTGCGGATTTCCTGCTTTGCATTGGCAATCATTTCCTGAATTATATTCCATGATTCTGCTTCGGTGAACGTTTGTTTTGCCATGAGTATACTTTTTTAGTACTGTTATAAACTAGTTTACGATATAAACTAAATTATGTTGTGAAATTAATCTTATCGTAATGGTCGATAGTGTTACACTTCTAAGCGCTATAGTTGAAAAAAAACCATGACATCAAGAATTATCGCACTTCAACACTATTCTTTTTCTGCCGTACAATAAAACTGTGCCTTATAACGACATTAAATCAAATGGACGCGATATCAATTACATCATTAGCCGATAGACGGAATCTTGAAATAGAACGTACTGTGCACAAAGAGCGAGGACGTTTGCTCAACTTTATCCGTCAGCGGGTACCTGACCGTGACGACGCAGAAGATATCCTACAGGATGTTTTCTTTCAGTTCACCCAGGCATACCGCACGATAGAATCCATAGAAAGGGTAACCGGCTGGTTATTTCGGGTGACCCGTAATAAGATTGCCGATCTCTATCGTAAAAAGAAACCTGAAACTTTCAGTCAGCTTCGTCCCCGTGATGCGGAAGACGATGAAGCCCTGGGACTGGAAGAATTGCTTCCGGATATGAACATAGACCCGGAAGATACGATGATGCGTAATATCATCTGGGAAGCGCTGGAGGTTGCACTGGCAGAAATGCCCGAAACACAGAGAGAAGTATTTGTGATGCATGAATTTGAAGACATCAGCTTTCGTGAAATGTCAAAAATGACCGGTGACTCCATCAATACACTTCTATCACGCAAGCGTTATGCGGTGCAGTTTTTAAGAAAAAAGTTGAAAGACATTTATAACGATCTCTAGCCATGAAGTTCAAATGGATCTTAAAGTTTGTATTCTTTGCGATAGCCATAGCCTTGGTCTTCAGCTTAGCAGTAATGCTGCTTTGGAACTGGCTGGTGCCCGAAATTTTTGATGGCCCGCAAATTAATTTTATACAGGCCGTAGGCTTATTGGCTTTGGCTAAAATTTTGGTAGGCTTTGGCCGGGGGGGCTGGGGTGGCGGTCATCGTTATCGCCGTCAGGCCTGGAAAAAGAAATTTAACCGTAAATGGGAGCAGATGACACCTGAAGAAAAAGAGAAATTTAAAAACAGCTTCTGGGGCCGTTGTCATCAGCATAAAGACAAAGAAAAAATGGAACCGGCATAAGTGGATGGAACAAGGCGCCTTGAGCGCCTTATCTGTTTGTGCTTCTCATTTTTCCTGTATTCCTCAATCAGCATTTTATCGCTTTACTTGCTGCAAAGCTTATTATACTGTACGGGGCTTTAGTTTGTATTTACGCTGAAAATAAGCAATCACAAAACTTCCCACGACGGTGGGCAGTAGCCACGCGATATAAACGGGATCAGTTTCAATATTAGTTACCAGAAAAGCCGTGAATGTAGCAATATAGGCTCCGGATATACGTCCGATATGATACAGCAGCCATTTGTTAGCATTCATACTTATGCTGCCTGAGTAGATTTGAATATCTCTGAAGATAAATACAAATAAAGTAAGTGAAAAGACCAATACTACCGGCATAAACCCTTGCAAACCTCCACCCGGCATAGTAAATAATTTTAGCAACATATAGGCTGCCATCACTGCAGAAAAAACGATCAGTATCCAATCCAGTTTCTTAGACTGATTCCGCTGCTTCTTAGCCAGACCACGATAACCACTTACGGTCATATAAAGCGTAAATACCCCTACCATGAAAAGGAAAGGGTTGAAACGTATCAAGGCCAGTACGAAGGATGAGAAAGCCACTACCAACATGGCCATCACATATATTTTTCCTGAAACCCGATGTACTTTTCCTCCTTTAGGAGAACTGAAGGCGAAAACACCTACTACTAATGCCGTAAAACCAGCGGCGATATGGAGCAGCAGGCAGATAGTGCGAAATATTTCCATGATATTATTGTTAAAATGTTACCCGTTGTTTCTTATCAGCCCGATTCCCAGGCTCAGTAACGAGATTAAGAGAACAATGGCACCCACATACAGAAGCCAGATCAATGGGGTAGGTTTGGTGACTTGTTTTCCTGCCGCAGCTCCAAAAAAGCCTCCTGAAATCAAAATGGCAGAAAGAGGAAAGCCTATGCGTACCCACCATTCCAAGGCTTTGGGGAGTGCTGCATAATCCACCAGAATTTGTGCTATCAGTGACAAGATCACGATTACTCCGGCATGAGCATGCCCGGCGCGAAACATAGATTTTTGGAATGTATTCAGGCCCATTTCCGTATGTTTCCCCGCCAAAAGCTGTAAAAGAAAGTAACCTCCGTATTGAATGGTCGGGACGGTTAACAAAATGATACCGCACATTAATTTGGTGATGTATGTCATATCACTGTCTTTTAAGATTTCACTTCTTACTTTTTTTATGACAGCAATGTATTTGGTACAGCATAAACTTACTATTCTTATTGGATGAGCAGGAAAAGAAAGGGGACCAACGGGAAAATTGACAGATAAACAGTTTACTAATATTTAAAATTATACATTTATCCATATGCAACCACCAGCCTGGCTTGATCGCATGGAGTACCCTTTTTCGCCTCACTGGATTGACCTTCCGGCAGGGCGTATGCATTATGTAGATGAAGGCAGCGGTGAGACCATAGTAATGCTACACGGCAATCCTAACTGGTCTTTTGCTTACCGAAAACAGATTAAAGCTTTAGACAATAATTATCGTTGCATAGCCCCCGATCTTATCGGTTTTGGGCTTTCTGACAAACCTCAGGATTGGTCTTATCTGCCTGCAGACCATGCCCGGCAGTTTGAATTGTTTATTTGTAAACTTCGTCTTCGCAACATCACCCTCGTGTTGAATGACTGGGGAGGTCCTATCGGACTATATTATGCCCTACGGTACCCGGAAAATGTAAAGCGCCTGGTGCTTATGAACACCTGGATGTGGCCAGTGGATGACGACTGGTACTACTGTGCTTTCAGCGGGTTTATGGGAAGCGCAATGGGTAAATGGCTGATTAGGCGTTTTGACTTTTTCAATCGTGTCATTGTGCCTGCTGTTGTAGGTAATAAAGAAGCTTTCACCAAAGACATATGGAAACATTATCGTGCCCCTCTTAAAAAAAGGACAGATAGAAAAGGCAACTGGGTTTTTCCCGGGCAAATTACTGGATCAACCAATTGGTTACGACAACTTTGGGAACAGCGAAATAAAATTAAAGATAAGCCTACTTTACTTTTTTGGGGCATGAAAGACATTGGCTTTCGCGAAAAAGAACTAAAGCGCTGGGAAAAACTGCTGACTGATAAGCATGTCATCCGAGTCGCCAATAGCGGCCACTTTCCCCAGGAAGAAGCCAGTGAGCAATTGGTCAAAGCCTTGAGCGCTTTTGTAGGTAAATCCTAACCCACTAACCAAGACCAAGAGAAAACAAAGATACTGATTTATAAGCAGTGCATATCTTGCTTAGCAAATTTCTCCCCTATTTCATGGAAAAGATGAACATATATGGCTTTTCCAAATTATGTAATTGAGTATAAAGTATATGCTCCTTGATTTTGCTTTACTTTTTAACCTGATTCTCTATGAAAGAATGGATTTTTTCTTCTTTTGATGTGCTGCTGCCTACCGTAGTTTCTACAGTCTTGGTATATGCTCTGGTGATCATTTATACTCGCATATTTGGCTTGCGCAGCTTCTCCAAAATGTCAGCTTTTGACTTTGCCATGACTGTAGCAGTGGGTACTTTATTATCTTCTACCATCATCAACAAAAGTCCCAGCGTAGTGCAGAGCGCAGTGGCCTTGCTAAGTCTGTATTTTTTGCAACTCATTGTAGCAGTACTCAGGCAGAGGCTAAGCTGGTTTAACAATGCTGTAGACAACCAGCCGCTCTTGCTCATGGATGGCCCAAATATTTTACATGAAAACCTACGAAAGGCACAGCTCAGCGAAGACGACCTGCGCTCCAAACTCCGGGAAGCCAATGTGCTTAACTATCAACAGGTAAAAGCAGTGGTTTTTGAAACTACCGGTGATGTATCAGTCCTCCATACCGGAGAAGACGCCCAACTTGATACAGATATTCTGAAAGGAGTGCAGGGGGTTTCTAAGTTAGCATAACTACCGGTGTGTATCTTCATTTTCCAGCATACTGAGGTAGCTATAGTAGCGGCTGCCCGCAATTTTTCCTTCTTCTACGGCATCCATCACCGCACAGCCCGGCTCATGGGTATGGGTACAGTCATGAAACTTGCATTCGCCCAGCAGTTCTCGCATTTCCGGGAAGTAATGGCTAAGCTCACCCTCATTGATGTCCATCAGCCCCAGCTCTTTGATGCCGGGCGTATCTATCACAAAAGTATCTTTCTCTATGGCAAACATCTCAGCATAGGTAGTGGTATGCACGCCCTTGTTGGCAAAGGTAGAAACCTTAGCTGTTTTCTGTTCCAGAGAAGGATCTATCTGATTGAGTAAAGTAGATTTTCCCACTCCCGAATGCCCCGTAATAAGACTGGTTTTGTGCAGCAATGCCTCTTTTACATTTGCTACATCCTGCTGGTCAAAAGCAGAGATTTCCATGCATGGGTATCCGATAGATTCGTACATTTCCATCAGCTCCTTTTGTTGCTGTTGTTGTTCTCTTTCCAGCATGTCTTTTTTATTGAAAACAATCAAGGCAGGGATACGAAAAGAGTCGGCAGATACTAAAAAACGATCAATAAAACCCAGCGATGTGCGAGGCAGTATCAGGGTGGCAAGCAACACTGCCTGGTCAATGTTAGTAGCGATCAGATGACCGTGATGCTTTTTGTGGGTGGATTTTCGGATGATGTAATTTTCTCTTGGGTGGATATCTGTGATCACCGCTGTACCTTCTTCTCCTTCTTCTAATTCCAGTTCCACCTTATCGCCTACCGCAACCGGGTTCGTCACTTTTAGCCCTTTAATTTTGAACTTGCCTCTCAGACGACAGGGATAGACCTGCCCATCTTCAGCTAATACATTGTACCATGATCCGGTTGATTTGATTACTTTACCTTCCAACTCACTTCTTTTTGTTTGCAATATACTCCATAATCAATTTAGTCGCTCCTGTATTTTCCTGTATATAGGCACGGCAGTCAGCAGCCACAGCCTGTCTTTTCTCTTCATGATTAAAGAAGTGCTTAAACTTCATTCTTAGTTCCTTAAAGTCACCTACTGTAAAAGCTACTCCTCGTTTAAGTAAAGCATTGGCTTCATTGACATGTCGGTAGCTTTTATCTCCAAAGAAGATGGGCATACCAAAAGTAGCAGGCTCAAGAATGTTATGCAGACTTTTTCCAAAAGCTCCTCCTACGTAGGCATATTCGCCATAGCGGTACAGTGAGGTAAGCATCCCTACATTATCAATGATCAGTACCCTGTAGTTGGTTATGGTTTCTTTTTTGATTTTTGAATAGCGCACCGTTTTATAAGGTAGCTCTTTTTCTATCCTTAGCAGTACTTCTTCCTCTATATTATGAGGAGCAATGATAAACTTGATATCATCTACCACTTCTTTCATGAAGGGAAGAAGGACCTCCATATCGGCTGACCAACTGCTGCCAATGACCATAGTAGAGCTTTCTCCCTTAAAAGCTGCAGCAAGCTCGTTTTTCGGCACGTGACTGCAGATATCCGCTACCCGGTCAAAGCGGGTATCGCCTGCCAGGCTCACCTTGTTGATGCCAATCTTTTTCAGCAAGTCTACTGTATTTTGGTCTTGCGGAAAGAAGTAGCTCACTTTGCGCAGCATATTTCTATAGAAACTGCCATACCAGCGGAAAGGGGCTGAATTTTCTCTTAGCAAAGTTGATACTGATACGGAAGGGATGTTTCGCTGCTTTAAAACGGATAAATAGCCGTACCAGAATTCGTATTTGATAAAGAATGCTGCCTTTGGTTTTATATAATCCAGAAAGCGTTCGGCATTACGTTTCCCATCCAGCGGCAGGTAACATACCAGGTCCGCTACTTCGTAATTCCTGCGTACTTCATAGCCTGAGGGTGAGAAGAAAGTGAGTACAATCTGTAGCTTAGGGTTTTGTTCTTTCATAGCCTCCATCAGAGGTCGCCCCTGCTCAAATTCACCCAATGAGGCACAATGAAACCAGTACACAGGCTGACGTGGATTTCGGCTTTGGCTAAAGGCTTTGAGCTCGTTAAAAACACCTTTTCTTCCCTTTAAAAACTTCCTGTTACTCGCTGAAAAAGGGTAGCTTATCCATAGTGCCAACCTAATCAGGCTTACTATGATTCTATATGCAAACAATATTTTTGTTTTTTAGTCCGGTTTAGTACTGACGCACATCCATTCCCTTAAGTAGTGAATGATATATACAATTACTTCTTTAAAAATGAAGTAAACGAATTTAGAATTTTACTGTTATGCTTTTTCCACAAAAAAAGCCCTCCCTGAGCGGAAGAGCTTTTCCAGTTCAAGAATTTGTTCTACTTACTTCTTAGAGAGATATTCAGAAACACCTTCTTTTGTAGCCTTCATGGCTTCTTTGCCTTCTTCCCAGTTTGCAGGGCAAACTTCACCATGCTTTTCTACATATTGCAGGGCATCTACCAGGCGAAGTGTTTCGTCAATATTTCTTCCCAGCGGAAGGTCGTTGATGGTTTCGTGTCTTACAGTTCCTTCTTTGTCTATCAGGAACGTTCCACGATAAGCTACCGGCAGACCTTCAAAAATTAGCTCACCTTCATCGTCGTAATCGTATTCACCGGCCAGCACGCCAAATTTTCTGGCGACTATTTTGGCAGCGTCAGCGACAACAGGGTAAGTTACACCCTCAATACCACCCTCCTCCTGAGGAGTCATCATCCAGGCCAGGTGTGTTTCTTCGGTATCGCAAGAGCAGCCTACTACCGCTACATCGCGCTTCTCAAATTCTGCCAGTTTTTCCTGAAAAGCCAGGATTTCTGTAGGACATACAAAGGTGAAATCTTTAGGGTAGAAGAAAAACGCAACGTATTTATTGCCGATATACTGATCAAGTGAAAAGTTCTCAACGATTTCCTCACCATTGACAACCGCCGGTGCATTGATCAAAGGAGCTTTTTTTCCTACTAATGACATAGATAAAATTTAATTAAAAATGAATATTTGGTTTTACTTTATTTAGAATCAATTGCTGATCTCTATTTCCTGTGCAGGATCTTCTTTTAAGCCGTTGATCTGCACATGAATGTTTTTGATCTTAAGATTTCTGATATTTTTCTTTTCAAAGTACTGCTGAATCAGCTGGTCCAGTTCCTCATCATGATAATCAATGATCTCCTGGGTATTGCTGCAATAAATGTGGCTATGCTGCTCCATATTTACATCGTAGCGCATAAAACCTGCATCAGAAGCCACCTTTCCCGCCAACCCACTGCTCACAAAAGTATCCAGCGTTTTGTAGACTGTACCTAAAGAGATACTGGGATTTTGGGGCCGAACCACTTCAAAAATTCTTTCTGCAGTAGGATGCTGGTTCATAGTTTTGAGCAATGCCTGATATACCACCATACGTTGCTGTGTCGCCTTCAGCCCCGCCCCACTCAGTATTTCACGTATGTCTTCCAACTGCTCTTTCATAAAGCTGCAAAGGTATATATTCTATTCAATGGAGAAAATTTCTCAGGTAGAAATTTTTCTGCTTTAGTATTGAATGTTTTCATGCTCTACAAGCAAATCATTAGACCAAATGTTCCTGAAAAGGCTTATTTTTTGAAAATTTCGTATTCTGAATAAATGCTTTGAAGTTTTACGCCTTTTAATGCTATTTTTAGCTACCCCTCTCCTTCTCTTCCCCAGCCGAAAAATTATACATTTTATCTTATTACGAAATAATTCGTAATAAGCTATGGGGAAGAAAAAAAATATCAAACCTTCAGAAAACGAGCTGGCTATTTTGCAAATCCTCTGGGAGAAAGGGCCAAGCACAGTGCGGGAGGTCAACGAACTGCTGAGCGTAGAAAAACCAACCGGCTATACCACTACCCTTAAATTTATGCAGATCATGCACGATAAGGGATTGCTGAGCCGCACGACCGAAGGTGCCAAAGGCCGCTCCCATATTTATAAGGCAGAAGTACAGGAGTCGCAGGTCAATAACCACCTGCTGGACCAGTTTGTCAATCGTGTCTTCAAAGGTTCTACCAGCCAGTTGGTGATGCGGGCGCTGGGTAGAAAAACCCCCTCAGCCGAGGAGATAGAAGAGATCAAAAAGTTTTTGGATAAACTTGATAAAAGTGATGAATCATGAATTTTTTAAGCTACTCTCCACAACTTCAGCGTGCTTCTGAAGCTCTCGGCATCACGCTCCTGCATTCACTCTGGCAGGGAATGCTGCTAATGGTAATACTCTGGTGCCTACTTCGCCTTATCCGTTACGAAAAAGCAAGCTTGCGCTTCATCCTTGCTTTTAGCAGTCTCATGCTCATACTACTTGCCTTCAGCTCTACGCTTTATCATGAATGGGACAGCCTCAAACCTTTACCTGCTGTAAACCAAAGTTTTAGCACCCAGGCCATTGGTCAAGCTATAGAACTGATGGACTTGGAAGTCAGTACTCATTCCAGCCTCTGGGCTCAAATCAAAAGTGAAGTTTATACTTTATTTTATCAACTGGCTGAAAATGCTAGCTTGCTAGCTAGTGCATGGCTTATAGGCAGTCTATTGTTCAGCTTTCGCCTGAGCCTGGGACTATGGCAAATTCATCAACTCAAACAGAAGAAACAGGCTTTACCCGAATTCTGGAAAGCAAAATCATTGGAGTTACAGCAGGTTCTAGGCATTCGTCAAAAAGTTGAAATCAGCACCAATGATACACTGGACAGCCCGCTTACTTTAGGCTGGCTCAAGCCAATGATTCTACTGCCTGCCAGCATGCTTACGGCCATGCCTGCTGAGCAGATAGAAAGCATATTGGTACACGAGCTGGCGCACATCCGTCGGCATGATTATCTGTGGAACCTGCTACAATCTGTAGCCGAAGTTATCCTTTTCTACCATCCGGCATACTGGTACATCGCTTCAGTGCTGGAGCAGGAAAGTGAGCATGCCTGCGATGCGATTACCCTCAAAATCACCGGGCGACCACAGATCTATGCCCAGGCGCTTTTACAGGTGGCTTCTTTACGTACTACTATATCAACGGTTGGGCTTTCTACCCGGGACCGTGGCAAAGGGCGCTCCGGCTTTGCCGAAAGAATTCGCAGAATCGTAGCGCCTCAGCAGAAAAAGAAAGGTGTGCAGCCCCTACCCTTCCTCCTCAGCTTCTGCCTGATCGGTTTTATGCTTTTTGCTTTTACCCTCAAAAATCCTTTTGAGGAGCAAGACCTGCCAGAGCAAGAAACTGAAACAGCAAGGGACACACTTTTGTATGCTCCTTATCTTCAGATCTTTGATGGTTATGGACAGCAGATATTTAATGGTAATGGTGAGTCGGTGGTGAAAAGGGTGATTTTGAAGTAGGTATTTGAATGAATTTTTACGAATTATGTGTTTATTCAAAACGACTTCTTGCTATATGAAAACAATTGTCATTCAGCATTGCATGCCACAAAAGAACCTTATTGGAATTTGCTAAAGGAGTAGCGCGAAGGAAATAAGAGTATATGTTATATGTCATTTTATTATCAAAAATCAGTTCAGTATTATTGATTTAAAAAGTTCCTACTGAATGACATCCGAAGCGTATTTGGTATAAACTATATAGCTGCCTAAAAACGTATTGAAGAGCTTATTTGACCTAAAGCTTCAGGACTTACTTTTACTATGGTTGCAGTTTTATAGATGGTAAAGATGCCTACGGCATGACATACACACACTGGATAAGGGTGAACGAACAATATGAAGCACTCTATTTATAATGCCCCTTCGGCAAATTCCTCAATCTTTCTGCGCTGGACTCAGCGGTGATATCGCGCTGGGGGTCGCCCAGCATTTCGTAGCCCACCATAAATTTTTTGACCGTAGCGGAGCGTAACAGTGGCGGATAAAAGTGATGGTGAAAATGCCATTCCGTGTGCTCCAAGCCATCGGTAGGAGCCTGGTGAATACCCGCGGAATAGGGAAAAGAGGTCTCAAAAAGATTGTCGTACAAAATGGTGAGCTTTTTCAGTATCTCAGCATATGCCAGCTTTTCTTCTCCCGTAAACTGTAATATATTTTGCAGATGACGCTTGCTGATGATCATGGTCTCAAAGGGCCAGACCGCCCAGAAAGGAACTACGGCTACAAAATGCTCATTTTCCAGCACAATGCGTTCCTTTTCTTCCAGTTCCAGCTTCACATAATCTTCCAGCAGACTGCTGCCATTTTTTTGCAGATAATCTCCCTGATGCTTGCCTTCCAGCACCGGCTCCATAGGCACGGTACTTTGTGCCCAGATTTGCCCGTGGGGATGTGGATTGCTACAGCCCATCATCTGTCCTTTGTTCTCAAAAATCTGCACGTAATTGATCTCAGGATGGCTTCCCAACTCCTCAAATTCCTTTTGCCACAGTTCCACTACTTTTACGATTTCAGCAACTTCCATCTGGGGCAGTGTGAGGTCGTGGCGTGGAGAGAAGCAGATTACCCTACATATGCCTTTTTCACTTTGCGCTCTGAGCAGATTGCCTTTCTCTTCACTACCGCCAGGCACATCTTCTTTGAGCGCGGCAAAGTCGTTAGTAAATACAAAAGTACTTTCGTACTGCGGATTTTGCTCACCTCCTGCTCTGCTGTTGCCCGGACAGAGATAACATTTAGGATCATATTCCGGCCGCTTTTCCTCATCCAGCTTCTCTACCTGTCCCTGCCAGGGGCGCTTCATGCGGTGGGGCGAGACCAGTACATGCTCACCAGTGAGCGGATTATACCTTCTATGTGGATGCTCTTTTAAGTCAAAATCCATAGGGCTAATGATTATTGGAGAATGAATAATGATGAATTGCAGTAAACAAAATGGTAGTTGTTTCTAAACCTTTATCATTCTTCATTAGTCATTCTTCATTACTTCTGTTCCGTTGACAATATCGCCGATATACACTTTCAGTTCACGACGAAACTTTTGCTGGTACTCCTGCTCTATGTCCATGGTCATTTCAGCCAGGGCTTCCTCTTTTACCAGATTAATAGTACAACCGCCAAAGCCGCCTCCCATCATGCGGGCTCCCAGCACGTTCTCATCATCGCGGGTCTGTTCTACCAGAAAATCCAGCTCTTCGCAGCTTACTTCATATGCTTTGCTCAGCCCCTCATGCGACTCATACATTTTTTGCCCAAAGCCTGACAAGTCATCATTTTGAAGCAAGCGGCAGGCTTCTTCTACTCTGGCATTTTCTTCAACCACATAACGACAGCGGCGATATACTACTTCATCCATCATAGTACGAAAACGGGTGAGCATATCCATATCCACATCGCGCAGGCTTTTGATATCCAACTCCTGCTCCTTCAGGCGCTGCACACCTTCTTCACACTGCTGCCGGCGGGTATTGTATTCTGAAGAAGCCAGGGAATGACTGATATTGGTATCCAGCAATACTATTTTGTGTCCGCTGATCTTGAAGGGAATCATCTCATACTCCAGGGAGCGGCAATCCAGCTTGATTACCTGATGACGCTGACCAAATAAATTGGCAAACTGGTCCATGATACCGCATTGTACGCCCACATACTCATTCTCTGACTTTTGGGATAGCTTGGCAATACTTAGTCTATCAAGGCCCAATGCAAACACGTGGTTAAGCGCGGTAGCCAGGCCACATTCCAGCGCTGCAGAAGAGGACATCCCTGCTCCTCGAGGAATATCTCCTCCAAATACACAGTCAAAACCTCCTACAGACAGGCCCTGCTTTTGCAGCTGGTCAATAATTCCCAGAATGTAATTGACCCAGGCATGTTCAGAGCGCTGAAAGGCTTCCGGATCAAAGTCTACACTTTCCCGCATATCATATGAATATACCCGGCAACGGGAGTGGTCGTTGGGTGCCAGGGCAAAGATCATGTCCTTGTTGATGGCTGCCGGAAGCACAAAACCCTCATTATAATCAGTATGTTCTCCTATAAGGTTGACCCTGCCCGGGGAACGCACCAGGCTTGGCTCTTTCTCATAGAGTTCTAAAAATTTGTTTCTAATAATGGAAGCATCCATAAAAAATAGGTTACCAATAAATAATATATAAAGCTGCCAAAATACCGATAATTAACAAAGCACCTACATTAAACTTACGGCTGGTTTTGAACAGATCGTAAGAAAGCTCAATAGAATTAGGCTGATCCTTGCCGGATTGTACCAGGCTAATGACGATCATTAAAGTAGCTAGTATCAGGAAAACCACGCCCATCCTGTCAATGAAAGGAAGCTCAGGGAAAAAGAACGCTAATGCAGCCGATAGCGGAATGGTGAGAATAGCGGCAGTAAGTGCGGCATCCGGGGTAGTTTTTTTCCAGAATACGCCAAACACAAAGATCACAAACACGCCGGGCGATACATAGCCGGTGTATTCCTGTATGTACTGAAATACCTGACCCAGTCCTTGTAGGGCTGGAGCTACCAGACAAGCGATAATAAATGAGACTACCACCACGATACGGCCCATGCGTACCAGCGAGTGCTCCGAAGCATTCTTATTAATATAATTACGGTAGATGTCCATAGTAAATATTGTAGAAGTACTGTTTGCCATAGATGCCAGCGACGATACAATGGCAGCGGTAAGCGCGGCAAAAGCTACTCCTTTCATACCATTAGGTAGAAGGCTAAGTAATGATGGGTATGCTCTGTCGGGAACGATAAAGCCAGTATCAGGATCAGTCATAATATTGGTAAAATCACCGCCCATTGCGTCATTCTGAACAATGACAAAGGCAGCAATACCGGGAATAACGACAATCAGAGGAATTAATAATTTCAGTATTCCTGCGAATACTACGCCCCGCTGAGCATGATCCAGGTTCTTAGCTGCCAATGCCCGCTGGGTAATATACTGATTGAACCCCCAGTAACTTAAGTTTACAATCCACATTCCACCAATGAGTACACTTATGCCGGGCAGCATCTGATAGGCATCGGTGGTACCTCCCTGCCCATCGGTGATCATAAAGCCTTCTTCCAGAATCATGTGAAAGTGGTCGGGGGCTTCATTTCGAAGTCGTGCCAAGCCTCCAAATATATCTCCGTCTCCTACAATATCCAGTGCCAGATAAGTCGTAGCCAAACCTCCTAATACCAGGAATATCACCTGTACTACATCCGTCCAGGCTACTGCCATCAATCCACCATAGATAGAGTACAATAAAGCAAATAGCGCCAGGCCTATGATGGCGTAAATCAGATCAACTCCCAGTACGGTCTCTATACTTAAAGCACCCAGGTAGATGACTGAGGTAAGGTTTACAAATACATAGACGAGCAGCCAGAAGATAGCCATAAACGTGCGCACAGTATCATTATATCTGTCTGCCAGAAACTGAGGCATGGTGTAGATTCCCTTCTTGATGTAGATTGGCAGGAAAAATTTACCTACGACCAGCAGGGTGGCGGCCGCCATCCACTCATAAGTTGAGATTGCCAAACCTAGTGCATACCCTGAACCCGACATACCAATAAACTGCTCTGCTGAAATATTGGAAGCGATCAGCGATGCCCCTACTGCCCACCAGGGTAAAGACCGGCTGGCCAGAAAGTAGTCTTGTGAGTCTTTTTCGTGCCCTTTTTTATCTCTTGAAACCCAAAGGCCTAAGCCGATGATAAAGAGGCAGTAGCCAATGAACACTCCAAAGTCTAATGCGGAAAATCCCATGTGCAAATTTGTTAAGTAGTTTGGTTTTTGTTAGTCCGTTCTACAAGTATAATAATTTTAATGTTGTATTACTCGTTTGATGGTTTGCATCATCAGGATTAAACTTTTACTAAAGACAGGAGTGGTATTTACTTGGAGGATGAGGGGACAAAATCAAAGTTTTCTCTCCTGCGTTGTAAAATAATAAGACCGACAAATAATAAGATTCTTTAGCATTTTTGTGAAGTCCTTTGGCAAAGCAAAATCGCCAAGAAGATAGGCTTGTCTAATTATATATCTACAATTTCTGTCAGAGCACCAAAATATTGACAATAATGACAATGCTTTTCCGCCTCATTTGGCTTGTTAACATAGTAGTTCTGCTAAATACGCCTCTCCAGGCTCAGTTGCAGAAAGAATATTACGATAACGGCCAACTAAAATCTTCCGGACAACTTGCTGAAGGCCAGAAAACTGGTGAGTGGTCTTATTACTACCCTGATGGAACTCTTAATGCTATTGAGCATTATCGGGAAGGGCAAATACACGGAGAAATAAAGTACTATGACTTTAATGGGCACCTGGAAGCAATAGAAAACTGGCGGCTGGGCCAGCAGGAAGATAGTTCGTACTATTATTACCCTGACGGGCAAGTGGAGAAGAAGGGTATGTTCAGAGGTGGGCTTTATGAGGGAAAATGGTTTTTTTTCTATGAAGATGGTACTCCCAAGCGTATCGGCTATTATCAGGATGGCTTACCATCAGGAGAGTGGATCTTTTATCAGGAAAATGGTGAACTCCTGCAGGAAGGAACTTTTGAGCAGGGTCAGGAACAAGGAAAGTGGAAATTTTATAACAAAAAAGGGCGCCTGGAGTACATCGGCCAATATACTGAAGGTGAACGCACAGGAGACTGGTACTATGTAGACAAGAAAGGACGAAAAGAGAAGGTTGATTATTGATGAATAAAACTCATCTGTCTCTACTCCAGATTACTTTCAGCTCCCTGATTTTCTTTTCTTCCTCCGGCTCGCAAACGAATACAGCCTCACCTTCACAGTTGTACACAGCCTTACCTGCGCAGGTACAGCACAAAGCTCCGCTCACCTGAATGATAAAAACGCTCTCCCCCTGATAGAGGCCTTGTACTATCTGATATACCTGGCAATAATCACTCCCAGGATTGTTTTTATACTCATCTACAATCTCTTTGAGCCAGGGAAGTTCTTCCAGAGGCTTATCTACCCCACAAGCATTAGAAACAATCACTTCCTCACCATTATCAAAATCAATCTCCTGACAAGCCAAAGTCAACAGTAGAATGGGTAACAGTAGAAAGAGTCTACTCATAGTTTTGTCGTTTTTACCAAGACCCTACTCTACTCACTTTGGTTGGAAGCCTCTTTGTACAAACTTTAAGAAAAGCTAAACTACCTGATCAACAAATAGCATTGGAAATGCGCAAATCTGTCTGATATAGTATTTCTGCACGGTCACCCAGTTTCGTCCAAGTTTTGATAACCTTCAGTTGAAATACATCACCAATACGCTTTAAATATAATGTAACCTCATCCGCTTGATTAGATGAATCAGCTTATTTCAACTATTTGGCAAATCCCCCAATTTAAGAGCATGATATTCCGTATCTGTAACTGTTTCCTGTGATTATTAGTTAAAATTACCTATATTAAAAAAGTTATTCGCTTGAAGCTCTTTGATTCATTTACCTTAATTCTTTTCAGCTATGCCTAAGCCTAATAAAATTATTCCTATCACGCTTAATTCTGACAGCGATCCATTGCAGCAGAAAGCTAAAAGTGATCCAATTCAACAAAAGGGGTTCAAAAGTGACCCTATACAACAAAAAGCTAAAAGTGATCCTATCCAGCAGAGATAAAATTACTGAGAGATTTTTAGGATTAGTATCCATTTCTATTTACCAGGCTTTTTGGCCTGGTTTTTTGCTATATATACTCTCTGAATGCTTACAATGCCCACAGCAGCATCAACAGAAAAAAAACATTTAAGCTAAGCCCTGAGATCATATTTAGCCGCATGGTAGATTTGTAATTCACTTCTGATTTTTCATGGCGAACCTGCCAGTACCAATAAAAGAAATAGGATATAATCGGAAGTAGAAAGATCAGATAAATGAAAGCTTGTGTAAGGCTAAAAAAGTATCTGTAGTACAGAAAGAACCCTATAGCCGAAAAGGCGAAAACAATAGCAGTAAAATGAAAAGTACCGATAACTCCCAGTTTGTAACTTAACGTAATATCTCCCCGCCTGACATCTTCTTCATGCTGGTAGATCTGGGTCATAGGGTAAGAGCCCCAAAGCATCAGGCTGCTTAGTAAGGCCGGCAGTACATATTGTAAAACCCATACCTCATTAATTTCTACATCATGAATACTCATATAAGCCATGAGCCAGGTGAAGCACCCCTGAAAGAAACCGGCAATAAACCAACTAGCTGTCGCATGTTTCTTTAACCTTACTGAAGGGTGACTATAAGCCTTGCTCACCAGGCCGTAGATTAATAGCATCAGCGCAAACTGCCAGTTGATAAGCAAGCCTAATAAGATGGCAAGTAAGTCCAGCAAAAGCGCTACCCAGTATAAGTCTTTGCTTACCAAAGGTGGTTTTTCCAGCCCTCCTATGCTTCCTTCGTCTTTATCAAAATAGCTGTTGTACCCATTACTGGCCGGATACAATAAGAAATGAATTATAAAAAAGACCAGAAAAGTACGAGGCCAATCTTCCGGTACATCTACACTGAGCGCAAAAAGAAAAATTGGAAGAAGAAATACAGAAAAAGGGAGGCGCAGATGCAGTAGTGTAGACTTGGTGATCATATAGTAAATTTACCAATTGAGCAAACAATAAAAACCCGCTACAGTTATCAAGCATTATTAACTAATTTTTTTAGCTATGAGTGGTTTATTATATCTGGTAGCCATCATTCTTTTAATCGGATGGCTGCTTGGTTTTTTTGTATTTAGCGTTGGTAATTTTATCCACATACTATTGGTGATAGCGATCATCGCTATCCTGTTTAGGTTAATCAGGGGAAGAGGGATATAATGATGTTAGAGCCGGAAGCGAATGACTTCCGGCTATATATTCTTAGCTTCATTCCAGTAAGCATCCATCTCATTGAGCGTCATGTTTCCCAGGTCTTTTCCTTCTGACTTGGCTTTTTCCTCCAGATAGTTGAATCTTTTAATAAACTTCTTATTGCTTCTTTCCAGCGCTTCTTCAGGGTTAATACCTGTAAAACGAGCGTAGTTGACCAGCGAAAACAACAAGTCTCCGTATTCGTCCTGCATTTTTTCAAGATTGTTTACCTTCTCCTCTGCACGAAACTCCTCCATTTCTTCTTCTACCTTTTCCCATACCTGTCCTTTATGTTCCCAATCAAAGCCTACCCCCCTGGCCTTGTCCTGTATGCGCATCGCTTTGATGAGGGCAGGCAATGACTGGGGAACTCCCCCCAATACCGTCTTTTTAACGTTCCCTTTCTCTTTCAGCTTAATCTGTTCCCAGTTTCGCTCTACCGTAGCAGCATCTTCGGCTTTTACATCTCCATAAATATGGGGATGGCGTACTATTAATTTCTCGCAAATACCATCCAGCACATCCTTGATATCAAAAGCTTCCTGTTCAGATGCTATTTTTGAATAAAATACGATATGCAGTATCAGGTCTCCCAGTTCTTTTTTTATTTCTGGCATATCTCCTTCTATGATGGCGTCTGAGAGCTCATAGGTCTCTTCTATGGTAAGGTGTCTTAGACTTTCCAGGGTTTGCTTACGATCCCAGGGGCACTGCGCCCTTAATTCATCCATTATATTCAGTAAACGCTCAAATGCTTGTCTAGCCTCTGCTTTTTTTTCTTTTGCCATGAGTAAATCCTTTATCTACAGTACTTTATTTAGTTTTCTTCTATTAATCTCAATCAAAAATAAGTAATAGAAACTTTGGTTCTAAGGAGTTCGTTTTAACTTTGTAATCAAAATAGCAGAAAACGATAAGCATATGACGACGATACTTTTAGGTATAGGATTTTTGGGTTTATTTTTCGTACTGATGTGCGTAAGACTTATTTTCCTGAAAAATGGAGAGTTTAAGGGTACCTGTGCATCACAAAGCCCTTTTCTGAATAAAGAAGGTGCTACCTGTGGGTACTGCGGCAAAGAAGTAGGCAAAGATAGCCAATGTGGTAACCCCGACTCTGAAGTTAATAAAGTATTAGCTAAGTTTGATTAGTGCTTTTTTCTAAATTTGCTGCCTTTCTATATTTAGCCATAAAATTACCATTCATTGACTTTAATTAAATCAATTTCCGGTATACGAGGTACTATCGGAGGAGAAGTAGGAGAAGCGCTTACACCGGTAGATATTGTAAAATATGCTGCCGCTTATGGCACATATATTAAAGCCAAAAAAGATGATGCCAAAGTTATCATCGGGCGGGATGCCCGTGTTTCAGGCCCTATGGTGTCTTCACTGGTATCTTCCACTTTGCAGGGATTAGGTATTGATATCGTTGATATTCAGCTTGCCCCTACTCCCACAGTAGAACTTGCGGTGAAGGATGAGAACGCCGACGGAGGCATCATCATTACCGCCAGCCACAACCCTGGGCAATGGAATGCCCTGAAACTCCTTAACGCTGATGGCGAGTTTTTGTCTGCTGAAGCGGGAGAGGAAGTACTGCGCATTGCTGAAGAAGGTGCATTTGAGTTTGCTACTTCAAAAAAACTAGGTAGTTATAGTGTAATAGAAAACTACATAAGCAAGCACATAGAGAAGATACTAGCCCTTGCTGAAGTGGACAAAGACGCTATAGCGTCCCGTAACTTGAGGGTGGCTATTGACTGTGTCAATTCTGTAGGAGGTATCGCGGTACCTCAGCTTTTGGAAGCCCTGGGTGTAGAACAGGTAGAAAAGTTTTTCTGTGAGCCTGATGGTGCCTTTAAACGTAATCCTGAGCCCGTTCCTGAAAACCTAAATCATATTTGTTCTAAGATTGAGCAGGGGGCTTTTGACCTGGGCATTGTAGTAGATCCTGACGTGGACCGCCTGGTATTGATACAGGACAATGGCGCTCCTTTTGGCGAAGAATATACCCTGGTCGCAGTAGCTGATTATATTCTGGGGCTTAACAATGGAGGTAATACCGTTTCTAACCTATCTTCCTCGCAAGCACTACAGGATATTACTGAGAAACATGAAGGAAACTATACTGCCGCTGCCGTAGGTGAGGTGAATGTGGTAAAAGCGATGAAGGCTACCCATGCGGTGATCGGCGGAGAAGGAAATGGCGGTGTCATTTTTCCTAAGATGCACTACGGACGAGATGCGCTTACCGGAATAGCTCTTTTTCTTTCTCATCTTGCTAAATTTGGCAAGACCATGACCCAGCTAAAATCTACTTATCCTCAATACCACATTTCAAAGAACAAAATTGAGCTGACGCCTGAAATTGATATTGATAATATCATGAAAGGCATAAAGCTGAAATACAGCAATATGCCTGTCAACCCTATTGATGGTATCAAGATCAGCTTTGGCAAAGAGTGGGTGCATTTGCGCAGATCTAATACAGAACCTATCATTAGAATCATTGCTGAGTCTCATTCTCAGGTAACTGCCGATCATTTGGCCAATAAGCTTATCAGCGATATACGCGAAGTAATATCAGAAAGAGCATAGGTAGATTCCTATGCCTCTTTTCTGTGCTAATTTTAACTTCTTCTTTACTAAACACTACACGCCATGCAGGTCTATTTGGATAATGCCGCCACTACTCAGCTTTCGCCTGAAGTGTTTAAAGCCATGAAGCCTTATATGCTGGAGTTTTATGGTAATCCTTCCTCTACGCATGCCCATGGTAGAGCTACCCGCTCGGCCCTGGAAAAAGCACGAAAAAAAGTAGCGGACCTGCTTCATGGCTCTCCTTCTGAGATTTTCTTTACCTCCGGTGGTACAGAGGCAGACAACACTGCTATAAAATGCAGCATAGAAGCGTTGGGCATAACACATGCGATTACTTCTCACCTGGAACACCATGCCGTACTCCATACCCTTCAGGAACTGGCAAAAAAAAAGATAATCAGTCTGAGTTATGTAGATACTGATGAGCGGGGAAATATTGACTTAACGCATTTGAGAACGCTTCTGGAGCAAAATGAACGTTCGTTCGTATCTATCATGCATGGTAATAATGAAATTGGTAACCTCAATGATATTGAGCTGATTGGTGAAATCTGCGAAGCTTATGATGCGATTTTTCACTCTGATACTGTACAGACGCTTGCGCATTACCCTCATGATCTTAGTAAGCTCAAAGTACACAGTATTATCGGGTCTGCCCATAAATTTCATGGACCTAAAGGGGTAGGCCTCCTCTATCTCAGGAAGGGCCATCAGATTACACCTTTCGTACATGGAGGCTCCCAGGAAAGAAATATGCGGGGTGGAACGGAAAATCTCTACGGCATCATCGGCCTTGCCAAAGCTTTGGAAATAGCCTATGAGGGTGCCGAGCAACATCGCAATTATATTTTAGGTCTCAAAAAACGTATGATTGAGGGCTTAAAAGAAAAAGTGCCAGGTATTGCCTTTAATGGAGAATCTGCAAATCTGGATAAAAGTCTGTATACGGTGCTTAATGTAAGCCTACCTCCCTCAGAAGATACTGATATGCTTCTGTTTAACCTGGATTTACATAAAATTTCAGCTTCGGGAGGTTCTGCCTGCTCTAGCGGTTCCAATATAGGTTCACACGTACTCAGAGCCCTATCTTCCGATCCTGAGAGAGGTATCATACGTTTCTCTTTCAGCAAATACAATACGCAGGAAGAAGTAGACTATGTAGTAGATAAGTTGGCAAATATGTATGCCTCTGTCAATACCTGAATTTATCCGAAAGATATTTGTTTGCTATATTAAGCAATCATTGCACTGAAAAAACCACCTATGAAACGATACACGCTTTTTTTTACCGCCTCTTTTATTTTACTATTTGTCAGCTTTTCTTCCAGTATAGCGCAACAAGCGATAGATAATAAAATATGGAAGGCCTTGTCGGGGGTAACTTACACCATTACTGAAGATGAGTATGGTGAACTTTATGTGCCGAAGTTTAGCGAAGAAGCCACGGCAATGGAGGGTAAAGAAGTTACTGTACCCGGTTATATCATTCCTTTTGAAGGCCTTTTCAAACCAGATCATGTCATTGTATCTTCTCTGCCTCTGGCATCCTGCTTTTTTTGTGGCTCCGGTGGACCTGAAACCGTGATGGAGGTCTATCTGAAAGAACCCATTGATTATACTGAATCTATTGTGGCCTTTAAAGGAAGGCTGAAGCTAAACGATGAAGATTACGAACAACTGATGTATATTTTGGAAGATGCAGTGATGGTAGGTGAAGTGGGAAAGTGATTATTGCGCTTCTGAACATAGAAAAGGCTCCTTCAGTAACAAAGGAGCCTTTTCTTTTACATGCTTACTTCCCTAATTTTATAAGCCTATCGCTATATATGCTTGAATTACAGAATTTTTGGAATTATCAAATACGGCTTCTGCTGCGGTAGTTTTAGCAATTTCGGTCAGTCCCAGGTTGTAGCGTGCGCCGATGCTTACCGCTTCCAGGTCTACTCCTATGCCAGCGGCCAATCCATAATCCCAAGATTTAAAATTATCTCTGTCCAGTTCTTCTGAACCATCCGCCAAATCACCATCAGTAGAGACGTTGGCTCCCAAAAGATAGCTGGCATACGGCCCTACATGAAGATTTAATGTTTCACCTAAAGTCACTTTGGCCAATATAGGAATATCAAGATAGGTCAGATTTGTTTTTACTTCTCCTTCAGCATCTACAAAGTCCAGTACACCGTCGTCATTGCCATAAGTGGCACGATTACCTTTAGTGGATAACAACAGTTCTGGTTGGAGACTAAAACCTTCAGAAACTGCTATTTCAGTAAATACCCCTACGTTAAAGCCCAGACGTACATTTTGGTCGCCTACTTCATTGCTGTAGAAATTTGAAGCATTTACACCTCCTTTTATCCCGATACGGGAGTCATCCATCTGAGCCTGGACTTCTTTTGGAAGATACAGCAGCGCAAAAAATAGAGAAAAAATTACTAGCCTGTTTAAATTTTTCATAGTTAAAAAAGTTAAAATTATCATTATTATTTTGTATCAAATCCTTAACACATACAATATTATATTGTTAATCATACTACCATAATTATTTTTTTATATGCTTGTCTCTCCATTCCTATCACTACTTTTTTAGGAATACTTTAATTTTTTCTACCTTGAAAGAGATGAAAAATATTCACCGCTTTTTAGAACATACCGCTCTCTCGCCTACCCTGACTTATCAGGAAGTAGAAAAAATGATAGAGCAAGCCCACGATCATCAATTCGCAGGTTTATGCCTTCCTCCTTTCTGGGTGAAAAAAGCCAAGCGGGACTTAGGCAATGCAGATGTACAAATGGTAACCGTGGTTGGTTTTCCCTTTGGCTATCAGATGAGCCAAACCAAAGAAGCTGAAATCCGTCAGGCACTTAAGGATGGTGCTGATGAGCTAGACGTGGTCATGAATATTTCGGCTTTTAAGTCGGGCTTACCCTGGGCTAAGATTGAGCTGGCAAAGTATGCAACCCTTATACACGAGGAGGAGGCTTTTCTGAAGGTAATCATTGAAACCGCTTACCTGTCGGAAGAGGAGCTCCGTACTGCCTGTAAAATTTGTGCAGACGCAGGGGCCGATTTTGTAAAAACTTCCACAGGAATAGCTCCTGAAGGAGCAAAAGTAGAGCATATCCGACTAATGAGAGAAATATTGCCTTCTAATGTAGGCATCAAAGCTTCGGGAG
The DNA here is from genome assembly GCF_029504655.1 of Catalinimonas alkaloidigena. NCBI lineage: Bacteria > Pseudomonadati > Bacteroidota > Cytophagia > Cytophagales > Catalimonadaceae > Catalinimonas > Catalinimonas alkaloidigena. Next base: position 6,903,359 of record NZ_JAQFIL010000001.1, read on the forward strand.
GCATTAAGACACTGAAACAAACTATAAGCATGCTGGAAGCCGGCGCCGACAGGATAGGTACTTCTTCCGCTATATATATTATTAATCAATCTAATAAGCAAATATGAATGTACACTACACAATCCGTGTCTATGGCAAAGTGCAGGGTGTTTTTTTTTAGAGCCAGCACTCAGGACAAGGCAGAGTCTTTAGGGATACTGGGATGGGTAAAGAATGAACCCGATGGTACTGTAAAAATAGAAGCTGAAGGCCCTGAACAGCAAATGCAGGAGTTTATTGACTGGTGCAAGCAGGGACCGACCTATGCCAAAGTAGAAAAGGTAGATTTGAAAGAAGACAATCCTCAGGGATTTGTCCGTTTTGAGATTAAGCAGTGAAATACCCCGGAGCAATGCTCCAGAGTATTTTTAAAGATTAGTTCTTCTTTTTGCGCCTTTGTGCATTATCCAGGGCTGTACTGTCTTTTTTCTCTTTATTCTCTTCTCCTTCATCACTCTCTTCTTTATCCTCCGGTTGGGGCGCTGATTGAAGCACCTGATCATTGTTTGCGAAGAACTCGTCAAAGGCCTTCTGGTGCGTAAGCGAGATTCCCTGCTGCAGGTCTACATCATTGGTAAATATGTCCCGCTCACTTTCCTGGAATATTCTAACATTTAAATTACCTCTGGCATCCAGGCGGTACAGCACTTCAAACTCACCATAAAATTCGTTACTGCCGCCACCCGCTGAGCTATTGGTGTTCAGGCTGGTCATACCCCCGGCACTAATGGTCAGCCGGTCATTAAAGAATTGTTTGGAAAGTGCTACATCCAGATCACGGTCGGCCAGGGCGGTATTCTGGGCCTGCAAATCATTAGACTCTATATTCATGTTGATCTGAACGCCTCCCAGATAATCTTCGCTCAGGCCGGTAAGCGTACTGGAAAGCAGGCGACTTACACTATTATCTATATTCTGATTGACTGTGGTTAAGGTAGAGCCTCCCCCTGATCCAAAACCTCCTTCTACCGGTAAAAACCTATTGAGTACAATCAGGGAAAATACTTGTTTATATAGCTGTGTCTCATCCTGCTGCATTCGATCTACAATATTTTGTATCATGATTACGCTAGAGCCACTTGCGGTAAGTTCTGGAATCTCTATATCAAAATTTAATTCGGGTTCGGCCAACTCTCCGCTGATATTCATCACCACATTGACCGGCTGTCTGGTCGTTACATATGACCCTCCACCTGAATCCATTATTTCAGTTCTGATACCTGAAGATAGCAGACCTTCCAATGTAGTTTCAGCAGTATAGACAGCGGTAATGTCAAACCTTGCATTCGCTGGATCACCATTCCAGCTAAGGGTGCTGCCCTCTCTGATATTAAACTCTTTCTTGATGAACTGGGCAAAGGTAAGTACGTATTGACCGTTCTGGATGATATAGGTTCCCTGCATGTTCATATCCCCTGTAGGACTCATATTTACATTTAAATCCGCCTCCCCCGAAACAGTAAGCATGTCTCCATTTACAGGATCTATCACAATGGTCAGTTGTGCCTCAGGACTAATATTAATATCTGTTGCTACACTCAAACCCGTAATCGCCACTGCCTGATTTCTGAGAGAATCTGATCTGCTGTTTACTTTCGTACTATCTCTGTTTTCACTGGCTACCGGATCAGCCTCTTCAAATGCATTACGAGTCGCATCAATGAAATGGATATATTCGGCCATTGAGGCTTCTTCCGCTTCATCTACCATCGCAATGGTCATGTCAGTGCCTTCATTGACTTCAGCATCTCCGGTGACTCTAAGGTCGTTGGACTCTCCCTGTATTTCCATACTGGCAGAGGCGACTGCTCTACCGTAGAAGCTTTCGTTTTGGTAGCTTTCACTGCTTACAAATAAAAAGTCATCTGTATTAAAAGTTAGATCCATGATCGGATTGGCAACATTCGCAAAATTGATACTACCATCCAGAGTAGCCTCGGTACGGGCAGAATCAAGAATGGTAAACTCACTGAATAATAGTTCCTGCCCGTTAAACTCGAGCGTCTGATTATTAATATAGTACTGTGCTCCGGTGATGGTAGGAATAAGACTCACTTCATCAGCAAAAGTGAAATTGCCGGTAAGGGATGGGTCGCTGGGAGTTCCTTTAAGTTCCAGATCCGCTTTCAGTACGCCCTGTAAGTCTTCTACATACTCCTGCATGAAAGTCTGCCAGGGTTCTAGCTGAAACCGCTGCATATCGATATCAAAATCAAAGTAACCGGAATCAAGACGATAGTTGCCCTCCATGACAAGTTCGTTTGTGCTTCCGCTAAGTCCCACTTCTATTTGAAGGGGCTCCTCTGTTTGTGGTGCAGCCAATCCTTTTCCGTTAGCATGTAGCTCCAAAGTGCCTACGGGCGTATCTCTTACTTTTAGATCATTGATGGTGAGCTGCGACTCCAGATCACCCTGCTTGAAAAGATTTTGAAATGAGGCCTGGGTGTTGAGTGTACCGTCGATCATAAAGTCGTCAAGGTCAATGCTGGCTAGTAACGGACCCAGTGCTAGCTGATCTATAATGAGTTGTAAATTGGTGTTTCCTTCCTGATTATTGGTGCTTACCTCAATCACCTGATTTTCCTGTTTAAGATAGAAACTATCTATTTCAAGGTAATTTGCAGCATACAAAATCCGCGTGGAGGGAGATAGCTGCCAGGGCTTTTGCTCCAGCACCAGTTCCGATTCGTCCAGACTGATCGAAATAGTATCCTGTTTGCTGCTGAGTACTGTATTCAGATCGAGGCGATAGGGAGCGTCTTCGGCTCCTATTTTGAGGTTCATATCAACTTCGGTGGCAAAAAGGCGTTGTTTATCTTCTTGCAAAGAATCCTGAGCCACGCCTGAAAAATCACCTCGCAGCGCCACTTCGGGTATCGTAAGCCCGCCAAGTCTGATAAAATCTGATTTAGTATTAAATTTTATTGCCTTTTCAGAAGTCTGTGCGGTAAGTAAAAGACTGTCTACACTATAATTTTCGTAGATGACATTGGGTGCATAGAAACGGAAAGTAAGTTTCTTGCGGTCACTGTTAAAATAAGCATTTGCCTTGATGGGCTGAGCCACATTTAAGGACGGAGCAAAAGCTCTGGCCAGCACTGGTGTATCTTTAATCTCAAAATTGATAAACAGTTCCTGATTGGTCTCATCGGTATTGATCGTATCCACATCATTAAGCGGTGCCTGGTAGGCTGACATATAATATTGCCTGAAATCCTGTATCGCTTTGGGTAATCTTTCAAGGCTAAATTGACCGCTGATACCTGCATTTACATAATCCGAATAAAAGTTAATGGTACGGCTGCTACCTGTATTTTCTGCCACTAATACCAGCGAATCCAGGTTAAAGGTTTCCTCATCTTTGATGATGCTGGACTCTGTTACTTTAAATGAACCTACAATATTGTCTACGGTATTTCCTTTGGCTTCAGCTCGCAGGCGGGTATTGTTGATAATAATGCTGTCCTGCAGCAGGTTGAGACGAAAAAGATTGAGGTTTTCAATATTCATATCCAACGCATACTGACTCTCCTCACCCTTTAAACTGGCTTGTGCATCGGCGTGCATTTGCAAGAGGCTGTCAGCATAGTCAATGGTAGCCTGTATATCGTCATAGTTTTTTTGAGCATTTACTTTTAACCCTTCGTACTGATAACCTTTATAGCCTAGGTTTTTTACCAAAAGACTTGCATTCAAACTGCTAAAGCTGGTATCCTGACCATAAGATTGTACTGCATCGATATCAGCTGTCATAGTAAGATTACCATAGTCCTGGGCCACACTGTCCGGGTTGCCTAGAGCCAGCATCACTGCTTTGAGGTCCAGTTGGTTGGCATCAAGATTGGCGCTAATATTCGCATTACTCTCACTCACTTGATAACTTCCATCGGCCAGTAACCTTCCGATGCCCGTTTGCAGATTAAGGTTTCCTTTAATGTCTTCCAGTGTCCCTCTGGCCTGGGCGTTAAGCGAAAGCCTCTTTTGTTGTAGTGTATTGAAGTATTGTGCCGTAGAATCATCCAACAGACTACTCAGGAAGGCATAATCTGTGGCGAACTCATTCAGATTAAAATCAAAATAGGGTGAGCCACTTACGGTAGAATCTAAAGCACTTAAATCTCTAAAGGAGGCTTCTGCCAGTAAATTTGCTTTATCAGCCAGGCTGAGCTCCATCCTATCCATAACACCCTGGCCATCTTGCATGTCTATTTGCCAGCTCAGCTCCGCATTCATTTCGCTTAAAGCAGGATATGCGCTGAGCGCATCCGAAAAATAGCTTACATCCTCTAAGCCCAAAATGGTACTGTTCAAATCAGATTTCAGGCTGATACTGTTCATTAATTCGGCAGTGGTTTCTGCCAGCCGCATGCTATAGTCTATGCTACCATTCAGCTCAGAATGTCCGGTACGCAATTCATTTAAAGTAAGCGCTATAGAGGGCATGTTCATGTTTACCTGTGCTGCCAGCTCCTGTAGCTGGAAGCCACTGTTACTCTCTACAAAAGCTAATAGTGGCAGATCCAATGAAACTGTCTTGGCCCCTACCTCTACATTTTCTACTTCCAGTTGAATGTCAGTCAGCGCCAGGTTTTCAAAATTCATCTGCTGGCTGGTATCCTGATTTACCTGCCCCACCTGATAGCCAATCTCACTGTTGGCGATTAGGATTTCATCCAGCGCGAAAGTAAAACCGCTGGGATTGATCACATTACTATCTGTGGTATCTGTTTCTTGCTGCTGTGCGGGCGCTGCTGTAGTAGTATCCGGCGAGGCAGGCACTTGCATACTAAATGCCAAACCATCAATATCCAGTTCACTGGCACTGATCAGCTGTTCATCCAGCGAAATCTTATCAAAGAGCAGGTTAAGCTTGTTTAGCGCCAGGTTCATGACTGTGCTATCTGCCTCGTAGTCAAAGCGAATACCGCTCAGCAGAAGCTCATTGGCCTGAAAGCTCCAGGAGGAGGAAGTCGTATCCTGCTGCGTCTGGGTAGTGGTATCGGAGGCAAAAGCTTCAGGGATAAACTCAAAATTCAGTGAGTCTGTACCTTTCTTTTGGTATAGGTTGATATAGGTATTAGCGATGATCACATGATCAATGCTGATGGTTTTGCTTACCGCTGCCCAGGGATCAAAGGCTACATCCAGCTTACCACTATACAATAATGTATCGCCCTGCTGATCTTCTACATACACTTCTTCCAGTACGATCTGGTCCAGAAAGTCTATGTCTATGCCTCCCAGGCTGACTTTGGTATTCAGCATATTAGAAACCTTATCTTCTACCAGGCCGGTAAGATAAGACTGTACTGCCGGGGTGCGAAAGGCTATATACACAATCAGCCATAGTATGAGAAGTGTACCGAATATATATAATATCCGCTGCGCCCACTTGGGCAGTTGTGACATATGTTCTTTAGGAGAGTTAATAGCTAGTAATTATTTTGTCAAAAAATGAGTTATGCTAAAAAATTGCTATCAAATACACATATAACAATTAATGTAGCCATTATTGTTATGCTTTATTAAGCTTGATGCAAACAAATATGCCTTAACTGCATAATTTTTTTAATTTGCGGTATCATAAGCTTAGTTTTCTAACGTGCATATAGTGAAAGATTATACATTAGACCATGAACAATAAGGAAGAATTACGAAAGTTGCTCAAAAAACTTCGCAAGTACGAGATATCTATTCGCAAAGCGATCACAACACAGATGCAGGGCGACTTTCACTCCGTATTTAAAGGCTCAGGCATTACTTTTGACGATGTACGTGAATATCAATACGGTGATGATATCCGTAGCATAGACTGGAATGCCACAGCAAAAGGTCATAGTGTATATGTAAAGACATATAAAGAAGAACGTGAGCAAATTGTTTATATGATGCTGGATGTAAGTGCTTCTCAGGAGATTGGCGATCCGGGACATCAAAAAGTAGACATCGGCAAAGAAATATGCGGGGTTTTGGCCCTTTCAGCCATCAAGGAATCCAGTCAGGTAGGTTTACTCTGCTTCTCTGACCAGAAAGAGGCTTTTGTAAAACCTAATAAAGGTGATAAACATGCTTACCAGATCATCACTAAGCTTTACAGCACCCAGCCGGTTTCTACCAAAACCAACTTAAATGCCGGTATTCATTATCTGCTGAATATTGTGAAGAGGCGCAGCATTATTATTCTCGTTTCGGACTTTATTGACGAAGACTATATCGGTAATTTAAAAGCACTGGCCCGTAAGCATGACCTTATTGTAGTACATTTATCGGACAAGCGAGAGACACAGCTCCCCAGTTTAGGCATTATTCCGGTGTATGACAAAGAAAGTAAAAAGACCATCTGGGTAAACTCTTCATCCTCTTACTTCCAGAGCAAAGTGAACAGCACCTATTCGGGCACAAGGCAAAGCCTGGAAGATTTTTGTCGCAAACATCAGGCAGATTACCTGTCAATCGCTACCGAAGAGGATTACATACCCAAGCTTATCAATCTGTTCAGGGTGAGAAATAAGGTCAGGAAAAGTGCGTAACATGGAGCAAAGCATGAAGAAGGTCTTATTTACCTTAGTAGGGTTATGTTTTTTGAGCAGCACTATGCTATGGGCTCAGGAACTGAAGCCCCAGGGCTATTTTGACCGTGATACGCTTAAGGTGGGCGAGCCGTTGATATATACACTTACTTTTCGCTATCCCAAAAATCTGGAAGTTGTATTTCCGGGAGAGGCTGATCAATATGCCCCTTTTGAGTACCTGGACCGGACTTTCGCGCCTACTTATTCGGATAGCGTATACAGCTATGACAGTGTGGCTTATCAGTTGACTACTTTTGAGATTGATAGCATACAGAGCCTGGCACTACCTGTCTATGTGATCAATACCAATCAGGAGGGAGAGGCAGATAGCACTACCATTTATGCTTCTATTGATTCTATTTACCTGGACCGGCTGATCAAACAGATGCCCGATAGCCTGGCTTTAAAACAAAATACATCTTTTCGTGATGTAGCACTACAGTTTAACTATCCTTATCTGCTGGTAGCTCTTGCTACACTCCTCCTGATTGCTGTATTGGTGTATGTGATCTTTGGTAAGCAAATACGCCGACAGTGGAAGTTGTATCAGCTCAAAAAGAATCAGAAAAAATTTCAGGAACAATTTGCCAAGGCGTTGGAAGCTCTACGAAAGTCACCTAACAAAAGACGCTCGGAGTCTACGCTACTGGTATGGAAGCAGTATATGGAAAGACTGGACCAGATGCCTTATACCAAGTTGACGACCAAAGAGATTGTAAACTCTCCGGCCGGAGAACCTTTACAGCAGGACCTGAAAGCCATTGACCGTAGTATCTATGGCAGGCATGCTAATGGCGAACTTATTCGTTATTTTGAGCATTTAGAACAGCATACAAATCATCGTTTTAAACAAAAGATAGAGGAGATAAAAAATGCCGATTGAAAGCGAAAGTTGGTTTTCTCTGGACTGGTTCCAGGCTGCTGTATTCTCAAACTTTGAGTATCAGCATCCGTTTTTTCTGTACCTGCTCCCCCTTATTCCACTGTTCTTTATTGTTCGCTGGCTGGTGGGGCTACGCTCCAAGCAAAAGCTTCCCATCGCGTTTCCTAAAAGTGCCATTAAGCAAAGCCCTATCACCTATCTGCGTCTGATTCCTAATTTGCTGATTGCCATTGTAAGTGCTTTATTGCTGTTGGCCCTGTCTCGTCCGCAAAAATCCGATGAGCAGGTAGAGCAATGGAGCGAAGGCATTGACATTATGCTGGTAATTGATATTTCAGAGTCTATGCGCATTGAAGATTTCAGACCTAATCGTTTGCAGGCGGCTAAAGACGTGGCCCGTGACTTTATTGCCGGCAGAATGCAGGACCGCATCGGGCTGGTCGTTTTTTCCGGTGACGCCTACTCGCTTTCTCCCCTTACTACCGACTATGATCTGCTGTATAAATTTATAGAAGACATAGACTTCAGCCTGATTGAAAGCCGGGGAACCGCTATTGGCAGTGCCTTAGCTGTAGCTACCAACCGTATGCGTGACGCGGAAGAAGGCGAGGAAGGGCCCGAGCGCCAGGGTGAGGCTTCCCGAGTAATGGTACTTTTGAGTGATGGTGACAACACTGCCGGTAACCTGGACCCGATTACTGCTGCTGAGCTGGCGCACGCTTACGATATCAAAATTTACTCTATTGCCATCGGCAAAGAAGGTAAAGTACCTTTTGGCAAAGACTTTTTTGGCAACACCCGCTATGTAGAAAACTCGCTGGATGAGACCACCCTCAGAGAAATTGCCAAGATCGGTGAAGGCCAGTTTTACAGAGTATCCAATAAAGAAGCGTTGGAAGAAGTATTCAGGATGATTGATGAATACGAAAAGGCGGAGATCAAAGAAACCCGCTATAAAGACACCACCGACTTTTACTGGATTTATCTATCCTGGGCCATCGGTTTCTTCCTGCTCTGGCTCATCCTCAAATCCACTTTTGTGAGTAACGTGCTGACGGATTAAGCTTGGTTTCAACTCACTTTTTGGCGCGCATCTTCCTGCCGAGGCTGAGTGGTAGGTAGCATGATGCGTGCTGAAAGCGCAGCTGGAAAGTACTGCTTTACCCATATTATAGCTTCAAGCTACAAATACAGCTATTCACTCCTTTGCAACAAAAGGAAATTATTATCTTTGTTCTATGCCAACCGTATTATCTATAGATGGCTTTAGGTTTTATTTTTATTCAGATGAAGGTAATGAACCAGCCCATATCCATATCAAGAAAGCAAATGGTCGGGGCAAATGGTGGTTGGAGCCAAATTTAGAAGAAGAATATGCCTATGAATTTACATTACAAGAACGTAGGCAGATCAAACGTCTGATTAATCAGCATTATGAATATCTAAAAACACAATGGTATGAATACTTCCAAAGATAAAATAGAAAACAAGCGAGCCAGTGATCCGATAGACCAGCTTATTTTTGAAGGAGGTTTGCGCATGAAAAAAATATGGTTCGATCAGGACCTGGACTTGATTATCGTTTTATTGAATAACAAAAAGATACTCAAACGCCCTTTATCAGATTTTAAACAATTAGCCGATGCAACAGAGCAGCAGCTAAACCAGTTTGATAATGATGGTATAGGTATCTACTGGCCTGATTTAGACGAAGACCTAAGTTTGCGAGGCTTTTTAAAGTACGAGCTTGCAAAAATGGATACACCCCTAGTGGCTTAAATATTCCTGCTTACACCAACTGTTACGTATCTTCTAACCAAGGCTCTATTTTACATGATTCATGGCGATAGCATAACATATCAACTATCCAAGCTTTATGAGTATGGTTAGCCACTTTAGTTAACTATGAAACCACCTGCTCTGTAGAAATTCCTTTCTTCACCTTTGACAGTCCCCAGGCGAGCGCAAGACCGGAAATGATGTCCCAGATGCCCCACCATCCGGCAATGATGGCCATGCCTCCCACTCCATCAAAGAAATTAAAGATAAGCACCAAAGCAATGCCCGAATTCTGGATGCCGGTTTCAAGGGTAATCGCTTTTTTATCGGGCAGCGACAAACCAAAAAGCTGGCCCAGACTATAACCACCGCCATAAGCCAACGCATTGTGCAGCAGTACGATCATCACGATGAAATGGATGTACTCCAGAAAGATATTAAAGTTGGCAGCAAATGCTCCTATGATAAAAGCGCCAAAAATAACGATTGATATTATGCGAATAGGTCGGCGGATTTTAGCTGTTAGCTTAGGAAAATAATGATTGAAAAGCATGCCCAGGAGCAGTGGGACCCCCACGATGAGCAGTATGGTTTCCAGCATGTCCGAAAAGCTGATGCTGATTTGGGGTAGAGATACTCCACTACTCAGATACAGATTTCCCCAAAGCGCAAAATTAGCAGGAGTGGCAACTACTGCCGCTAAAGTAGCAATGGCGGTGAGGCTTACCGACAAAGCTCCATTCCCCCCTGCCATCACGGACAGCATATTGGAAAGATTGCCTCCTGAACAGCAGGCTACGAGTATCATACCTAAAGCGACGCTGGGTATGGGATTGCTTAATAAGACCAGAACATAAGTTAGCAGGGGTAAAATCAGAAACTGGGCTACTAAGCCAATAATTAAACTTTTGGGCTTCTGCCATAAGTTTTTGAAATCAGCCACTGTTAATTCTATCGCTACCCCAAACATCACCAAACCCATGCAGATATTGAGCAGCAGTAAGCTATCCTGATTAAAATTTAGCTGTATCTCATCAAGTATTTCCATGCTAGACAGTCCTGTTAGATTGAATTGGGTATCCAGATGGCACTGGTTTCATCTCCCAGAGCCATCGCTTTTCCCTGCAAAAAATCATAGCCGGTCAATGCGCAAACTATGGCATCCAGTTGATCTTCGTAAGCTTTCAGGAAGGAAGTTTTATACTTCTGCTCCTGATCAAGCACAGGAAGATAATCATCTAATGAGTGGTTGAGCTTCAGTTGCAAGGCTGCACGAAGCTTTAGCAGTTGCTTAATGCTCAAGTGATAACGCTCTTCCTGAGGATACTCTTTCCAATATTTACCTTTTTTCTGCACTTTGTACGGTAAGCGATATTCCAGTTGCATATATTCAATGATGCTGACGTGCGGATAAACCTCCATAAAATATGGAGCATTTTCTGGTATAGCGTCTACCCCCGCCCACTTTAGGCCTGCATTGCTCAATTGAGCAAACATATGATCGGCTACTTTTCCCGGCCGATCATGGGTTGGGCTATGTACCGCTGCTCCTTTTTTACCATACCGGCTGGTAATTTGGCGATCTGCCGCTCTGTAAGTAGTCATAGGTCGGGGAGAAAGAGGAATGTCCAAGGCTACCACATGGGGTATCTTTCCAATTTCATTAATCACCTGATGTAAATCAGGAAGAGCTTTTTGATTCGTGTATGTTTTTTCACCTACAAATTCCTTATATGAAGCAGCAAGCTTTATCAAACTAGGACTTTCTGTATTCTCTTTCTTCAGAAGCGCTAATCCACTACTTCCTCCTACCGTCCAGGCGGCATCTATGCCCAGTATAAATTCAGGCAAAACTATTAGCGGTTAAACGAACGTTCAATTACTTCCAAAACCTATTTTACTGCCCTTATAGCCTTGTTCTTCCATTTTTGTTGCTGCTTCTTCTACCTTTTCTCTAAGCTCATCTTTGTATTTCTGCAGGCGCTCAGCAACTTTTTTCTCGCTTGAGCCTATAATCTGAGCCGCCAGAATGCCGGCGTTTTTCGCGCCATTAAGGGCGACTGTGGCTACCGGTACACCACCCGGCATTTGAAGGATAGACAATACTGAGTCCCAGCCATCAATAGAGTTACTGGATTTAACTGGTACACCGATGACAGGCAGCGTAGTGACTGAAGCTACCATACCTGGTAGATGGGCAGCGCCTCCGGCTCCGGCGATAATCACTTTTAGCCCTTTATCTCTTGCCTTCTCTGCATAGTTCATCATACGTTGAGGTGTACGATGGGCAGAAACAATGGTGACTTCAAAAGGAACTTCCAACTCATCTAATATATTAGCAGCCTCTATCATGACCGGCAGGTCAGACTTGCTCCCCATGATGATACCTATTTTGGGTTTGCTCATGCTTTGATTTTTAAACTATGTTTTACTTGTTCTACTTTCTTTTTTAATGCGTTGATATCCTGATCAATGATGGTGATATGCCCCATTTTACGAAAAGGCTTGGTCAGTTTTTTTCCGTATAAATGTACTTTCACACCTTCTATGGATAGCGTCTCTTCTAATCCTTCCAGTTTAGCCAGTCCTGTAAAGCCATCCTCACCCAGCAGATTGACCATAGCGGCAGGCACTTTGGTAGCGGTAGAGCCTAAAGGCATATTGAGGATTGCTCGCAGATGCTGCTCAAACTGTGAGGTAACATTTGCTTCAATACTGTGGTGGCCACTATTATGAGTGCGGGGAGCAATTTCATTGACCAACAACTTTCCCTCTTTGGTCAGAAACATTTCTACTGCCAACAAACCGGTCATCCCTAACTTTTCAATGACTTCCTTGGCCAAAGCATCAGCATCACTGGCAATCTGCTCACCGATATTGGCAGGTGCAAAAAGATATTCTACCAGATTGTGCTCAGGATGAAATACCAGTTCTACTACCGGGAAAGTCTTCATCTCTCCCTTTTCATTTCTGGCTACTATTACTGCCAGCTCCTTTTCAAAATCAATTAGTTTTTCCAGCAATCCAGGAGTTTCAAATGCCTTGTCCAGCTCTTGCGAAGTAGTAATTTTTTGTACCCCTCTCCCATCATAACCTTCTTTCCCCAGCTTATGTACGGCCGGCAACATTGCGATATATTTGCGTACATCTTCTTTATTTTCAGTAAGCACAAAATCTGCCGTGGGTATATTATGTTCTTTGTAAAAAGTTTTTTGCGCGCGCTTGTCCTGAATCAGCTCAATGACCTGGGGCTCTGGGTATACTTTAACACCTTCTTCCTGCAGTTTTTTTAGCGCCTGAGTATTTACATTCTCTATCTCTATGGTAACCAAATCGCACTGCCTGCCGAAATTATAGACAGTATCAAAGTCAGTAAGTGAGCCTTGGAAAAATTGGGTAGCGATATTTTTACAGGGAGCGTTTTCATCAGGATCAAGTATCCACACATCCAGGTTAAAATCTATGGCTGATTGTATCAGCATGCGGCCCAGTTGGCCTCCCCCTAACACGCCTAATTTAAAATTTTGGTAAAATGCTACTGACATTTCTTAATTTTTATAGATTAATGCGCAAAGTTAAAGTTTATCGTTTAGAGATGCTTCTTTTGTCGTATAAGTTTCAAAATCTACAATACATGCCTAGACTGCTGATTAAATTTCTCTGTTGCCTTTTTGTTTCATTTTCTTTCTGGTCCTGTCGTTCCCAGGCCTACCGTTCTGAGCACATGGTAGAAATGCCCAAGCCTAATATCCTGTTTATTGCCGTTGATGACTTAAGACCGGAACTTAATTGCTATGGAAAAACTCAGGTTATTTCTCCCAACATAGATCGGCTGGCTTCCGAAAGCCTTGTTTTCAACAGGGCTTACTGTCAGGTCCCGGTTTGTGGTGCTTCCCGGGCTAGCCTGCTTACCGGCCTGCGTCCTACCCGAGACCGCTTTATTGGCTATGCAACCCGTGTAGACGAGGATGCACCGGAAGCACTTACACTTCCTCAACATTTGAAAGATCACGGCTACTATACCATTTCTAACGGTAAAATTTTTCACCATTTGAATGACATGATAGAAAGCTGGAGTGAAGCGCCCTGGCACCCTAATGAAAGTGGGACTAACTGGCGTGATTATGTGCTGGAAGAAAATATAGCGCTTTCCGCTCAAAAGGATGGGAGCAACGGGCCTTCATACGAAATCGCGGAGGTAGAGGATGAAGCTTATTATGATGGAAAGACGGCTCAGAAAACCATTGATGACCTGAAAAGGCTGGCTGAAAAAGAGCAGCCCTTCTTTCTGGCAGCAGGTTTCCTCAAACCTCATCTTCCCTTTAATGCTCCTAAAAAATACTGGGATTTGTATGATGAACAAACGATCAGTCCGGCAGAAAATGACTTCAGGCCTAAGGATGCTCCTGATGCAGCTATACACAACTGGGGCGAGCTCCGTAACTATACCGATATACCTGCTAAAGGGCCTCTGACGAATGAAAAAGCTGATACACTTGTACATGGCTATTACGCTTGTGTCAGCTATACTGATGCTCAAATCGGTAAAGTTTTACAAGCGCTAGAAGAGCTGGAGTTGGCTGAAAATACAATCGTTATTCTCTGGGGAGATCATGGATGGAACCTAGGGGAACATGGCCTTTGGTGTAAACATGCTAATTTTGAAAGCTCTCTCCGCGCTCCGCTTATGATCAAAGTACCGGAGGTAGAGGGTGGTAAAATGACTAATGCCCTTACCGAGTTTGTTGATATTTACCCTTCTCTTTGCGAACTGTCAGGAATACCAGTCCCTCATCATTTGCAGGGGACCAGCTTCGTTCCCTTGCTTACTCAGCCCGATCAGCAGTGGAAGAAACACACCGTCAGTAAATATCATAATGGTTATACCGTAAAAAGCGATGATTATCGTTATACAGAATGGAGCGATGAGCAGGGAAAAATTTATGCGCGCATGCTCTATGATCATCGTACAGACTCATTGGAAAATGTTAATATTTCTGAAGAAGTTGATAGCAAAAGCATCATCCAGCAAATGCAGCACACTTTGTACACCACCTATTCGGAAGAGTTTGAGTAGCGGAAATGTGTTAGAGGATTATGGTACGATGGTTTGAACTGAATGTATCCAGCATAACCCTCTTCTTACTCCTCAATCGCGATACCCATCTTTGCCATGAGTTTGCTGGCATTGAAGCTTTTACACACCCCTTCATGGATTTTATAGTCAAAGTAAATTTCATCCTGCTCTATGGTACTGGTAAAACTGTAGTTAATAACACTGCTTAGCTCTTTTTCCATTTTACCCAGTTCCAGATCATGGGTAGAGACAAAACCAAAAGCTGGAAGCTTACTCAACTGCTTGATCAGTGAAGCTGCTCCATTATGTCTATCCTGAGAGTTGGTGCCTTTCAAAATTTCATCCAGCATGTACATGACCGGTATTTGAAGACTTTGCTGGGGATCTTCCAACATCTGAAGCAGTTGTTTCAATCGTTTGAGTTCGGCATAAAAAGAAGACACGCTTTCTTCCAGGGAGTCCTGGGTACGCATGCTGGTAAATACCTGAATGACAGAGGTTTTCAGTTTTTTAGCACAAACCGGTGCGCCCATCAATGCTAATACTATATTGATACCTACTGTTCTCAGGAAGGTACTTTTACCTGACATATTAGAACCAGTAATTATGCAAACCTTCCCTTTATCCTGCATGCTAAAATCATTATTCACTCTTTTTTTGGCATCAATCAGACAATGGCCCAATCCATCTGCCTCAAACACATAGCCTTCATCCACAATATCTGGTATTACATATTCAGGATGTGAGAAAGAGAAGCCTGCTATACTGTTGAGCGTTTCTAATTCACTAATGCTGTCAAACCAATGGCTGATATCACCTCTTAAACTGCTTTTCCACTTGTCAGCTCTTAGTAACCAGTATACATCCAGCAAGAAAACGATATTGAAAATATGATAGAAGATATTCCCGCGGGAATTAAAATTATCAAGTATATATTCCAGCTTGCTGATTTCTTTAGAAGCCTGCACTCCTTCATGTAGAAAGTTTGCTTTGAGATTTTGCAGTCGTTTATGTTGAAAATCCATCTCCTCCACACTTTGGATCATGGCCCGATAGGCTTGCAGGGCACTGATGCTGCTAAATGTCTTTTTGTGGGTAAGACTGGCTTTCTCTGCGGTTGACCATAGTATAAAACCATTCATAAAAATAGCAGCGATTGGCCAGTATCCGCTGATATCAGATGTGAAGTACATAATAATCCCTGCCAGCGTGATTAGGGGCATGATCATCATGGCCAGCTTATATAAACTTCTTTTTTCTAAGGCAATAGGCTCTTCTACCCAGCAAAGCAGGGCATCAGTATCTTCCTCATTTTCTTTGGCTACCCTCCCATGGGCTTGAAAATCCTGCCGCCAATCCAGCTTTTCTTTCATCTCCTGCACTGCCTGCTGCCGGCTCAGTACTTCTTCTCTGGATGCGGGATGCATTAACCAGGAGGCGAGTAAGGCCTTGCCTTTATAGGTACTCGTCCTATTGATTAGCTGATACAATGAATGTTCTCCAAAAACATCTAAATCCCCTGTATAGGGGTGCTGAAGGTGAAGAAACTTCTCTCCTGTCTCCATGCCTTTCAGTTTTCCATTCAGTCTTGCTATTTCTTCTTCGTTGATCTCTACCAGACTATCAATATGAAACCTTTTTGTCTTCAGTTGATTATGATGTCTTACCAATAAGGGAAATGCTATGATAAAAATGAGCGAAACTAGCAATACAGCTGAGCCACTTTGTGCATTGGCGAAGTAAACTACAGTTATCAGAAAGAGGATAAATAGTAGGATGCGCATCCAGGACAGTTTACTATGCTTTTCTGCATATTCCTTCGCTTTTACTTTAAATTCCTGTATTCTTTCTTCGTATGTGGAGTAGGTTTGTTTATTCATAGCTTGACTTCGCTTCTTTATCGCAAGTATTTGAACGTAAATATGAAAGATTGTTTCTTAATCGTATCACCTTTTCGCCTTTCTTCGGCTATATTTGTTATTTATATAAGCGATGGAAACAATTACTGATACTTTTCATAACAAAACACAGCTAACATTGAATACCATTCAAGGCGTAGATTTGCTTGATGTATGTAAAGAGTTTGGTACTCCCCTTTATGTATATGATGCTGACAAAATAGTGCAGCAAATTAACATGCTGCGCGACCTCTTTTCAAGGACACCTTTACAAATCAAATATGCAGCCAAATCGCTGACCAATCTGTCCATTCTTAAGCTGGTCAAAGCGCAAGGCATTGGTCTGGATGTAGTGTCTATAGAGGAAGCGCAACTGGGAATTAGAGCTGGCTTTGCTCCTCAGCAAATTTCCTATACACCCAACTGTGTGAGTTTTGAAGAAATACAGGAAGCCGTTGAACTGGGTGTAGCGATAAATATAGATAATCTGCCCGTACTAGAACAGTTTGGCAGAACCTATGGAAACAAGGTCCCCTGCTGCGTGCGGATTAACCCTAACATTATGGCAGGGGGTAACACTAAAATCTCCGTAGGCCATAGTTATTCTAAATTTGGAATTTCAGCACTACAGGTACGTAAGCTGGTCCAGATCGTTGATGAATACCGTATTGATATTAGTGGCGTACATGTACATACCGGTTCAGATATTTTAGATGTAGATGTGTTTTTATCTAGTGCTGAAGTAGTTTTTGAAGTCGCCAAACACTTTTCTAACCTCCGCTTTATTGATTTTGGTAGTGGCTTTAAAATAAATTATCATCAAGAGGATAAATCAACCAATCTGAAAGAACTGGCTAGTCGCCTGCAGGATAAATTCCTTGAGTTTTGTGAAGAATACGGGAAGCCTTTGGAGATGTGGCTGGAGCCTGGTAAAATTCTGGTCAGTGAGTCTGGTCAGTTTTTGGTAAAGGTAAATGTGGTAAAAGAAAATCCAGCGGTTACTTTTGTAGGTGTTGATTCAGGTTTTAATCACCTGATTCGCCCTATGTTTTATGATGCCTATCAACACATTGAGAATATTTCCAATCCTGACGGAATCAAAAAGAAGTATCATGTAGTAGGTTATATTTGTGAGACTGATACTTTTGGAAGTGATCGTGAGCTGAATGAGGTGCGGACCGGAGATATTTTGTCTATCAAAAATGCTGGCGCCTATGGTTTTAGCATGGCTTCTAATTATAATTCGCGTCGGCGCCCGGCTGAAGTGATGATCTATCAGAGCAAAGCCCATCTAATTCGTCAGCGAGAAACGATGGATGATTTAATAAAAAATCAAATTATCATAGACATATAATATGATAAAAATCCGCACTTCACTTTTCCTGTTCCTGCTGTTTACCTGCTATGCTCAGGTACACGCTCAGGAGGAGCGTAAATTTGTGCATTATCTTAACATTGGAGCAGGTTTTACAGCACCTACTTCCTATGATGAAAGTTTTTCCACTATCATCTATCGGGGCTATGCCGGTTCCGTAGCTGCCCAATACCACAGGCGTAGTGAAGATGTAATGGATCATCTGGATTTTAGATTTGACGGGGGTGAACTTACCAACAGTACCAGCCTTGCTTACTTAACATACTACCGTTTTGAAGGAAATTATAGCTATGAGAAAAAGCTAAAAAACATATGGCAAGATCGCCTGGCGTGGTATGTAGGAGGCTCTTTCAATGCACTATGGACTTTGTTTAAGTATCGCGATTTTAAAAATAATTCTTTCAACAATAGTGTATATGCATCTCTAAGCCCTCGTACTTCTCTTGCCTATGATTTTAATCTCTGGAACAGGGATTTTAGACTTACAGGATCTGCTTATCTTCCTATTCTCTCTATAGCTATGCGCCCTTCTTATGGCTCCAGCAATTTCTTTGGCTTTCTGGATGATGACCGTGATGATACTTTCAAACAACTTGTGGAAAGTAGTAAGCTTGTTTCCCTCAACAAATTTTTCCGCTATAGCAATACTTTTGCATTAGAGTACTTCTTTGAAAGGAATCCCAACCGGATTCGCCTGAGTTACGAGTGGAATTATTTGCGGTACAGTGAGCCCCGTATTACACAATCTGCTTCGCACAATATTACTTTCTCTACCATGTTTAATTTCTGAGGTATTGAAAATTTAAGAACCAATGAAAGCTTTTTCTCTCAGTATACTATCTACCATCTTACTCAGTTTTTTTTGCATGTCATGCGAAGAAGTTTTGATTAATGAAGAATATGAGGCAAATGCGGTAGATGTATTTAATTCTTTCTGGACTACTGTAGATGAAAACTATACATTCTTTGATTTTAAAGGTATTGACTGGGATGCAGTATATGCCGCCAACCGTTCCCGTGTAGAGGACGGCATGCGCCGTGATTCCTTATTCAATGTGCTGGCTGATATGCTTTTCGAGCTACGTGATGGCCACGTCAATCTGCAGGCTGGTTTTGATCTTGCGCGTAACTGGCAATGGTACCTTGATCATCCTCAAAATTTTGATTACTCACTCATTGAAAGAAACTATCTGGGTGATGATTATGAAATTTCAGGTGCCTTCCGGAATCGGGTAATTGATTCTATCGGTTATGTTTACTACTCCAGTTTTGAAAACAACGTGAGTGAGTCGCTGGTAGATTATATTGTTGGTAAATTCTCCAGTCGGATAGAAAATAAAAAAGATACAATTATTGTAAAAGGCCTGGTAATTGACGTCCGTAACAATGGAGGGGGCTCATTGAAAAATGTAGAAAAAATTGTTAGCCGCTTCGCTGACGAAAAAAGACTGGTACATTACTGGCAATATAAAAATGGTCCTGGGCACAATGATTTTACCGAACCGATTCCTAAATATGTAGAGCCGAAAGGAAAATATCAGTACAAAGGTCCGGTAGTTATTCTTACCAACCGCTCTTGTTATAGCGCTACTAATTTTTTTGTGCAGATTATGAAAAATTTTCCCAATGTACTGGTAGTGGGTGACAGCACCGGCGGAGGTGGTGGACTCCCTATCAACCGGGAATTACCCAATGGCTGGAGGTACCGTTTTTCATCTACTGTAACCACTACAGTAAGTGGTGAAAATATAGAAGACGGTGTAGCACCAGATCTGAAAATAAACATGAGGCAAGAAGATATGGATGAAGGTAAAGATACCCTCATAGAAAGGGCATTTGAAATTATTAAAAACGTCTACTCCCGACAAAAAAATTCAAGTTTTCCATCTTCTGATCAACTTCTTCTTCTAAATCAAAGAAGTTAGTATATTTGCCTTTCCCGGGACGTTAGCTCAGTTGGTTTAGAGCGCTGCCTTGACAGGGCAGAGGTCACTGGTTCGAATCCAGTACGTCCCACTTTTCCACACCATAACTTATTGAATATTAATGAGTTATGTCTTTGTATTTTTAGAAAGTCATGTAATGGTAATGTGTTTCAAAGTAATTATATAATATCAACTCAATAGTTTCTGCCTCACTATTTGACTTATAATCAAAAGCATCATTTTTCATTCTATATAATTGTATTTCTTTATTATTTGATTACTGCATAAAATGCAATACTTTTTTTTTAATATTTATGAAAATTTTTGCGCTTTGGTATGTAGTCAAACAAATAATTTTTTTTTATCTCTTTGATAAAAAAAATTATTTTTCCTATTATTAATAAGGAATTATACTTTAAGCTTTCAATTCTAGCAATCCTCTGCTTTCATAATACGTGTAAAGATTTTCTATTATAACACGTATTCTGATTGTCTAATAGGCAATCAGAAGTTATTTGTTTCATTAAATGAATCAATTCATCATAGAATAAAGGTGTACTATACCTGTTGGATTTGATAATGCTTATGCAATTTCATCGCTTATAACTAATACTATGGCTTATAATGACTTTTCTGCTGAATCGCCAGAAAATTATGAACAAAAATGTTTATGTGTACTGGTGCTAGATGTTTCATTTTCCATGCAAGGAAACCCAATTGATGAACTTCAAAAAGGTTTAGAAGATTTTTATTCTGATATTCTTGAAGATTCTACTACTGCAAATAGGTTAGAGGTTTCTATTATTACGTTTGGTAGTAACATTTCTATATTAATAGAGCCGTCATTAGCAGAAAATTTTAGCGTCCCAAATCTAACACTAGATGGTTCTACTAAGCTTGTGGATGGAGTTAGAGAAGGGATAGCCAAAGTAGAAGATCGGAAACAATGGTATAAAGATACCGGACAACCATATTATCGACCTTGGGTAATTTTAATCACAGATGGCGAGCCAGATTCGGATCAAGATGTAGATGGCTTATCTAAAGAAATTCGAGTAAGTGTAGAAAACAAAAAATTTTTCTTTTTCGCTATTGGTGTAGAAGGAGCTAATATGGATACTCTTAAAAAAATTTCATCTACACAAATGCCTCCTTCAAAACTTCAAGGGTTGAAATTTAGTGAATTCTTCAAGTGGCTCAGCGCAAGTATGACAATTGTTACCTCTTCTAAAGATGGTGACCAAGTTAATCTGCCTAGTCCAGAAGATTGGATGACTGGTTTTAAAGTATGATATCATCACATCTTATCATTAATTAAAGAATACAATCTGATTTATTTCCTTTAAACAGGTTAACTATTTTTAAAGGTTTGTTTCCTAAATATTTATACAAATGGATTTCATAACAAACTTGCTTAGTAAGGCATTGTTTTTTGAACTCATTTTCTTGATCATTCTTCTTATCGGAGTAAATATTTATCAGTTTTTTTATTACAGAAAAAAAATTAACCAGTTGACCCTAAGCTCTAATAAGCAAAAATCAAAATTCAGTTCTTCTACTAAAAAAAATCTCAAAATAACAGATCCTCCATTATCATTAACAGGTGAACTAAGTGCTGAAGCCTTTAATACTTCTAATGCTCTATCTAACCTATCAAATAATGTAAATAATATTTTAATGGATTGGATTGTAGTTGGAGCCTCAGTTATTGGAAAATCTCATATCCAAATGAATCTTCCTTGTCAAGATAATTATCATTACAAACCCTTAAAGAATGGATGGGGTTTAGCAATCATATCTGATGGAGCAGGTTCGGCTAAACATTCTGATATTGGATCTCATTATGCTGCTAAAAATGCTGTTGAAGAAACCTTCATAAAGGACTTTTTAGAAAAAGACTGGTATAATAACAAAGCTTTTCCTACTGATAAAGAATGGAAAAATTTCTCTGTTATAAATTTTTATAAAATAAGGAAGAAATTAGAAGATTACGCTAAAGATCATCAATATCAACCCATAGATTTAGCTTGTACCTTGATCGTTATATTTTACCATGCTCAAGGAATCCTTGTTTCACATATTGGTGATGGCAGAGCTGGGTATAAAAATATTAAGGGTGAATGGAAACCATTAATCACTCCCTGGAAAGGTGAAGAAGCAAATTCTACGATTTTTATTACTTCCAACATTTGGGAGACAGAAGAAGTTGCAAAAAACTATATAGGAGCAAACGTTGTAAGGGACGAAATAACTGCGTTTACATTGATGTCAGATGGTTGTGAAGATGCCGCTTTTGAACACAGCAAAATGGACTCCCTTACTCAAAAATGGGTGGATCCAAATCAACCCCATGAAAATTTTTTTAATCCTCTAATAAGTTCACTGAAGGCTATGAAACAAGAGAAGTTATCAAACTACGATATACAACAAAAATGGAAAAAGTTTTTACAAGAAGGAAACCATGTCTTGAAAAATGAACCTGACGATAAAACTATGATTTTGGGAGTTCTTGACATCTAATTAAAATATGGAAAACCAATATTTTACTTCACAAGGTATTTGTATAAATATTCAATGTCTACCTTTTCAATCTGGAGGAGAGGGTGAGGTTTTTAGTATTGTTAGTCCTGATGATTATAAAAATAAATGTGCAAAAATTTTTTATCCAAGCAAAAGGAATGACATAAGGAAAAAAAAGCTTGAGTTTATGGTGGCAAACTCACCTCCTAAACTGGAGGAAGAGCAATATAGAATCTGCTGGCCTCTAACTCTACTTTACCAACATAATAGTTTTGTAGGTTTTATTATGCCATTAGCGTATTCTAATAGTATTCAATTATATGAGCTTTGCACCCCTAAAATTAAGCCTAAATTACTTCCAGAGTGGAGCAAGTTTGATCGTACAACAGGTGAAGGTGTTGTCATCAGATTAAAGTTATGCGTTAATATTGCAATTGCTATCCATATTATTCACTGCATGAAAAAGTATGTTTTAGTGGATATGAAACCTCAAAATATTTTAGTTAATCAAATAGGGAATATTTCTATTATTGATTTGGATTCTATTCAAATTTCTAATGGAAAAAAAGTAGCTTTTTATGGCCCGGTTGCTACTCCTGAATACGTGCCTCCTGAAGGAATTCAACTTAAACCAAATGAAAATCATATCCCTTCCAGTTGGGACTTATTTTCATTGGCAGTGATTTTTTATGAAATTATTTTTGGGTTGCATCCATTTGCGGCAACAGCAAATGGCAAATATGAAACCTGTACCACAATTAGTGATAAGATATCGAGTGGGCTTTTTCCTTATGGATCAAACTCAAAGTTCATTACTATGATGCCCCCTCTTCATCATAATTTTACCTTATTGCCTAATGTGCTACAATCTTATTTCATCAGAGCTTTTGACAATAAAATTTTTAAGCCAGAACATCGGCCATCTTCAGAAATGTGGGGCAAATTTTTTTTCAAAGAGATAAACCAACCTTCTAAAAGAAATAAATCTAGAGTTAAATTAGGTTCTTCAAATATATATAAACCAAAATCTAATATTAATCCTGAAATTAAAATTAATTCTTCTAAGACAGTCCTTTTATCAGCAAAAATATCTAACAATACTTACGCAGAAACAAGTTGGATTATAGCTGCTTTATGTCACTTAATGTTGTTTGGAACGGGTTTATTTTATGTTGATAAATCAATTAAAAGAAAGTGGGTTTACCCCTTAAGTGTTACATATTGTATTATTGCGACTTATTTATCAGAGAAGGTTTTAATCTTCGGTACAGAATTAGGATTCATTTCTATTATTGTAGGTGTATTTGTTGGATATTTTATTGGGCTAATTGACACATTGGCAACTTTGTACAATAGGAAAAACCTTTAATTTTCTTAAAATGTCATATGAGTACAGATTAAAGAACCAAGATGTAGTTAGGGTAGAAAAAACTCCTTTTAACTCTGGGGGTGAAGGAAAAGTTTATAAAGTTGTAAAAACACCCCAATTTACTCACCATTGTGTGAAAATTTATGATCATAAATATAGAACGTCTGAACGTGAGCATAAACTTCAATATATGGTGCATAATCCTCCTTCTTCATTAGAAGGAGAACACTATATGGTTTGCTGGCCTGTTGATGTCTTATATGATAAAGAAGAATTTATTGGTTTTGTTATGCCTATGGCATTTGAGAACAGTATTCAGCTCTATGAAATATGTACTCTGAGCTTAAGAAAGAAGTTAACTCAAGAATGGCATAAATTTGATCGTGGAAATAATAGCAACAACATAATTCGTCTAAAATTATGTGTGAATATTGCTCTTGCTATTCATAATGTTCATTCTATACAACATTATGTTTTAGTAGATATGAAACCTCAAAATATTTTAGCCTCTCCAGATGGGAAAGTATCTATAATTGATCTTGATTCTATTCAAATTTATAAAGGTAATCAAGTGATATATAGAAGTTCTGTAGCCACCCCTGAATATGTGCCGCCAGAATCACACAGTCTTAGCCCTTCTAATGACTTTATCCCTGTTTCTTGGGACAGATTTTCAATCGCTGTTATTTTCTATGAAATATTATTTGGAATTCATCCTTATGCTTCAACTGCCTCTGGTAATTATAATGAGTTCAATACTGTAAGCGAAAAAATTCAAAGCGGTCTTTTCCCATTTGGCTCAAAGTCAGGTTGTATCACTACTCTGCCTAAACCTCATGAAAACTTTACTTTCAATATTTCATCTACTTTACAAGATTTATTCATTCTAGCTTTTGAAAATGGTCATTACGAACCTGAGATAAGACCTACACTAGAAACCTGGGGAAAAGTTATCTACAGTGAAATTATAAGTCCAACGTATCCTTTTAGAATTAAAGCAAATCAGCTTGTACTAGCGAGAAATAATAATAACGGTAACTCTGTTAGCAAAACTAAATATGAAAAGATTAAAGGTGAATATTACAAAATAAAAGACGACTATAATAAACTAAAAAATACTTTTACTGAATCAAGCCGGAATCATAAAGTATGGTTAATTACATTAATAATCCTATCTACAATTTTGACAACCATTATTTTTTATTTTCATAATAATTTACAATCTCAAAAAAGTAGTACAGCTCAATTTAGGAGACAATATAATGACCTGTTGAATAAGTCTGATTCTTATCAAAATCAAATTGCCAGCCTTACAAATGAAAAAAACCGATTAAGTGATGAAATAGTATCATTAAAAGGGCTTAATAATAAATTGGAAAATAAAGTAAAAAGTGTTTCACCGTTTAGTATTATTAATATTGACTTTTCAAATAATGGTTCATCCTCATTCAAAAACTCATTTTACTCATTTGAAACAACTTACTTATACCCAAGATTATCCTATGAAAGTAACATAAAAGATGGTGTTGAGGCAACCTTATATTTTAAATACTTTTTTCCTAATGGGAAACTTTTACAAACCAGTGATTCACCATATGGATATACATTTAATGAATCATTCTCGATACCGGATAATTATGCTCAAAATGTTCTAGAGGTTGATCATGGTATCGGTTACTCTGAACTTTATAAATGGCCGAAAGGTAGGTACAAAGTTGAAGTTTGGTATAAATCTAACCCTATATATAACACTTTTTTTGAAATAAAATAAACGGCCATGAATAGAATTACCCGATATATTTGCTCATCTGTTTATGATAACTATTCATTAAGAGAGAAGATAATTGATATTATTGAAGATGATTATAGAATTATTGCTGATTCCTATGGAATTGAGATAGGTGAAGTAATTAAGCATTGCTATAATGCAAAAAGAAGAGACAATAGATATTATTATCTAATTTTTATCATTCTTCTCTTAATGCTTATAGGGATCTTATTCTCACTCGAGGTTTTGATACCCTTAGGGTTGCTGTTGATTCTCTTTTTCTCTATAGTTCACTCCTACCAATTTGAAAAAAATATTTTAAGAAAGTATTTTTTGAATAACTCGCATTCTTCTCATATTTCTACACCATCTTCTTCAAAAATTGCCACTCTTATTAATAAAAAAAATAACCAAATAAGCCAAAATCTTGTTTATTATTCCTTTTTTTCTCCTTTTGTAGGAGCTGGAATTGAGTTAGAAGGATGGTCTTTTGCAATTGATATTGATAAAGGAAAAGAAGGATCTATGATGCCTCCAGAAACTTTTCATGAGCACGAATTATACACCGCTGTTGCGAATGAAATTAAATCCCTTAAGTTTCAGAATCTTCAAATATTAGATAAGTTGTACATTAATGGGAGCTCTATTCGAAACAATCGTAAATTACTACCCAATATAATGGGTCATCCTCTAAACAAAATCACTTCTTCGGAAATAAATGTTTTCAAAGGGATATACAACAAAAATGCAAGATATTACCAGTTATTCCAAATAAGTGATTGGGAAGACGAATTAGTCTTAAACATTTTTTTAAGGTTCTTTAAAAATGAAAAAAATTTATTTATTGAGTTAAATTATTATTTACTAACACCTACCGAGAAATCTTACACCAAAGTAGATAGAATCAGTGAAAAGTTATTTTCCAGAGATTATTTTAAAATTTTATTTAAAAGTTTATTTAAAGTTTTTGTAGATTCTATCCGTTCTATACTGCTAATTTTTAATAAAATCGATGAATTACAATATAGAGTTTTTCATAGCGGAAGAGATAAAAAAGCTTATGAATTAAGAAAACAAGTCAAGACAAACCCTGAATTTAATTATGGTGCTGAAATGAGTATTAGAGAGCTTATTTCTAGTAAACTTTATTATCAGCTTTTCCAAAAGTTAGATAAAGAAATGTATCACAAAATTATAGAAAAGCGCATATTAAACACTATAAATGATTTTCTCGAAAAGAAAAATATTGAGTTAAAAGAATTCAAAGAAAGGCAAACAAATATTCTCAATCATGGAGTAATTGTTACAGGTGGTAATCTTAATACTCAAAATTTAGCAATTGGAAAAAAAGCTAAAAACATTACCTCAACGTTTCAATTTAAGAAACTTAAAACACAGACTAACAACTAAAAATTATGAAAACAAATAAAAACAAAGGAATAGTGATTACCGGTGGTAACCTACATGCCCAACAAATAGCGATTGGTGAAAATGCTAAAAATGTTTTAAGCACTATTGCTAAGGTTGATGAACGAAATAGTGAGTTAGTTAAAATAAAAGAACAATTAACTTTACTTGTTGAAGCCATTGAAAAAAATAAGGAATCATTAAAAAATTCGGGAGAATTACTAGATAGCACAGATACTGTTGCAAAAGAAGTTTTAAAGGAAAAGCCCAATAAAATTACTATTGATGCAGTATTAAATGGAATAAAAAATGGAGCTAAAACTGTGAAAGAAATATTACCAATTGTTAATGTACTTAAAACTCTAATTATTGGTTTTTTATAAGAAGCCTCAATTTCTTGGAGTATTTGGAGGTGGATTTTTTGCAACTTGGTGCTTTTTATACCTATATATATAAGAGGTACTTGTTTATGGCTCCTTGCTTAAACTCTTTCTACTCCTGATTTTCGACACAAAAATTAAAGACCTTGTATGAGAATTATTGAATTGACATTTTCGTCTCTAAGCAATTTTAGTCTCAAATCGACTAATTGTACCTTTTAACATAGATCGTTGATTCTAGAGCAAGGGTAGAAATGAATTTAAGTACTTTCTATGATCTTTTCATTACTTAGTAAAAAAGAAAAAGCTAACTTTTTTGGTTAGCTTCATTTTTAAATTTTAATAGCTTTAAATATATACTTGATAGTTAGAATTATTTATATCAATTGATTCTACTGTTTTTAAATAGATAGTAAATTAAGATCACAATTTATTACCCTATTAATGTTTAATGCTTTATATTATTTATTATATTTTATATTAAAATAATTAAAATCGGAACGTTAATATATATCATGCTGCCTTTTGGTTGTTGTTTAAGAATACTGGTTCACAACTCCAGGTTTTTTGATCTAGAATCGCTTCTTCATAAATGTTTAGTTGCATCATAATTGATTCTAATTCTACTGGAGATTTTTTGCACATTTTTTTAACAATTGTATTTATATAGTAATCAATAGCCCTTAGATAAAATTCTTCATCAAATAAAGCAGTTGCGTAAGTGTGGTATTTTAGTGTGTCTCCAATACATTGACTTGGCTTTCTTAAAAAGCGTGCCTCTATACGCATCAGTTTTCCTTTTTTATAAACTACCACTGATCGGTTGGATCTTTTAGGTGTTTTGGCGTAATAGACGTTTCCATTCTTTTTTCCTTTAGAACCCTTTTCTACCTCACTATCTTCATATAGATATTCTTTCTGCAACTTCATGTAGGGGGGATGAGAAAATAGGTTTGTATACTCTCGTATATGTTTCTTTCCTATTTGGAAATTAGCTGTGATATCTATTCTGCTTATTTTTAATTCTTCTATGGGGAGATTTAATAATCCACAGATGGCTAACACAGCAATTCGTGTTTCATGGAAATCAGCCAGTTGATAATTATTTCCATTGATTAAAGAAGCAGGCTCAAAACTAATGCATGTCTTTAACTTGCTGAACCATAATCTTACCAATACATTTTCTCTGTACTCAAATACACCTGCACTTATAAACCTTCCACAAGGGCTTCTCTTCTTTACTTTAAGAGATATCTTTTGAAAGCCTAGAACCTCTTCTATATGTTTATAGCAACTACGATCTAGATAAAGCCTAATTGTATCATATCCTGGCTTAATTGTATAAGCTTCTTTCATACAGTTGGCTCTTTAGGTAGATTTGGAAATAAAGTACTAGCTTCTTTTTCTACCAAATAGTTGTATTTAGCTAAAGCAACTTCAATAGAACCAACAGTCCAAGCTTGAGAACCCCAAAGGGAAGTTTGCGGATAAGCTTCATATAAGGGAATATATTTATCTTTAAATCTTTTCCCCCCTTTAATCTGAATTTTAATTACTTCATACCTTCTTGGCTCACATTCATGATTATATAATTGAGCATAGATAGCATAATGAGAACTGCGAATGACTTGCTTATAAATGAAGCCATTAACTTTAACGGAGTGACCAAGTTTTCTTGGGATTTGATTAGTTTTCATAAGTTTCTCTTAAGAGTAAAATATAAATTTTTGACGAACTCTTGTTTTAGAGAAATTATTATGTGCTAATCATTCATTAAGATTATTTACTATAAAATTGATATAATAGAGAATTATAGCATTTTTCATTTTTTACCCTTAATACTAAATTTTTAGAATCATTGTTCCCTTTTACAAAAAATAATTGTATTTTTTTAATATAGAGATAATGTTTATATAAGTAGCGAAAGGTTACTTTGGGGATACTTATAAAAAAAACCCTTTCTCACAACTTAATGCAAAAAAGGGTTTTAGATCAATTACACATAACAGTGTAAAGTTTCGCTTACGCACTTTGCCTCTCCTCACTAAGCAAACCTTTTACTTCTGCAATTAAGAAATAAACCTTATCTCCAATGTACCACTTCTTCAATTTGCCATTGTTGACTAAACTGTAAATGAAGTAACGTGAACATCCAAGTTCTTTCTTTAATTGGTTGAAGCTAATAACACCTAGTACTGGATTAGCTTGTTCCTGGTTTTCATCATTAAAATTTACGTTCATATTTAAATTATTAAACGTACCACATAGACAACCATGAAAGTTATCTACGTAGGGACTCCTACGCCGAAGCACGTAAGCCGATGAAAACTGATAAGTATATTGCAAAAGGTGAGCCGTAAACAAATAACTTGGGTAAAACCTTTAGACGAATCTTACAAGATTTTTCTTTAAAAATTCGTGTACCTGAGATAAAAAGAGAAATTACTAGGTCTTACTATTCTATAAATTACAGTTAGTAAAATTCCCAAATCATTATTAATACTAAATTGAAAGATTGTCATTTAGTGGATTAATGTTGGTAATATTTTCATGAGAAAAAGGAAAGGCTTGAAAAGGATTTACATTAATAATTTGACTTATTGTTTTAATTGATCCTTCAATTACACTATTAATATGCTCGTCATTGTAAGAGTAGCCTATAATAACTAACTTATCTGATTTTGGGAGGGTATCACTAAATTTTTTGTATAGTTCTGAATACATTTTATCAGTAGTGATAAGCTCCACCTTATTGTTTCCTGTAATAAAACTTGGATCTATGTTAGGGTTAAATTGTTGAATGGCATTTCCTTGATCATCTGTATCTCTTGCCCAATGCTTGGCTTGGTAATCATTTGTTATAAAATAATCATATCCTTTATATGAATTACTTGATTCAATGTACTCGTATTTAAACTGGTTTATTGCACCGTGAAGTTTATATATTTTTATTCTCTCATCAAAAGTATTATCAAATATTGCCAAAGAGCTTTTATCATCATCTATCAAAGTACTCTTACTAGTTGAAAAACCATTTGAATAATTTAATGAACTGTTTTCCATTAATATTTCAAGTAAAAGATCATGATTTAAGGTGAAAATATTAATCTCATTACTATTATCACTTATAACTTTAATAAAGTATGAATAATCGCTTCTTAACGAATGTATTTCTCTCCTTATCTCTAGAAGGTCTCTAATTAAATGTAGTATACATGAAAATACATGTTTTGGAGTAATAGTATCAAACCTCTTTAATTTTGATTTATACTCTTTATAATAGTTCTCAGAAGCGCTCTCAACTACTGTAATCCAATTGATATTATTTACTAGATAATTTCTAGACCAAAAATAAAAATCCTCATAATTTAATACTCCGTTATCATCGATATTTTCTTCAAGGAAAGTTGAAACCAATTCTTGTAAAATAAACCCTAATACATCTTTGTCATGGGATATACTTCCATTTTTCACATCAGCGGGAATTGCAAACTCACTCCATGCACTTTCTTCTGAAGGGAAATGTAATATATTTTCATGAATCCTTTCTTGTGTAAATCTTTCACTTATTCCTGAAACAATGGGTATTCCTGCATTAAAAGAAAAACCTGCACCTAATACGAATGAAATATTCATAACCACAAATTCTTACTTTAAGATTTAACCCAAGTTTTTTTTAGATATCTTATCTAAACTATTGATCAAATCAACCAGTGTATTAAGATCTTTTTTTTCAACAAAAAATGCGTTTAACAATGAATGCTGTGTGCTTAAAATCATTAGCAGGGACTCAAAAATCAACGTTAAAGCTTGTTCACTATTTTCATCATCCATTATCATTAGGTGTTCTGTAACCTCTGAAAAATGTTCATATTGTGACAATTGGAAATATAGATCATATGCAGCTTTCAATCTTGGGTAATATCCTTTTTCTTCTATTTCCTTTAATAAAGTTTTCGGATTTGAAGCTACACTCTTCTTTTTTAATTTGTTATTAGTATAGTGATCAGGGTAATTGTTTTGAAATCCCTCAATGATTTTTTGACGCTCTGTGGGGGTAATCCTGTTATCTTTAATACTATCCTCTAAAACACCCTCTGCTCTTTTAACAAAATCGTATGTTAAGTTTCCTAACCTTTGAAAGAATTCTTCTTCTATTGGTAACATTTCTTTCTGTGAGTTAAACCTTAACTTATCTAACAAATAGTGTATGATAATTACATCAGAAATTAGTGGTCTAATTAAACTAAAGAATGGTAATTTAAAATGTATATTATTTAAAAGCTCACTAGATATTTTTTCAATTGCATGAACATTTGTGTGTAACCTTAAAAGGAAATTAAATAGTACCCTTTGATAATCATATTGAATATTCTTACCATGAAACTCTTCCATTAAGGTAGAATTAAAATTTTTATACTCTTTTAAAAAGCTTAGCAGATGAAACCTTTTTAATTGATGATTTTTTATTTCATTCATGCCCTTGAAAAAAATATGTTATACCTCCCACTACTTTGATTTATTATTGATGATTAACAAATGTATATGTCACCTTCCTCAGATAACCTCTCCCCTTTTTTAAAAGATTTGAAAGATTTTTTAGTTAATGGGTTAGTTAAAGATTTATTTCACGCAGAATACAATTTACATATCTATGAAAAAATTGCAAGTAGAAAACTTGCAATAGAAAACCTTAGTTCTGAGGAAATCAATCTCTTAGCATATATCCAAAATTCAGCAAACATTAAATTGATGCTTGCACTTTCTAGATTGTATGATAAACCTAATAACAGATTTCCTACAAGATGTATCCTGTCATTTTTAAAAATGATTAATAAACATAAGGATGAGTTTTCAAAAGTTGAGCAGTATATTATTACTAAAGAGACTTTAGAAAGGTATGATTGCTTACCTGAATTAATAAATGCAGTAACTTCTGATGATCCTTCTCTTTTTCCCTTTATGTATTACAGCTATTATTATAGTAAATATCAAACTACTTCTATTCAACAAAACTTAGATACTTTGAAAGTCTTAAGAGATAAGTTTATAGCTCACAATGAAAGTTATGATATTGATACCATCGCTGTTTTGAAAGAGCAAGGCTTCTTTTATCTTATTAATTTTGCTAAAGAAATTATTAGTGTTGCAGGTATTGCTTTTTTTTCTATTGGTTTTAGCGGCTCCTCCAAATACCTTTTATCCGAGGACGCTTACTTAAAAACTTGTTTTGTAGATAACCTTTTAGAAAAGCTTCTTGACTAAATTTAGTTAGATAATAAAATCAATCTTATTGCATTCAAAATGGCTTATTTTAAAATACAACATGAAGTATTAACAGGTAACGAAGGAGAGTGGAGATTATGTTTCCAATGGGGAACTTATACATATGAAGATAGTAGCAGTGAAAAGGGATATAGATTTATCTGGCGTCGTCCTGATGGATCTTTACAGCCAGCTAGGGGACAAGCTCGAATTCCAAGTGCAAACGATATATTTCACCTTTTTCACTTAGCCACAAAAGAAGGTTGGTTTGTAAATGTAGAAAATAAAGAATAGTTCTTATCCAAAAGCTTTAGCCATTTCCGCCTTGAGTTGATCTTCATTACTTCCATAGTAATGCTTAATAATAACAGCTACTGTCTTGCCGGTTATTTCTGCTACAGTTTTGGGGCTAATACCAGCTTGTAGAGCTAAAGTAATAAATGTTTTTACGGCATTGTGACTGGAAATAGCTTCGTACTTAGGAACAGTAATAGTTTGATCTTTACCCTGAAATTTTCTTCTAATCTCTACTAAGGAATCAATACCGGCAATCTTCAAAGCGTCTTTAATGTAAAGATTGTAACGATGTTTTAGTTTCTTAGGTAAACGATTATCATACTTGCTAAGAATCTCTTTGGCTTTGGGAGTTAAGGGCACAAAAATTCTCTTACTAGTTTTCTCTGAAATCATTTCAATGACATCTCCTTTAATATGATGAGGTCTTAGTAAAAGCATATCACCAATACGAAGTCCTGTATTACATTGAAAAACAAAATAGTCTTGTACCCACTTGAAATGTTCCTCCTGAAAATCAACGTTAGCAAAGGTTTCTAATTCATCTTTTGTTAAGTAGATTGGTACAGGCTGTGTTTCTCGGAATGCTTTGAATGCTCTCCGTTTGGTATCTAAGTGTACTTTACCTCCCCTATCCTCATACCAATGAAGAAAGTTTTTTAAACTGATAATTCTATTTCCAATAGTATGATCTGAGTTTCCTTCTTTTTCTGATAGGAATTTTTTGAATTTATCATAAAACGATAAATCTATCTCTAATACTGATAGAGTTTTTATTTTATGATATGCCATAAACTTTTGTAGCTTATGTTTAGTAATGGCTAAAGTCCTTACAGTTGATTTTTCTTTACAAGTCAGTGAGTATTCTAAAAACTTATTATATTGGAGAATTACATTTTCTTCAGTCTTTTTTCTAATCTCCTGTTCTTCTTTCTGCTTGGCTTGTTCCTGTTGATGAGCGTTAATAGCCTTAAGATTTTTAGTAGTTGGTTCTACTCCTTTTTGGATTAAGTCCCCAACCAACTTTTCTAAATAACTTTTGAATTGGTTGATCCTTCTATTTTTACTTTCCTTACCTACTCCCTTCACAGGATACCGTTGATCGTCCTGCCAATCTTCATAGGAAACTCTAACACCTGTAGAAAATAAAGATGATTTTTCAAAGTGTGTATATTTAATATAGATAGTTACTGTACCATCATCTAATATTACTGGCTCCCTTTTAGCTTTTTTAATAATAATTTTAAACGTTGCCATATCACAATACTTTGATTAAAGTCACGTAAAAGTAATGTGTTTTGATGAAATTTGTTGTATTTTATTAATAGTGCTTTGCTGAAAAACATACATTAAAGCGTAATGTAAGGCATTTAGTGATGCATGATGTTATACTATTTCAAGGTGGTAGTAATCCAGTACGCCCCACTTTTTTCATTCTGCCTTACAGCTTTTCATTCCTGTGAGGCTTTTTTTTATCTTCATAGCGAATTTGATAAATGGCTATGATCAAAGACTACGTCAAGAAAGTATTCCCTGTCATTCTGGATTTCAGCATTAGCCTGGACAAAACCTCATCTATTCTAGACAAACCCTGGGTTTCTGTCGGGCAGGTAAGGGAAAAATTTATTTTTAAGAAAAACCATGAACTCATTATTTCTAAGGAGGGAAAGGTTGAGATAGGAAAGTGGGAGTTTCTGGAAGAAGCTCATTCTTTCTTGATCAACAGAGAAAGCGGTAAATTTTTATATAACAAAGGTTTTTTGGATAAAGCTGTTTTGATCCTGAAAGTAGATAGCAAGGATAATGAGTATCTTACACTGGCCAACGAAAATGTATTACCTGACCTGAATGTTCAGGGGTATTTGGAAAAACTGCGTTATCGCAAGCATAATATCCTTAAACTAGAGCTTGCCGATGGTACTTTTCTGGAAGCTGAACGTGATTACGATACCAGCTTTCCTGTTGTAGGCAATAGAGTAACCATTTCGGGTGGACTGCCAGCTCCTCCCGGCAAGTATTATCTGAAAAACGATAATCAGATACTGGAGGTAGCCAAAGGAAAAATTCAGGCCATATTACAAATGACTCAGTATAATTATGGTAACCGTGTAATTGAGATTGAGCAGCAAGATCCTGAGGATATTTCTGAAGGAGATAGCGTAATAGTCAACGGAATGTCTTCGGTAGAAGGTATATTTCTTTTGAGTAAGCGTCGCTATATCACAGTGCAAAATGGAAAAGTAGCTTCAATTGGTTTTCGCAAGCATGTACGCAACTGGATAATAGCATTAGCTCTTTTCTCTCTTATTTTACTATTGCTATTATATTGGCTGTTATCGTAATTTTTTCAAACAATTAATACTGCTTATTAGTCTCCTTTACATTTGTGATTAATTTTTCAACTATGAGTTTATGGCTGGCTATTGTAATTTTTATCGGTTTAGCTGCAGTAGTAGGTTTTGCCGGCACACATCTAACTAAAGCTGCTGATCAATTTGCTGACATTACTGGCTTTGGTGAAGCATTGGTTGGTGGTATTTTATTGGGAGCTATTACTTCTATTTCAGGAATAGTTACCTCTGTTACCGCAGCTTATGAAGGTCAGGCTGAGTTAGCTTTTAGTAATGCTGTTGGTGGTATAGCCGCCCAGACAGTTTTCTTAGCAGTGGCTGATATTGCCTATCCTCGGGCTAACTTAGAACATGCATCAGCCTCTTTTACAAACTTGTTACAGGGCGTATTACTAATTGGCATGCTTGGTTTTGTAATATTGGTGATGTCTACAAATTCCGTTACGGTAATAGGTACCCACCCTGCATCTGTCGGGTTAATCACAATATATATTTTTGGAACACGCTTGATCTCTAGGGCAAAAAAACATCCCATGTGGGAACCTTCCGATACCTCTGAAACTGTAGAAGATGTACCT
Source organism: Catalinimonas alkaloidigena (assembly GCF_029504655.1). Taxonomy (NCBI): domain Bacteria; kingdom Pseudomonadati; phylum Bacteroidota; class Cytophagia; order Cytophagales; family Catalimonadaceae; genus Catalinimonas; species Catalinimonas alkaloidigena. The sequence continues at coordinate 6,938,839 of NZ_JAQFIL010000001.1, forward strand.
GATGCGGATAAACAGGAAGATGTTAATCTGGTATGGCTGATTGTTCGCTTTGTAGTGTTAGCTGGAGTAGTAGGTTTTGCAGGCTATTATATCGCTCAAGTAGGGATACTGATTACAGAAAAATCAGGAGTATCTGCCTCTTTTATGGGAGCTCTTTTTACTTCAGTAGCCACTTCCCTACCCGAACTGGTTGTTTCAGTCTCAGCGGTACGACAAGGGGCGCTTACCCTAGCCGTAAGCAATATCATTGGAGGTAATAGTTTCGACATTTTATTTCTTGCTTTCGCTGATGTTGCTTATCAGGAAGATTCCATTTACCATGCTGCAACAAATTCGCAATTATTTATCATTTCACTTACCATACTGCTAACTTCTGTATTGCTGATGGGTTTACTTCATCGTCAGAAGTACGGTATTGGTCGTGTAGGCTGGGAAAGTTTGCTCTCTATCTTTATTTTCATTGTAGGTTATATATTACTATATATGATGTAAGTAGGTTCACAAATTGAGTTTGCAGGATTGAAATTTCATATTGTCGAGAATCAAGTATTTACCCCTTTTTAAGTCCTTTATTGATAACGCTCAACAAAAAACCCGCTTATGCCAAGCGGGTTTTATTTACTTTAGAACTTTATATAAAATCAATTAATTGACACTAAAATCTCCTCTAAGGTTTCGGAGTCTTTTACGTACGTCAGCTATATACACACTTCCGGGATGTTCTCTTAAAAAGGTAGTATAAACTTCCATAGCTTTGTCTTCTTCCTGAAGTTGCTCCTCATAAATCTTTCCTGTCATGTATAAAGCATTATCCCCGAGTATATCATAGCCAAATGACTGTGTGATAATGCCTAAGTGATTCAGAGATTCATCAAAGTTACCAAGCTTCATATCTATACTGGCCATAAGCCAGTGTATCTCATCTGCCAGTTCATGGTTCTCGTAAAGATTGAGCATACTATCCAGTTTCTCCAATGCTTCATCCTGTTTATTTTGAAATAACAGGAGTTCTACCTTAGCATAATCTTGCATCGCTGTCTCAGTGGTATCCAGCGCTGTATTATTTTGTATTAACAGGCTGAGAGACATGGCATCATTAGCAATTTCTCTTGTAGTAGCAAGTTTAAGTACATCTAGGTGGCTCTGAGCTAGTTCAAACTCCCCTTTATAATAAGATAGTTTCGCATTCCTCAACTTGGCTTCATAGCCTACTGGTTCTTCTTTATAGTCTTTTTCCACCTGGGAATATAATAATGTAGATTCCCAAGGTTGATCAATGAGCAAGTAGATATCTCCCATATCCAGCTTGCATCTCGCCCTTAATTCTCTGCTGGCTTTAGGATGCTGAGCCACGGTATTTAAAGCTTCAATAGCCCTGTCTTTTTCATCCAGATAAAACGCATACAGTAATGCCTGACTACGCATGGCTTCTAAAGTCGCATGGCTTGGACCAATAGCCGACTTGCTACTTTCATCTATGAAGTTCTGATAGTCTTCAATCAGCTTAATGATATCTTCCTGATCAACCGGATAACGATTCTTAACCATTTCTTCTCTGGCCTTGATCTTATATCTTCTTGCCGATACATAGCTAGAGGTTCTGGGATATTTTTCAATGATGTAATCGTACATCTTCAGGGCATTTTCGTAGTCCTGGTTTTCCAACGCTATGCCGGCCACATCCATGACTCTTTCTCCATCGGATCTGTTTCTTCTGTCTATAGCTCTGGCTTGCATAAAGGCTCCGTAAAAGTTTTTCTGCTGCAGGTTAATCCAGATGAGTAATTCATTGTACAACTGCTTATCTGGCTCTTCCTGAATTTTGTTAAGCAGCATATCAGACAGGCTTTGCAGATCTTCTTCCTCAGTCAGAATGTTTTGCAGTACATTCTTTACATAACTTATCCGGGCTTCATCTTCGTCGGCATACTTAAGATATTCCAGTACCATTTTATCTTTCTCATTGATCCGACGGTATACATTGGCAAGTTCCAGAGCAAAAAGGTTGGGGTCATTGCTAGCTTGTCTCCCCTCTTCGTAGTAGTCAATAGCTTTTTCCAACATATCACTTTTGATAAAGTGGCCTGCCACAAGACGAATCTTATATGGATCAGACTGAACCTCATTGAGTACTTCATCAAAATATTTGTCAGCCTTTTCATTATCTCCCATTCGTATCTGCAGGATGCCGGCATCCAGTCGGTAGATAATATTTTGGGGATATGACTTAAGGGCTTTGTTAACATATTTTTCTGCTTCATCCAGATAACCGTTGTTCACCAGCAGCCTGAAGTATCGGCCATGGATCACGGGTATCAATTTTTTCTTGTCTGCCAAATCGTCATATATCGACTTAGCTTTTTCTACTTCTCCTTTATCATCGTATTGCTGGGCAAGTTCTATTTGCTCCTCATCTTGCGCTTGTACTGAGAAAGCTAAAATAGTCGATAACAAAAGAATAACAAATGTTAGAGGTTGATTTATTTTCATGAGTCTTAAGTTATGGATTCTAACCTATTCACTAACATACTATATTATCGAAAGATTATTTAAATCGAACTATTATTATTTATTACTGTGTGAATAAGTGGAAAACTCTGAATAGGCCCGGTTGTTATCCACGGGCTTTCATAACCTATTCGATTATTTCGAGGTTATTAACACACTTATCCACAACTAATAATCTGATTTACAGTAAGTTATAAAGTTTTTTGTAAAATGTTAACTAATATGTGAATAACTTTTTCGGTGATTAACAGTGTGTATAACATTGTTAATAATTATTCTTTAACTGTTAATAGGGTTGGATTGAGTTACAGAAAAAGTTATCGAGTGAATAACTCTGTTATTTTCCACATCGAATACCCTGGGTATCCACATGTTATTCACTCGATATTGTGGATAACTTAAAAGGATAAGTTGATTTCACGGGTCCAGTTAGCCCTTAAATCAATTACTTCTTCTTCTGTATAAAAGTAGATGGGCTCTGAGTTTCGATTCTCAAGTATGTTAGCTTTGTCCCATTGACCATTCAGATTTTCGTCTACCAGTATACGAAGATGGTATTCGCCGGGTGTAATAAGTGTAAAGGAATATGAACTATTGGCAGGCTGTGTCTCCTCTACAACTTCGTAGTTACTATTCAATAGCTGTATAGTGTAGCGTTCGTATTCAGTAGAAACAGTACCAGTAATTGTACCATTTTCAGATGGTTTTTTGAAATTGAATCTTTGAATTACCCGTTGGCTACTGTCATTTTCAATAGACATAAAACTACCGGCTGATATATACAGTACTAAAGGTTTGAGTGTGTTTAGCAATTCTTCACGCTCATAGGTTTGGGAGACAAATTTTTCTTTACTTATATCGAGTGTATCTGCCAGCTGAGACAAGATGCTATTCATGATGTTGACATCTTCTATTTGCTTCAAACTGTCATTTATTGGTTGTAAGGAAGACATACTTTGTGCTAAAATATTAAAGTAGTTTAGTCTTTGCTCTGCCTCATCTGTTGCTTGCAGGCTGTCCAGATACAAACGATTTTGATTTTGTAATTCAATAAATAAGGTACTATCTCTTTCCTGAAGATAGGAAATTAATGAATCTACCAATTGATTCTTATTGAGCTCCTTCTGTATACTTACTTTGTCAAGACGATCATTCCAATTTAATAGTTCATCGTAATTAAGATCAAGGTAAAAGAGTGTATCGTAGCTTAATAGTATACTGTCTGTGATTACTTTTGCGATAGGTTTACTAAATTCAATATTTGTATTTATATTATTTTTTATATCACTTTTTGATGAAATATTCTGTCTCAGCTGCTCTTTCTCTCTGCGAGTCTCAGTAAACCTAATGTAGAGAGTATCTAAGGTAGTTTGTCCTACAGAATCCTGAACGCTAAGAAAACTTCTCAAGCTATCTTGTTCAATGGTTTTATATAAGCGAATAGTTTTATGGTTATCCTGGAAATTACTGTATACATGTCTTATAGTATCCTTTGGTAATTCCGGATTGAGGGAATCTAAATATTGAAGAGAACTTTCTTCCAAATCATCTTGATCCACAGTAAGCTCGTAGTCCATCAATCCTTTATTAGTTTTGATCTCAAAATATTTTCCATTGGCACGGGCACTTTGAACTTCTATTGGTCTTACGTCTTGGTTAAATAATTGTAAATCTACCGTCTTCCCGTACAAAGTTTTCTGAGGTAGTAAGGTGCTATCTTTTACACCTGTAGATAATGAGTCGGGTGGAATAATAGGGTTAGCATCTTCGGGAAGAAGGGCTATAGGTTCTGCTTTAAATCCGAAAGCTTCAGTATTTGAATCAATTTTCAGGTTATTATTCTTATCGTTATAAGCAAATATCTTATAAGTGCCTACTTTGATATAGCGGATAGCATAATTCCCTTCCTCATCTGTTTTAGTGAGGTACATTGGAGGATCCTCAAATGGAGTTAAAGTATCACCTTCTGGATATAGTGCGACTAATACATCTTCACTAGCTTTGTTAGTGAGCAACTCTGTTACTTTCCCTTGTACCTGAAAAGAATCAATTTGACTCCCGGTGCTAAATGCCATGACGATATTATTAGCAGGGTTCTGCTCAGAAATATCTTTGACCGCATCTCTGAAGTTGAAAGTATAAGTAGTATTTTCCTGTAGATCTTCATTTAATTCTACAACTACCGATTGTCGATTTACATAGAAGTCAAAATCCTCTACAGGTGGATTAATAATAATATCTTGCTTGAGCGATCTTGCTTCTACGTACTCATCAAATTCAAGGTAAACTTCATCGTCATCAAAATTAACTGCTTCCAAAGGAGGATACATATTGACCAATGTAGGAGGAATAGTATCTCTTGGGCCTCCAGTAGGTACTCCTCTTCGTGCACATGAGCCGATAGCAATTAAAGTAATCCAAAAAATACAAAGCCAAATATTTTTTACTTTCATGATTTTCTATTTCCAACTAAAATAAAAAAGTGCCTGTTTTTAACGCTTAAAACAGGCACTTTGTATGTCAAAACACGAATTATCTTATTTACCCAAATATATCATTATTATGGATATGTCGGCTGGAGATACACCACTAATTCTGGAAGCTTGTCCTATAGTAGCCGGCCTGATACGGTTAAGTTTTTCGGTAGCTTCAGCAGATAAAGCTTTTACTTTAGCATAGTCAAAACCCTCAGGTATCCTATAGTTTTCCAGGCTCTCCACTTTCTCAGCATGCGCTCTTTCTTTCTCCAGGTAAGTTTCGTATTTGGTTAATATTTCTACCTGGTCTAATACTTCCTGATTATAAGCAGAAAAATATGCATCCAGCTCACTATCCAGTTTTCTTAATTTTGCTATACCTATTTCTGGCCGCTTAAGTAGTTTCTGGATAGAAATTTTTTCTTTGAGCATGGCGGTATTGAGTTCGCACAGGCCTTCGTTATGCTCTTTGGGTGAAGCTCTGAGATCTTTGATCTCTTCCATTACCCTCTCGATATCTCTGCGTTTGTCGTAGACTTTGGAAAGACGCTCGTCCTCAATCAGACCTAATTTATGGGCTTTCTCACTTAGTCTGAGGTCAGCATTATCTTGTCTTAATAGTAGGCGAAACTCTGCGCGGGAAGTAAACATTCTGTACGGTTCCTCGGTACCTTTATTTACCAGATCATCAATCAAAACTCCGATATAGGCTTCGGAACGTTTTAAAATAAATGCTTCTTTTTCATTTACCTTATTGTGTGCATTGATGCCCGCCATCATACCTTGACAGGCTGCCTCCTCATATCCTGTGGTACCATTGATTTGCCCGGCAAAGAATAGGTTTTGAATCAGCTTGGTTTCTAATGATAAGGTGAGTTGAGTAGGAGGAAAATAGTCGTATTCAATAGCGTAACCAGGTCGAAAGAGTTTAGCTTTTTCAAAACCTGGTATCTGTTGAATTGCTTTGTATTGCACATCTTCCGGCAATGAGGTTGAAAAACCATTGACATAGACTTCTACCGTTTTCCAGCCTTCCGGTTCTACAAAAATTTGATGTCTATCCCTTTCTTTGAATCTGTTAATTTTATCTTCTATGGAAGGACAGTATCTTGGGCCCTGCCCTCTTATCCTACCGTTAAACATTGGAGAACGATCAAAACCTGTTTCCAGAATTTCGTGCACATTAAGATTGGTATAAGTAATATGGCAGCTTCTCTGCACCTCAGGTGGTGTGGTATCTGTAAATGAAAATTTTCCAGGGTCTTCGTCCCCCTTTTGTTCTTCCATTTTTGAGTAGTCGAGCGACCTCCCATCTACTCTGGGAGGGGTTCCGGTTTTCATTCTTCCGGATTCAAAACCTAATTTTTGCAGTTGTTCTGTTATACCTTTAGATGCTCTCTCTCCGGAGCGCCCCCCTCCCATTTGCTTTTCGCCAATATGGATCAAGCCATTAAGAAATGTTCCATTGGTTAACACTACAGACTTAGCTTTAATCTCCAGGCCTATGCTTGTCTTGACGCCTACTACTTTATCTTTTTCTACCAAGATGCCTGTGACCATTTCTTGCCAGAAGTCTAAGTTTGGTATGCCTTCCAAAGCTGTTCTCCACTCTTCACTAAACCTCATTCTGTCGTTTTGTGTGCGTGGGCTCCACATCGCTGGTCCTTTTGAACGGTTAAGCATTCTGAACTGTATCATAGACTTATCCGATACTATTCCTGAATAGCCCCCAAGCGCATCTATTTCTCTTACAATTTGCCCTTTCGCAACTCCTCCCATTGCCGGGTTACAAGACATTTGACCTATCTTGGCCATGTCCATAGTAATGAGTAAAGTTTTTGAGCCCATTTTTGCAGATGCAGCTGCCGCTTCGTTTCCGGCGTGCCCTGCTCCTACTACGATCACATCGTATTCTTGAAACATAGGAAAATAAAATTTAAAAACGTTTCACGTGGAACGTTACTTATCTATGTGGAAATCCTGAAAGTACAAATCTAGGTATTTGTCTTCCATCTTCCTCATGGTACTTTTAGAAAAAGTGTCTTTATCATCATATCCCATTAAGTGTAAAGCACCATGAATAATAACTCTCAACAACTCATGAAAGAAAGTAGTTTGTTCAGACTGTGAATTATCATCAACTCTTTCAATGCTAATAAAAATATCGCCATCTAAAGACAAGGAAAATTCACTATTATCAAAAGTGATAATATCGGTGAAATAGTCATGTTGAAGATAGAGAATATTAATCTGAAGCAAATAAGCATCAGAACAAAAAATGTAATTGAGGTTTTCCAGCGTGTACCCTTCATTCAAAATAGCCTTTTCAATCCAGGGAATAGCAGGAGAAAGAATGGAGTGATTGAAATCTACCTCTTCAGTAAAAAAATGAATCAATACCAGTAATTTACTTTTAGTTGATATAAAATACTAATTCGACAATTTGACCATTGTTAAGGAATTTTACCTCATCACATAAGTGCTTCATTAAGAAGATGCCTCTGCCTCCGGGAGTTTCAATGTTTTCAGGAGACGTGGGGTCAGGAAGGTTTTCAAAATCAAAACCCTCACCTTCATCTTTTACAGTGAAGTGAATAGCATCTTCCTGTAGTGCAAGAGAGAGGCTGACGTTTTTTTTGGCATCACCCTGATTGCCATGCCGAATAGCGTTATGAACTGATTCAGTAACCGCTATCATGATATTTCCATAAATATCATCATTCAAATTAAAGCGTTCTTTGGCATTGTCTATGAAGCTCTCAATCATACGGATGTTTTCAGAAAGAGAGGGGATTTCAATGTTTATGGAGTTCATTCTTTATTTTGAATTATTGTTTAATCGTTGGAAATACTTATTAGCCTCATTTTTATAATACGGATTTAATCGTACAGGGACTGTTTTTAGGAGTTCTATTTCTTGTTTTTTTGCTTTAATATATTCCTCAAAGCTTTCAGATGCTTTGCGTTCATAATCGCTCTTAGCGGTTTCTCCTTTTCGTTCATCATCAAGTTCCTGTTCACGCATGGATTTTTCTACTTCTAACAAACGTGTCATAATTTCTTTCTGACGCTCTATCAGTTCAGAAGTTAACTTTTTGTTGACCAAGTCTGTTTCGGTCTCTTCCATTTTCTTAGAAAGTTCGTCTCCAGCACCTCCACCACCCTCTTCATCTGAATCTTTCATCTCCTGCATCATCTTCCGGATTTTCTCTTGTTCTGCTGCCAATTTAGCAAGTTCTTCAGAAAGTGCCCTTCCGGATTTTCCACTTTTGCGGAGCTGATCAATCTGTTCATTTAGTTGACGCTGTAATTCGCTCATGTTCATATTTTGCTGAGACTGACCTGGTTTTTTCTGAGGATTGCCCATAGCATCAGCCATTTGCTGCTGCATTTGACTGAGTACATCATTAAGTAATAGTGCTAAATTATTCATTGAGGTCATAGTAAACTGCTGCTTACTGATGGCTTTATATTGCTGCCTTTCTTTTAATGCCTCCATGCTTTCTTCCATATATTGATTCATGTCTTTCACTTCACGAGTGATAAAGGACTGAATTTGAAATACCCTTTCGGCAAGGGATAAAAGACTATCTTCAATAATCTGTGCATCATCTCTAATTTTGAGTTGCTCCTGAGATAAATCAATAAAGCGTGGGTCATTTTGTTTTACATCCCGAAAGGACTTCATGATGTCTTCCTGATCGAAAGAAAGCGTAATCAAATTATCTAAGATATTACGTAGGTTATCCATGTTTTCCTGCAACATTTCCATCTCCATGCTCTGCTGCATCTGCTGCATCTTTTGCGCCATTTTTTTCATCTGCTGGGCGCTGTTTTTTTGTGACTGCTGGGCCTTCTTACGTTTCCCTTGATCAAGAGATTCTTTAGCTTTTTGTTGTTCTTCCTGAATTTGCTGCTTCTCCTCAGACATGTCCTGCATTGGGGCAGGGTTTTTCAGGTCCTGGTTAAGTTGCTCGAGTTCATCCATTTCCTTTTGAAATTCATCAAACTCCTCATTGAGCTGTTCTTGCTGCTCGCTCAGTTCCTCTGTACTGTTTTCCTTATTTTCAGACGCTTCACCAAGCTTTTCCTGCTCTTCGGCTTTTTCAGAAAGCTCGTCCTCAAGTTCCTCTAACTTCATGTCGAACTTCATTCTTTTGAACAACTCAAGGCTACGCTCAAGCTCTTCTTCCAGATTTTGTTCCTTATCGCCCAGTTCTCTGAGCTTATTCTGAATTTTATCAAGCTCTGCTTGTTCTTCAAGCATTTTTTGAAGCTCCTCGTATAGTTTCTTCGTTTCTTCATCTAATAGTTCCTCCATCAGATTTTGCAGCTGATTAATTTTTTCCTGCATCTCTTCTGATTGCTGGTTGAACTGCTCACGCTTCATATTGGTGGCTTCGTTCTGCTCTTTTAGCTCCTGCAACTCTTTTTCCAACGCTTGTCTTCTTTTGATAATGTCTTCAAGCTTTTGTTTTTCCTGCCAGGAGAGTTCTTTTTTACCTCTCAGTTTTTTCTCCACATCTTCAATTTCTTTTTTAAGCTGCTCTGCCTGCTGAACAGTCTTGCTGATTTGCGTTTGTGTTTGTTCAGAAGATTTGTTGAGGCTTTCTTTTATAGCCTTGCGATCAGGAATGCTGAATACATATGAAGAAGTTTTAGAGGCCTTATAACCATTGACAGCATCATTATCCCATACCTGCAGGAAATAGCGAATTTTATCACCCGGTTGTAGGTTGAAGCTATCAATTTGCCATTGGTGGTAATAACTTTGGTTGTTTTGCCTGGTGTCTAAACCCAGGTTCAACCTTTGATAATTTCCTTCAGCTTTGTTTCCATCATCTGCTTTTTCAAATTTGTAATAAAGTGCCAATTGGGTGAGACCGTAATCGTCTGATACATTTCCACCTAATACCAAAAACTGATACATGGTAGTATCCTGAAATTGCTCAAGACTTATTTTAGGATGCTGATCAGGGATGACATCCAGGAAATAGCGAATATTCTGTTTGTTAGAGCTGTACTCATTCTTAAGGTCAATTTGATAATGATCCGCTTGAAAAATTTGCTTCTCAAATGAGAATACTTGATCTGCCTCTTCCTCTAGTTTATATGACTCCTCTTGTTCAACAAAAGTGAGGTGCATGCTATCTGAAGCGAGTGCATTAAACTTCCAGGTTACTTCGGTGCCCTCCGGTACTTGCAGGTTTCCAACATTATTCAAGCGCTTATCTTCTTTACCCAAATAATCAGGATAGTTAAGGAAAACACTAAAATCTTTCAGATTAGGCCGTTCCACTACATTGACATTATATTCTTGTGTGCTAAAACCAGCAGCCTCAATAGAAAAGCTGACATCACGTTGAATATTCTGGAAGTTATATTGAAAGATGCCTGCTTCATTAGAAGACATACGAAACTTGCGACCTGCAGTAATAAGATAGACTTTATCAGGCATGGCATCCCCTTCAATGGCTAAATCAACGGAGAAGTCTTCATTTTTAAATGCCAGTAAAGTTTCGGTTTGGAGATGGAAAGTAAAGGGCGCTTCAGGTACAAACTCCTTATTAAAGTTGACCAGACGTTCATTGCTCTCAGAAAATAATTGGGGTATAGAAACGAACAGGAAAAGAACCAATATTGCGGGTATTGCCAGGTATTTGATGTACTTGAGATTATCCTTTAGATTGATGGCTACGGGGAAAGAAACAACAGAAATTTGCTGAGTCTTTTGGGCTATACTTGCACTTAATAAGGTATTATCAACATCAGTATTTCTCTGAAGCTGAAGAACATTCAGAAGTTTATCTTTTACTTCAGGAAAAAAAATACCGATTTGCCTTGCCGCCTCCTCATCGCTTATCTGCCTTCTGTTATTATATACTCGAAGCAAAGGGTCAATCACCCATTTATAGAGTATAAAAATAAATACTGCAATAAAGAGAAAAAAAAGAATTGTTCTTCCTACAGAGTTAAGACGAATAGTATATTCCAGAGAGCTAACAACCAAATAAACAGTAAGTAGTACTGCTCCAAAATATATACTTCCGCGAGCGAGCTTATTGAGATAAAATTTTCTCTTGTAAAGCTTGAGTTGCGTAATGACATTATTGGTGTTCGCTTCTGAGGCCATACTCTTAGAAATGAAAGGTTTAAATGTATAGAACTTATAAAACCGGAGATATAGTTCAAGCTATCTGGATAAAAAAATTACATTAAGAAATATACTCCTTTATTTACAAGTCTTTCAGTTCCAGCACAATCGGACAATGATCTGAGTGCTTTACTTCACTCAAAATAGAAGCTCCCGATAAGCGGTTCTCCATATTTTGAGTAGCCATATGATAGTCAATTCGCCAACCTTTATTTTTCTCACGAGCCCGGGCACGATAACTCCACCAGGAATATTGGTGGGGTGATTCATCAAAGTAACGAAATGTATCGATAAAGCCAGTTTCTAAAAAATTAGTCATCCAATCTCTTTCTTCAGGTAAAAAGCCCGAAGAGTTTTTGTTTCTTACTGGATCGTGAATATCAATAGGGCGATGACAAATATTGTAATCACCACTTATGATGAGATTAGGGTATTGGTTTTTTAGGCTTTGAATATACTGTTCGAAATCGCTTAGCCACTTCATTTTAAAATCCTGGCGAATGTCTCCGCTCGAACCAGATGGCATATAGACACTCATTACTGAAAAATCAGCATAATCTGCTCTAAGTACTCTACCTTCGGCATCATAAGTATCCATACTACAACCATATTCTACCTGCAGAGGTTTGGTTTTACTTAAAATCCCTACTCCACTATAACCTTTTTTGATAGCAGGCATCCAATAGGTATGGTAGCCTAAATTTTCAAAATCCTTAATATTAATTTGTCCCGATTGTGCTTTAATTTCCTGAAGACAAATGATATCAGCATTATCCTCTTCAATCCATTCAACGAAACCTTTTGCGACAGCTGCACGAATTCCATTGACGTTATAAGAAACAATTCTCATGTATTATATTTCTATACCAAGTTCTTGATTAAAGTAATCAATAATATGCATTTTCAGAAGTTTTTCTTGCTCAAGTAAATCAAAATGAGGAAGCTTTTTGATTAATTTCCAGTGGGGCCAGCCCTGTTGATCAACCCCCTCTAACTGATAGAAGCCGGAAAGAGAAAGCACTTTACAAATGGCAATGTGCATCAGATCCTGTTTTTCTTCTTTTGAAAAATGCTGGAAGCCTTTGCCCAGCTCTTGGACTCCGATAAGGAAAAGAACACCATTGAGGTCTTTAGGTTTTTTTCCAAGCATCTCCTCTACCCTATTAAGAAGCCTATGCCATTTCCGCTCCAGTTCTAAATCCTTTTTGTACATAAAATTTTGTTCACCATTATTAAGAAATGTTACTCTTGTAATACCCAATTATAAAGTAAGGAAGGATACAGAAAAGTAAATGATATCTTCAGTAAAATTTTATACGTACTTAAGATGTTCAATGATTTTATTTCATTGTTATTTCCCCATTGTTGTGTAGTAAGCAAGCTGCCTTTAGCCAAAGGTGAGCAGTATATTTCCACTTCATTTGCCAATGCTCTCCCCAAATACGATCTACATCATACAAATGTGAACTTGGAAAGGAAATTTTCAGGCCTCGTTGATATAAAGTATGTATTAGTGTATTATAAATTCAGCAAAAAAAGCGGAGTCCAAAAAATACTCCATCACCTTAAATATAGAAACCTTCCTGAGATAGGAATACTTACAGGGAAATGGTTTGGGCATTCTTTAAGAGCAGCAGGATACCAAGACAAATTTGATCTGATAATTCCCGTTCCATTACATAAATCAAAACAAAGAAAAAGAGGCTACAATCAAGCTGACTATATTGCCAAGGGAATAGCAGAAGTTCTAGAAATAGACTGGTCAGAAAATATTCTTCAGAGGAAAGTAAATACCCAGACTCAAACGAAGAAAAGCCGGGCTGAGCGCTTCAGTAATACGGAGAATATTTATGCAATTCAGAATCAAGCTTTTATAAAAGAGAAGAGGATTTTGATTATAGATGATGTGATTACCACCGGTGCTACTGTAGGACAATGTGCTGACTTAGTATTGAAAGAAGGCGGTAAAGAGGTAAGTGTAGCTGCACTTGCAGCAGCAGAATAAAAAAGACTTGACAAAACTGCCAAGCCTTCAAAATCAATTTACCTAATTTTCTTAGTAATTTGTTCCAGCCCTGATCATTGCACAGCGAAAACCAATCGTAGCAGTAGCGGAATCTTGCTCAATATAGCGGCGAGTACCAGGTGATAGCCAGTAAGCTACATCAGCCCAGGAACCTCCTTTATATACTCTTAGCTCATTAGTGATTAGTGAATTATAATCTCCAGCGTAATTAGGATATTCTTCATTATCATATTTTTCTTCAGGGTCAAGTGTACCATCACGACGAATAGGGTTCAGGTCACTAAAGTCTTGGAAAGAAAGAGGACGATACACATCAATTACCCATTCATTCACATTGCCAGCCATATTGTACAATCCAAAATCATTGGGAGGATATTCGTAAATATAGTCAGTGATCATCGCGCCATCATTAAGCTTACCTGCAATACCAGCATAGTCACCGCGGCCTCGCTTAAAGTTAGCCAGGAAATAACCCATTTCTTTGCCATAAGGATTACGGGTAGCATGCCCATCCCAAGGATAAATACGTTGGTTGGTATGGTTTTCATCAAGATATTGAGTACCGATCAGGGCTTTGGCCGCATATTCCCATTCAGCCTCAGTAGGTAAACGGAAATCAGGAAGTACAACGCCTGTTTCAAGGGGGACTCGGCTTCCTTCAGGCACGTTAAGATCTACGCCAGCTTCCTCAACCAGCTTTTCATTAACTACTGCAGTTCTCCATTTGCAGTAATCGTTAGCTTGTCTCCAACTCACTCCTACAACAGGAAAATAGCGGAAACCGGGGTATCTGAGATAATGTTCTACATAAGGGTCATTGTAAGCAAGGTCTCTACGCCATACCGTAGTATCTGGCAGAGAAGAATTGTAAAATTCAGTAGTAGAATCTTGCTTGATATCAAACAAGTATTCAAGCCAGTGAATATTGGCAATTTCTGTCTGATCCATGTAGAATGAGGCTACAGTAACTGTCCTTTCAAGATTATCACGAGTTCCCATCAGGTCTTCTTCAAAAGAACCCATTACAAATCTTCCACCCTCAATATACACCATATTAGGAGCTTCAGGCTGACCTCTATACTCATCCAGTGTAAAATTACCCTCAACATTATATTCAATGCCTGTTGCCGAGCTTGATTGCCCGGGATTTACACTGGTGGGGTGGGTTTTGCTGCAGGCTGATAAAATAGCAGCCCCACAGCATACAAGAGATGCGTTTTTGACCAGTTTCCAAGTTTTCTTCATAACACCTGTTTATTAATATTCTAAGTTTTATAGCTCTTCAGCCTATTATTCACATAACTAAATAAAGAAATTGCAATTAATAATTCAGCCACTAAATTGTGAACAAAAAAAATATTTTAACAGCAATTAGACACACAAATTTAATGTATGTAAGTAAAAATATAAAATAAGCAAGAAACACACCACTTTTACAGACTACAAACTTAACGTGTATATTGCCTTGCAAAGTATATAATAAAGCGAAAATTTTATAATCCTAAAGCATAGCATCAAGTACATCTATAGCTTTATAAGTGTTTTCAACCTTCTGAATAACCAAAATAAGCCTTTTTTTAGTTTCTTTAAGTCGACAAGACTTAGAACGTTGCTGAACAAATTGTAATATTTTACCGAAAGTTTCAGAATTAAAGTATTCTTGGTTCTCAGATGTGGCAAAGTAACACTTTAAGGAGTCACTCTTTAGGGTGAGCTTTTCAAACCCCAGCTTTTCAGCTTTCCATCTTAAACGAACGGTGGAAATCAGCTCTTGTACTTGTTCCGGAATTGGGCCAAAACGATCTTCAAGCATTAGTTGAAAGGCTTTTAGTTCATCTTCATGTTTGAGATTATCTAACTTAGCATATAAACTCAGCCTTTCTGTGGTGCTGCTTACGTACTCTTCCGGGATAAGAATTTCTAAATCTGTTTCAATTGTGCAGTCTTGTACCAAAGGTTTAACATATTCACTTAACTCTTTGGTAAATAAATCTTTAAAGTCAGTTTCCTTGAGCTCTTGAACAGTTTCATCTAGAATTTTATGATACATATCAAAACCAAGATCGGAAATGAAGCCACTTTGTTCCGCACCTAATAAGTTTCCTGCTCCGCGAATGTCCAGATCTCTCATAGCTACTTTAAAACCATCTCCCAATTCTGAGAATTCCTCCAATGTACTAAGGCGCTTGCGTGCATCGGCAGTAAGACCAATCGTAGGGGGAGCTAGTAGATAACAGAAAGCTTTTCGGTTTGAGCGCCCTACCCTACCGCGCATTTGGTGTAAGTCAGAAAGCCCAAACATATGAGCATTATTGATAAGAATGGTATTGGCATTAGAAATATCTAAACCAGACTCAATGATATTTGTGCATACTAAAACATCATATTCACCTTCAATAAATTTGAGCATTGTTTTCTCAAGTCTGGAACCATCCATTTGGCCATGAGCAACTGCTACTCTGGCGTCAGGGACAAGACGGAGAATAATATTAGCAACTTCTTCTATGTTTTGTACACGATTATGTACAAAGAAAACCTGCCCCCCTCTTTTGAGTTCATAACTCACGGCATCACGGATCAACACTTCGTTAAAGGTGTGTATTTCAGTAGTGACAGGTCGACGGTTAGGCGGTGGCGTTGAAATGATACTTAGGTCACGTGCGCCCATCAGTGAAAAATGCAATGTACGGGGAATAGGCGTAGCTGTTAAAGTAAGTGCATCTACATTTACCCTAAGTTCTTTCAGGCGTTCCTTTACTTTTACCCCAAACTTTTGTTCCTCATCAATGATCATCAAACCTAAGTCCTTAAACACCACGTCTTTGTTGACAATTCGGTGGGTGCCAATTAGTATATCCACTTTACCCTCATGCACCTTTTTAAGAATTTCCTTAATGTTTCTAGTGGATTTAAAACGATTGATATATTCAACAGTGATGGGAAAGTTGGCAAGCCTATCTTTGAATGTTTGGTAATGTTGCATTGCCAGAATAGTTGTGGGCACTAATACCGCTACCTGCTTACCTTCATTAACCGCTTTGAAAGCTGCTCTGATGGCTACCTCCGTTTTACCAAAACCTACATCACCACATACCAGCCTATCCATAGGAAAGGGTTGGAGCATATCAGATTTCACATCTTCTGTCGCCTTGGCCTGGTCAGGTGTGTCTTCATACATAAAAGAAGATTCCAATTCAGCCTGAAGGAAATCATCTCTTTTGAATGCATAGCCGGGGGATGCTTTTCGTTTTGCATACAGGCTAATGAGGTCCTTGGCTATGTCTTTGACCTTTTTTTTGGCTTTTTTCTTTTTATTATCCCAGTCGGGTGAACCCAGCTTACTTATGGTAGGGGGGGCACTTTCCTGACCGCTGTATTTGGATATTTTATGCAGAGAGTGAATACTGACATACAGAAGATCGTTATCCCGGTAAACCAAACGTACTGCTTCCTGTTCTCTACCTCCAACATCCACTTTCTCCAAGCCGGCGAAGCGGCCAATGCCATGATCGATATGAACGACATAGTCACCAGTATTGAGAGCACGTAACTCTTTTAATGTCAGTGCTTTGGATTTAGCATGAGCGGTGCGGGTTTTATACCGATGAAAACGGTCAAACAGTTGATGATCAGTATAACAGCTCAGCTGAAGTGTTTTGTCGATAAACCCTTGTCGAAGCGATACAAATAAAGGATCAAAATGTACTGTAGAATCCAGCTCTTCAAAAATAGTGGTCAGGCGCTCGATCTGATGTTCTGAATCAGAAGAAATAAAAATCTGCAAACTTTTTTCGTGTAGCGACCTCAGGTTTTCTACAAGCAGTTCGAAATTCTTATTAAATGAAGGTTGTGGTTCACTCTCAAACTGAAAAATCTGATCAGTACGGCTATAAAACCGGTTTCCAAATTCTATTTTACAATACTTGTTGATGCTACTTATAAAGCTATCGGAGGTTTCGAAGAGAACTTCTGGTTTTGAAATGACTTGCGTATTGCCAGAGGCGCTGACTATTTTGTCAAAATTTTCTTCGGCATTGTCAAAAAACCTGGCAATGGTATCAGTAGTTTGCTCAAAATCTTTGAACCAAATTTTTGTGTTCTCGCTAGGCAGAAAATCAATAAAAGCTTGCCTTTCTTCCTGTAATAATTTTGTCTGCACATTAGGAATAATACTAAGGCGCTCTACCTTATCCTGAGAAAGCTGGTTTTCAACATCGAAAACACGTATACTCTCTACTTCATTCCCGAAAAGCTCCAGACGATAGGGCATTTCATGGGCGTAAGAAAAAATATCTACGATTCCTCCCCGTATTGCAAACTGACCGGCTTCATATACAAACTCAGCTTTCTCAAAATCGTAAGAAATTAAGAGCTCACTTAAGAACTGAGTGTCTAACTTATCCCCTGCTTTGACAGCGAAAGTATTTTGCTGAAAAGATTTCTTATTAATCACTTTTTCGGCCAGAGCATCAGGGTAAGTAACAATTAACTCACCCTTGTTGAGCGGGTTGTTAATACGGTTAAGAATTTCTGCCCGCATAAGTACGTTAGCGTTTTCAGTTTCTTCCAGCTGATAAGGCTTTTTGTAAGAAGAGGGAAAAAGCAGGACTTCTTGTGTTTGGTTCAGATTTTGTAAATCATTGTGAAAGTAAGCAGCTTCTTCTTTATCGCTTACAACAAATACATGGTTCTGAGCGTGTATCTGGTATAATGCGGAAGCTAAAACAGCATCTAGACTACCTACTAATCCTTTGATTTGAATAAAGCCCCCGGCGTTGTTTTTTATCTGGGTAGCAAGGGTATGAATAAGACTGTCGGAAGAGTAAAGTTCAATAAAACGCTGAATCTGCACACCAAAATTTATTAGATGAAATAATACTCAAAATTAGGTAAATTACGGAATTGCCCTTTATTAATTTTAAATATATCAAAACTACCTCACAGCAATTATGTTTCACAGTTAACAACGTCTTAGATATAATTTGATATGCAAAAGCAGAATAAAAATAATACTGAGGAGAAAAGAGGGGATAGTACGATGGCCCGACTGGAGAAAATCCATCCTCACAAAATGCTGCTTTATTTAGCCATTTTTGGAAGTAGTTTGGTATTTCTCTTCATGATAACTGCATATACCTTCAGCCAACCGGAAGAAGATTCTATTAACTTCATTATGCCCAAATCATTCGTAGTGAGTTTGGTATTGCTCTTACTTTCAAGTTTCGCTATCTCAAAGGCTTTGCCTGCATTTAAAAAAGACAAGATCAAAGAAGTAAAAAGGTCGGTAGAAATCGCGCTCTTCTTAGGTCTTGCATTTACCATCAGCCAGTACGTAGGCTGGTACGAATTAAACAAATCAGGTATAAGTCTGACAGGCAAAGATTCAGGAGCATATCTTTATATTATCTCAGGTCTTCATATTCTACATTTAGCCGGAGGCTTAGTTTTTTTGACTCTGGCATATACTAAAATAAGCAGTATTTATCGTGATCCGGTAAAAACACTGATTTTGGTAACTAACCCTTACCAGCGTGTCCGTTTGGAAATGCTGGTTACATACTGGCATTTTATAGACGCGCTTTGGGTAGCCTTGTTTTTCTATTTCTTATTCAGCTTTTGATATTTCGATATATTTTGAGCGAGTCATTACCGATAAAGTGCGTTTCATCAGGTGACTGTGATTCAATGACAGGGGCTGGTATTCCCTTACAAAAGCTTTGGGGAGAGGTAAAAACTCTAGCTTCGTCCCACAAATTATGTTGTATTAGAAAGTGAAGTAGTCGAGAACCTCCTTCTACTATTAGGGATTGAATATTTCTCTGCCAAAGGTCTTTGAGCAGGCGTGAAAAAAAATCAAGCTGATTTTTAGGCTCGGCAATTTGTATCCACCGGAGTTCATTTTGAGCTTGGTCAATGTGTAGGTTATAGCATAAAGTAGGTTGAGCATCATCAAATAAACGGAGCTTTTTATCTAACTTTAACTCCTTATCTATCACAATGCGGACAGGATTTCTACCTGACCACATCCGCACATTTAATTTAGGATTATCATAATGAGCAGTATTGGTCGCTACCATTATAGCATCTTCTTCGCTCCGCCATTTGTGAACTAGTCTGCGGGAAAGCACATTACTTATCCATTTAGAGTCATAATTCTCTCGTGCTATAAACCCGTCTTTTGTTTCTGCCCACTTCAGGATAATATAAGGACGCCTGTTTGAGTAAAAATTGAGGTATCTTCGGTTGAGAAAAACCTCTTTTTTGGGAAGAAAATTGTCATGCCAGATAATAGAGGGAAGTTGTTGTTGAATGGAGTGATGAATGGGGCCGGCACTATAAATATGACTGATACCTAGTTTGGGCAAGGTTTTGATGAGGCCAGGCCCGACAGCGTAAAGCGAATTTATATATAGACTGTGTTGATTTATTGTACTATGGGCAATACCAAGAGATGAAAGCGTGGATAAAAGTGGCTTGTGGGGTAACCAGCCTTCCGCTATTATTTTGGATTGCGCAGAGGTAAGTACCCATCCCAATAGTGGCTTGGGTGATACCCTGCCAAGGCCATATAAGGCAAGTTGCAGAGTACGATTTAAAAGGTCAATTTTGTGAGGCATTTCACTGCCAATATATCAATTAATACCTATGAAAGAAAAGCTGTATAGCGCCCGTGATTTGTATCAATCCATTATCCGCCAAATACATCAACATAAAAATGAAACCTATACAATAGAAGAAAGTAGATATATGGCGCTAATGTTAATAGAGCATTACCTCCATTATCAGAGAAATGATATTTTGGTAGATCGCCAGATACAACTAAATAGTCATCAGAAAGACCAATTAGAAAAAGCAGTTGCACGTATTTGTAATGATGAGCCTATTCAATATGTTATCGGAGAGACTTTTTTTTACGGCAGATCATTTTATGTTACTCCCGCCGCATTGATCCCCCGCAGAGAAACTGAAGAATTAACGGATATTGTGGTTAAGGAGAATCTTCAGGAGGGATTGAAAGTGTTGGATATTGGAACGGGCAGCGGGTGTATTGCTATTACTTTAAGTAAAGAGCTTAACAGCGCCAAAGTCCATGCATTAGATGCTAGTCAGGAAGCATTGGCTGTGGCAAAGGCGAATGCACAGCGTCATCAGGCAGAAATTTTATGGTATTTGGAAGATATTTTAGATCCAACAAATAACTTTAATTCATATGACCTCGTCGTAAGTAACCCTCCTTATGTGAGAAGAAGTGAAATCCAGGCCATGAAAAAAAATGTCTTGGATTTTGAGCCACACAAGGCTTTGTTTGTTAGTGATGAAGATCCCCTTCTCTTTTATAGGCAAATTGCAAGCTTATGCTCACGACAGAAATTACTTAGAAATAAGGGAAGACTCTACTTTGAAATTAATGAAGCATATGGAATGAAAGTTGCAGAACTACTTGAAGAATACGGGTTTACAGATGTTTTGCTTAGAAAAGATATGCAGCAGAAAGATAGGTTTATTTCTGCAAAGCTTACTTTTTAAAAAATAGTCCTTTAGCTTTGTGCTTGCAAATGAGCCAATAGCTTTTTCATACGAAATTTTTACATTATTTTTACTTAATATTTAATTTAGAAGATATTGAACCATATTTATCCGATTTTTGATACAATTCTGCAAAAAAGAGATAAGGAAGAATTACTTCAGCAGAAAGGAAAAGTAATATGGATGGTGGGGCTGTCCGGATCAGGTAAAAGTACATTAGCTAAAGCTGCAGAAAACACATTGCATCAGCAAAAGAAGCTCACTATGCTTTTGGATGGTGATAATCTTCGTACCGGAGTAAACAATAATTTGGGCTTTAGTGAAGAAGAAAGACGCGAAAATATAAGAAGAGCGGCAGAAGTTTCTAAGCTCTTTGCCCAATGTGGAGTGATTACGATCTGCTCATTAATTAGCCCTACGCATAGCATTAGGGAAATGGCGAAGGAAATTATCGGAGAGGAAAGTTATTTCGAGGTATATATAGATTGCCCTTTGGAAGTTTGTGAACAAAGGGATGTAAAAGGCTTATACGCAAAAGCAAGAGAAGGTATTATTAAAGACTTCACAGGGATCAGCTCTCCTTTTGAACCACCCCAACAACCTGATTTACGTTTAAAAACAGGAGAAAAAAGTATAGAAGAATGTCATCAGGTGTTAGTTGACAAAATATTAGAAGTCACATCATTATCAGTTTAAAATCAGGAATTTAACATATCAGCTATGAAATCTTATCGCTTAACGCACTTAAAGCAGCTGGAAGCAGAAGCTATCTTCATCATGCGAGAAGTAGCCTCTCAGTTTGAAAAACCAGTATTGCTTTTTTCCGGAGGTAAAGACTCAATATGCATGGTCAGATTGGCTCAGAAAGCTTTTTGGCCAGCTAAACTTCCTTTTCCATTAATGCACATTGATACCGGGCACAATTTTCCGGAAACTATAGAGTTTCGTGATAATCTGGTGGAAAAACTAGGCGCGAAATTAATTGTAAAGACAGTACAGGAGTCTATAGATAAAGGTAGAGTAGCAGAAGAAAAGGGACCCAATGCCAGCAGAAATGCTTTACAAACGGTTACGCTGCTGGATGGAATCGAAGAGTTTCAGTTTGATGCTGCCTTTGGCGGAGCGCGTAGAGACGAAGAAAAAGCACGTGCCAAAGAAAGGTTTTTCTCTCACCGGGACGAATTTGGACAATGGAACCCCAGGAATCAGCGCCCTGAATTGTGGAACTTATTCAATGGTAAGAAAAATGTCGGCGAACACTTCCGCGTATTTCCTTTGAGTAACTGGACAGAGATGGATGTGTGGCAATACATTGCTGCTGAAAAAATGGATATACCTGAAATCTACTTCTCGCATGACCGTGAAGTGGTAGATCGTAATGGAGTTTTACTCGCTAAATCAGAATTCCTTACATTACAGAAAGAAGAAAAATACGAAACCAGACGTATCCGCTTTAGAACAGTAGGTGACATGACGTGTACGGGAGCAGTAGAGTCAGATGCTGACAATTTGCAATCCATTATTCAGGAAGTAGCTTCCGCTAAAGTAACAGAAAGAGGCGGCAGGACAGATGACAAACGCTCAGAAGCTGCAATGGAAGACCGCAAAAAGTTAGGTTACTTCTAGATTGAAAATTTCTCCCAAAGCCAAAAAATTTAGCAATGAATCAAGAATTAACACAAGAAGTAAACGAACAATACCTCAACATGGACCTGCTGCGTTTTACCACTGCAGGTAGCGTGGACGATGGAAAAAGTACTCTGATCGGAAGACTTTTATTTGATAGTAAAGCCATTTTTGAAGATCAGATGGATGCGGTTCAGCGCGCCAGTCTGGGTGGTGGAGATGAAAACATTAATCTTGCTCTTCTGACAGATGGTTTACGTGATGAAAGAGAACAAGGAATTACCATAGATGTAGCTTATCGTTATTTCGCTACGCCAAAGCGTAAATTTATCATCGCTGATACGCCCGGCCATATTCAGTATACCAGAAATATGGTCACCGGTGCATCTACCGCTAACCTTGCTATTGTACTGGTAGATGCGCGTCATGGGGTAGTAGAACAAACCTGCCGTCATGCTTTCATCGCTTCATTATTGCGTATCCAGCACTTGGTACTTTGTATCAATAAGATGGACCTGGTTGACTATAGTGAAGAAGCATTTGAAAAGATCAAAGATGATTTTGAGGACTTTAGCTCCAAGTTAGACATCCCTGACATTCGCTATATTCCGATTAGTGCTCTAAAAGGCGATAATGTGGTGCATAAGTCAGAAAACATGTCTTGGTATGAAGGATCAAGTCTGTTATATGCCTTAGAAAATGTACAGATTGCCAGTGATTATAATTTTATTGACTCTCGCTTTCCGGTACAAAGAGTTATTCGCCCTCAGTCAGACCAATTTCATGATTACAGAGGTTATGCTGGTAGGGTAGCGGGTGGTGTATTTAAACCTGGTGATGAAATCATTGTACAGCCTTCAGGACTTACTTCTAAAATAAAATCTATTGAAACCTTAGATGGGCCTCTGGATGAAGTTTATCCTCCTATGGCAGTGTCTCTTACGCTGGAAGATGATATTGACATTACCAGAGGAGACACTATTTGTAAACCAGACAATCAACCCACGGTTGGTCAGGATATTGAAGTGATGATGTGCTGGCTCAATGAGAAAAAAATTCAGCCGGGAGGAAAGTATATGATCAAGCATACCACCAAAGATGCACGTTGTGTCATCAAGGAGGTTAAGTATAAGGTAAATATCAACACCCTCCATCGTATAGAGGATGATAAGGAAATAGGACTGAATGATATCGGAAGGGTTCAAATCCGCACTACCTCTCCTTTGATCTACGATAGTTACAAGAAAAACAGAACTACCGGCAGTATGATTCTTATTGACGAATTTACCAATGAAACTGTAGGTGCCGGAATGATTATTTGACCATTATTTTACTATAGGCAATAAAAAAGCCAACGCTAACTATTCAGCGTTGGCTTTCTTTTTTTGACGATGATTTATTTTATAGCTAGCTTCTTATCGCTACCACTATTGTTAAAATAAATCCAGTCAATGCTTCCTTCCGTCTCCTCATCATTCTCTCCTCCAGTAATTACAAAATACAAATCATGCTTACCCGAAGCAAAAGACTGTAAAGGGATTGTAACTTCCCGAAATGCAGCAGGAGATGAAACAGTCGGCATAGCCTGCGTAGCAATTGTTTTGCCATCAACTTCGTCCTGTCTGATGTGTAAAGTCAGGCCAGGAGCATTAGCACCCATTCTGATTTTTAAAGACTCTACGTTTTTCAGGTCTATATCTTGGAAGGCAAAATAACTTCCCTCTTTAAGATTACCTACGTAGGTTGTATTGTCAGTAGTACGAGTGCGGGTACTGTTGCTGAAATTTAAGCTTTCAGCCTCTACTTTAGGGTCACGAAGTTCAAGCGTAGATTGTGCGGCCAAGGGACCTACTATTTCCCCACCCTGATCAGTATAACTAACTTTGAAAATATATTTACCTCCAGGGTTCGCAATATGCTCATCAGGAGTCAAGGTTCCGCTCAAAGGCAATGAAGCACCCTGTGCATCCAAAGATAGTAGATAGTCAACAATAATTCCTGCTTCTTCTTCCGTTACCACCTGCGCTGGCATGGCTCTGTCGCCCCAGTTGCCACTTCCACCTTTCAGAATCTTATTGACCAGCATGGCTTTATTGGCATCAGTAGTTTCGTAGCGCTTGGCTACTTCCTGATAAGCAGGGCCAACAGACTGCTTCTCAAAAGAATGGCAGGCTTTACATCCACTATCTTCTATAAGTGATAAGCCATTTACAGAGGACTTATGGCCAAGCTCATCTTCAACCATAGCTCCATCCATACTATAAGCAAAAGCAAAACTTACCTGCGATGGAGAAATTTTTCCATCAGTAAGGCTGCCATCTTCTTTATCTGTTACTTTGATATCGTATTTCACAGGAGTATTATCCCAGTAAAAGGAAGCATTTGAGGTAAGGGCTATTTCTATGGATGGCCTTGCATTACCTACCTGAATGGTGATATCTTGCACATCACTGTCCCCTTCAGCATCTGTAACAGTGAGCGCAACATCATAAATTCCTGCTTCCTCAAAAGTAAACTGGGGGTTAGCATCAGTAGATTGTTCTTCTGCTCCAGTGAATGACCAGGCGTAGCGAAGTTCGTCGCCCTCGTCATAGTCAAAGCTTTCTTCCCCGCTAAACTGTACAGTAAATGGAGCTGCACCAATGGTTTGGTCGGCAGCTACACGAGCGATAGGTGTGCGATTGCCTTCAGCATAGCTGATACGAGAAAGCGAAGCATCAGGATTGGCAGCAAACCAGTCTGCACCATACTCAAGTAGGTAAATACTTCCGTCATGGCCCATTTCCATATCAATAATTTTGCTGAAGTCAAATGAATCCACAAAAGGTTCTAGCCTCTGTAAATCACCGTTTTCATCTACTGTAACAGCAATTATCCAGTTGCGTATCCAGTCGTAAATGAAAAGCTTGTCATCATAATATTCCGGAAAGCGATTCCTGGAATGTTCGTACTTCTCATAGTGATAAACTGGCCCGGCCATCGCGTTACGACCACCTGTACCCACAATAGGAAAGTCAGGTGACTCATCATAAGGATACCATACAAAAGATTTATTGAAAGGAGGTAATTTTTTGCGGCCAGTATTATTGGGGGAGTCATTGATAGGACCATCAAAGTCAAAGTAATCACCTATCTCACCAGTAGCGAAATTATGGTCCCGGTAGGGGCGATTACCACGAAAGTAAGGCCAGCCGTAAAAACCTGCTTTTTTCGCCTGTTTCACTGCATCATATCCTTTAGTACCCGGCTCACCATCGGCACGGGCATCCGGCCCCACATCCCCCCAGTATAACCAGCCGGTTTCCTGGTCTACACTAATTCTATAACTGTTACGGGTACCCATCACGTAAATTTCAGGACGACTCAATGGATCTCCCTCAGGGAAGAGGTTTCCTTCCGGAATAGAGTAAGTAGCATCTTCATTGACCTTGATCCTCAAAATTTTTCCTCTCAGGTCATTGGTATTTCCCGATGAACCCTGAGCATCAAATGGAGCGCGGCCCGGTCTTTCATCTATAGGCGCATAGCCATTGGATTGGAAAGGGTTAGTATCATCACCGGTAGATAGGTAGAGTAAACCATCAGGTCCAAAGGCAATAGACCCCCCGGTATGACAGCATTCCTGACGCTGAACATCTACCTGCAAAATCACTTTTTCAGAAGACATGATCAGACTGTCGTCAAGCAATAAAAAGCGAGACAAATTTTGAATGGGCTCATCACCGGCAGGCGAATAATACATGTAAACCCAATTGTTGTAATAGAAATTCGGATCTTTTGCGATACCCATCAAACCATCTTCAAACTGTGTATGCACATTCATTTGCGCGATTTTTCGCATACGACCATCCTCAGGATAGTACATTTTGACAGCGCCTTTGCGCTCCGTAAAAATCACCTTACCATCGGGTAATACCGCCAGCTCGGTAGGCTCATCCAAGGGACCAGGAACAAGGATTTCCTTTACAAAGCGGTTTTCTTCAGGAGTTCTTAACGACTGTGCCAAACCATAATTTAAATGATTGTCACCGATAGCATATTCAATACCTTTTGTAAAAGAGTCTTTTACTACTTCATTGCTCAGAGCGGTAGAAACATTATCTCCGCTGATATAAACTACCTGCCCTCCATCGTACTCTCCTGACCAAATATTTATTCCTTCAGGAGCACTATCACCCTCTTGCGTTGCCATTAGCTTAACAGGCATCTCCTGGTACTCGGGGTTTTGCACTTCCGAACTTTGTGTAGTAGCGATCAACTCTTCGTACCATGGCCAGTTGTACTTTATATTAATGGGTGAATTGATCCCGACATAACCTCCTCCTGCCTGTACAAATCGCTCTACATCAGTTTGCTGCCAAACATTCAACGACTCGCCGGGCGTGCCTAAGAATACAATGGCACTGTAATTCTGAAGATTTTCTTCTTTCAGAGATACACTCTGACTGGTGGTATCTATTGCAAAACTATGTTGTTGTCCTATTTGCTCGATTACGGACAAACCAGCGGGGGCCTGTTTGCCTTCGGGCTGAAAATACACCAAAACTTTACGTTCTCGAGAGTTGTCACATGAAGTTAGAAGATAGATAAAGCCGAGGAAAAGCGAAAAACTTGCAAGCAGTCGGACTGTCTGTTGTGTCATCTTAAGAGTATTTGTTGGAAAGCGATTGCAAAATCAACAGTTAGCAAAATGTAAACCCACGAAAATAAAGGGAATGCAGGTACTTAACTACAATTATGCTAAAATTAGTTTCCAATATATGGCTGAAATTAACAATATCCGAATACAAAAAGGCATATTAGCAAGACAGGTAGTAAAAAGAAAAAGTACCGGCTAAAGCGGTACTTTTAAATATCTAACAAAAATTATATGCTGCTAAAGTTCGCGTATGCGAACATTACGAAAAGAGACCTGATCACCATGATCCTGCAAAGCGATATGCCCTTCTTTAGCCTTTCCATATGCAGGAAACTTGGCAAACTTACTATTGGCTACGGCTTCTTCCCATTCAGGTGTCCACAGTTCATATTCTACCACTTTTTCGCCATTGAGGTAGTGTTCTACCTTACCTTCATTCACTACCAAACGAGTCTTATTCCATTCACCTGCAGGCTTCACGGTTTCTACCGTTGATTTTTGCAGATCATAGTTATCTCCGGAGCGATGCTTTTCAATTTTTGCATCGGGATGCCTTTCATTATCAAGCAGCTGATATTCAGGCCCTGAATGGTAAGTAGCACCCAATGAGTCAGCTTCTACCACATGAAACATAAGCCCGCTATTGCCACCTTCGGAGATTTTCCACTCCATCTCTAGTTCGAAATTTTCATACTGGTTTTTTGTGATGATGTCACCGCCGCCTTTTCCTGCTAATTCTAGTACTCCATTTTGGTATTCCCATTTAGAGGAAATTGTATCTGCCTTGAAGTTTCTCCAGTTTTCTGGCGCAGTGATTTCTTCCCACTCTGAAGAAGATTCGGCGGTAGTTTCTTCAGCAGGAGTGCTATCGGTGGTTTCTGCTTCGTTTTGTGAAGTAGGTCCACAAGAGACGATGGCAAGTGCCATCATTATTAAGCCCAGAGGCCATCCGTTCATTTTCATAAGTTATTCGTCTTTGGTTTTACTTTAAGATAATCCTAAAATCTTTTTGTTGGTTTCATCATCAGACTTACCACCGGCAAAATCATCAAAAGCTTTTTCAGTTACGCGGATGATATGATCCTGAATAAAAGGAGCGCCTTCCAGTGCACCTTGCTCAGGGTGCTTCATGCAGCATTCCCATTCCAGTACTGCCCATCCATCAAAATCATACTGCGTCAGCTTACTGAAAATCGTACTGAAATCTACCTGTCCATCGCCCAGGGAGCGGAAGCGGCCGGGGCGATCCACCCAATCCTGATAGCCACCGTATACTCCGGATTTACCGGTAGGATTGAATTCAGCGTCTTTTACATGGAACATTTTAATGAGCTCATGATAATCATCAATATTAGCAATATAGTCCAGTTGCTGTAATACATAATGGCTGGGATCGTACAGCATATTTACACGTTTGTGATTACCGGTGGCTTCACGGAAACGCTCAAAGGTAACACCATCATGCAGGTCTTCACCAGGGTGAATTTCGTAACAAACATCTACGCCATTTTCATCAAACTCGTTCAATATAGGCGTCCAGCGATCAGCCAGTTCTTTGAAAGCCATATCTACAATGCCAGGCGTACGCTGTGGCCAGGGGTACATATAAGGCCATACTAAGGCTCCGGAGAAAGTAGCGTGAACCTTGAAACCAAAATTACGGCTGGCTTTAGCCGCCATTTTTAACTGGTTTACCGCCCACTCCTGACGAGCTTTGGGGTTATTATGGACTTTTTCAGGTGCAAAAGAGTCAAACATCTTATCATAGGCTGGATGTACGGCCACTAGCTGCCCCTGTAGGTGGGTAGAGAGTTCAGTGATTTCTACACCTGCTTCTTTCGCTTTGCCCTGGAGCTCGTCACAATAACCTTTACTCTCGGCGGCCTTTTCCAGATCAATGCAGCGAGGGTCAAAAGTAGGTACTTGTACGCCTTTGTAACCAGCATCGGCCATCCACTTACAAGCATTTTCAAAAGTATCAAAAGGAGCTTCATCGCTCATAAATTGAGCTAAAAATACGGCAGGGCCTTTAATAGTTTTCATACGGTATAGGTTGCGGTTTGAATTCTACAAAAAATTTATGGCCTAAATTAAGGTTTATTTTAGCTTATTCAAATCACCCTAAGCTGATATCAGCATAGCGTCAGTATGAGTGGTCTCATTTGGCGTTATTAACAAGTCCTTTAAATCATAGGGTGCGGGATATGGGTTTTCTTCAATGTTGAGTTTGTTAAATTTATTGAAAAATACTGATCGCAAAACTCAAATAATGCCGATCAGTCCTCTTCATTCTGATCGTGCGGGCCATTACGCTAATGTACACCCTGATGATCTTCGGAACCCAGCCATTCAAACACTTCTTTGGCTGCTAAAAATTAAGACATGCACACCATGGATTGGCTCAATAAGCTTCTCTTACGCGGGGGTTGACTAATCCGCTTGGAACAATTGCGGCTTATTGCATATGAGCATCAAAAGACAATTTCTCTTCCTGCCCAATAAAATCAAACAGAGAGGGTGTCTACCAATACAAGAAGGGGCGAGAGCTACTGTTTTTTTTTCTGTCAACATAATCTAATGTCTCCAAATGGCTAATGATGAGCTGATAAGGCTACCGCATAAGATCACTTAAGCAAGTATCAGATCTTTTTTCCTACTACCTGAGCATGACGGGGAATGGAACGTAGCCATATGGTTTTGTAAGGTTTGAAACCTGCTTTTTTCTGCCATTCCGACATTTCCTTCTTCGACCAGGTACCTGACTGACTGGTAGCGGCAAAGTATAAATCAAGAATCGCCAGGTGGTCTCCTCTACGAGCTTTGTCATCTCGCACATATTCCTGAATGATGTAACGACCTCCGGGCTTAAGTGCTTCATAAACCTTTTGAGCAAGCACTATATTGGTTTCGGCATCAAAATGATGAACCAGGCTGGAGATAAAAACAACATCATAGACTTCTTTGCCCAGATGGGTAGTGAGCACGTTTCCCGCCTGATGCTTAATTTTGTGATCCATATTTTCTTCGGAAAGAAGCGGCTTGGCATACTTGATCGCTTCCGGAAGGTCAAGTATCGTAGCCTTTAAATCAGGGTATTTTTGACAAAGGGCAACAGAATAGTATCCATGCGCTCCTCCTACGTCGAGCATATGCGTTGCTCTCTTCGGTATAGGGGTGCGCTTGGCTACTTCCCAGGCGGATACTTTAGCCATAGATCGCATCCCTCTCTGATAAACTTCCCACTCCTTATCACATAATACCCGGTGCATATCGGCAGGCTCCCCGGAGCGCACATAATTTTCATAATGCTCTACCAGTTTCCACTCTACAAACTGAAGCATCATCTTATCATAGACAGACTTTTCACTATCCTGCAACATCCATTTACGAGATAAATGGGTAAGTCGATACTCTTGCTGCTGGTTTATGGTCAGATAGCCCAAGTGAACCAAAGCGTTCAGTATCTTAAGGGTAGCATTAGGGTGTGTCTGACAGTATTCGGAGATTACTTTAGCAGTAGCGGATTGTTGTGCTAAGGCTTCAAAAATGCCTAACTTGGCTCCTACCATAATGGTGCGGGCCATCATAAAGGCCACATGAGTATCACTGATGGGTGTGGGAGCAATGCCCAACCAGAGCGCAAAACGTTCCAGCAGGTTTTCGGGTACCGAGGTAAGCTTCATGTTTAAAAAAACTGAAATTCAAGCGTATAGTTATAAGATGAAAACCAGAATTAAAATTTGCTGTATCAGCAGCCGGGAGGAAGCCGAGCTAGCGATCCGTTCTGGGGCAGATGCGTTAGGGCTGGTAGGCCATATGCCCAGTGGACCGGGTGTTATATCTGACGAATCAATAAAGAAGGTGACGGAAAGTACTCCTCCTCCAATCGCTACTTTTTTACTCACCAGTGAAACTCAGGTAGAAGCCATCATCCGGCATTGGCATAAAGTGAGAACCAATACCATCCAGATTGTAGATGCGCTTTCGTATGGTTCTTATCAGGAAATCAGAAAGGCTCTGCCGGGAGTAAAACTTGTGCAGGTCATTCATGTGATGGATGAATCATCGGTAGAAGAAGCAAAAAGTGTAGCCCGGGATGTGGATGCTATTTTGTTAGACTCCGGTAATCCTTCGCTGGCAGTCAAAGAGCTGGGGGGTACCGGAAAAGTGCATAATTGGGAAATCAGCAGAAAAATCAGGAAAACGATTGATATTCCTTTGTTCTTAGCAGGAGGGCTCAAGCCTGACAATGTGCAGGAGGCTATCCGAAAAGTAGCTCCCTTTGGTGTGGATATCTGCAGCGGTGTGCGCACCCATGGCAAGCTGGACGCTGACAAACTGCAACGTTTTGTAAGCACTGTGCATGCTGGGTAAAAACTTATTTCTTCACTAATCGGTATCGGTTTGCTGTGAAATTTACTTAAGGCTTAAAACAAATTAAACAAGGGAGGTAGTTACTGCCTCCCTTATTTAGTTCATATTAACAGCAACCTGATCCGGGCTCGCAGCAAGCCTCCTCTTTTACTTCGTCATTTGTAGCTTTTAAAGGTTTCTTACCAGCTTTCTCAGCATATACTGTGATGCTGAAAATTCCGGTTTTACCATTTTTAAAATCTGCTATTTCTGAAGCAGACAAGTAAGATTTCAAAATATCATCCGGTAAATTGATTACTTTCTCCTTTTGCAAAGTGATATTCTGGAAACCAGTTTGTTGAATATAACCCAGATACTCTTCTTTCTGAATTGCACCAGCAACGCATCCGGCATACATTTCTGCATCCTGTTGCAAGGCTTTCGGTAATTCGCCCACGAGTACAATATCTGAAATGCTAAAGTGACCCCCGGGCTTAAGCACACGGTATATTTCACTGATTACTTTCTCTTTATTGGGGACAAGATTAAGTACGCAGTTGCTCACAATAACGTCAGCGATGTTATCCGAAACGGGCATATCATCAATATCTCCTTCGCGAAATTCCACATTGTTAAAGCCTAACTTTTCAGCGTTTGTACGCGCTTTTTTGATCATGCTAACAGTAAAATCTATACCAATAACTTTGCCTGTAGCTCCGGTTTCGTGCCGGGCAATGAAGCAATCATTACCAGCGCCTGATCCTAAATCAATGACTGTATCACCTTTTTGAATTTTGGCGAACTGGGTGGGTAAGCCACAGCCTAAGCCCAGGTCGGCATCGGCATTATAACCCTCTAGGGTGCCGTAGTCATCAGTCATGATATTATACACTTCGGTAGATGAAGTGCCTGAACCGCAACAAGAAGAAGCATTGAGTGCTTTGTCCTGTTCAGCAATTTTGCTGTACTTTTCTCTGACGATCTTTTTTAGTTCTTCTGATGTACTCATGATATATTTGGTTTATAGCAATATTACGATGAATGAATGTAAATTTTTTTAACAGCATTTTTGTTCGCTGTATTGATCAAAGAGGAAATTAAACAGATCTTTTATTTCTTTCCATTTAATGGGATTGATACAATAATTAACTGAAGTACCTTCTATTTTTCCCTGAATGATACCGACGGCTTTCAACTCTCTTAAATGTTGAGAAATAGTGGCTTGTGCCAGACCAATTTCCAACACCAGATCACCGGTAATACAGTAATTTATTTTAAGCAAATGCTGCACAATTGCAATTCGGGCAGGATGTGCCATAGCTTTGGCAATTTGTGCCAGTTGGTTTTGCTCCGCTGTAAAAAGATCAGTTTTAGTAAGTCCCATAATTGTATATACTATATTGCAATATAACGATGAAAAGAAGATAAAGTTTATAAAACCACAAAAATTTTTAAGGTTTGCTAAAAACGCTATCCATGCTTATGACGCAAGCATTATTCTAAGCGCTAAAAACCGAAGAGAAATTGGTCAGGTCTTATACAGTATAATTCATACATAGCTATGTTTTTTCTTGTACTCCATCGGAGTATGACGCGTAAATTTTTTGAAGATATGATTGAAGGTGGATTTGGAGTTAAAACCTGACTCCAGAGCGATGCCCAATAAAGTATACTTAGCATATTGGGAGTCAATCAGTTTCTTTTTTATTTCTTCTACCCTATGGTAATTAATAAAGTCGTAGAAGCTAGTGTGTAGTCCCTGGTTCAGCAGGTGAGATAATGCTTTGGGATGCATGCTTAGCAATGAAGCCAATTTGTCCAGTTTTAATTCAGGATCTAAGTAGGGCTTTTGTTGTGATACAAACGTTTTTAGTCTGTCAATTTCATCCTGCAGATTTTCCAGGTGCTCAGTAGAAACAAGTTCGCTTTTGTGAGAGTGATTAATTGTGGATTTAGGTAGATGTATCCTAAGAAGTTGCTTCAGCCCTATCCAGTAGATCAATACTGAAACATAGAGTAAAAGGGGATAGTATGCGGAAGGTGGTAAATGAAACTGATAACCAACCAGATCAATTAATGTAAAGCCAAAAAGTAATAACCAGCTAATAAGGAGCGCAACAAGCAGCTTTTGTAGCCACGCCAATGTGATGTATTCATGGTTGGAGTATTCTTGCGTAATCCAACGCTGGTATTCTTTGACCAATTGTAGTCCTAAATAACCGTAGACAAAAAAAGAAAGTAGCCCGGCTATTTGTTCTGTCAACTGTAATAAGAATGCTAAATGAGCAAGGTTTGCATCAGGAAATACAGCTTCTGACAAGAAAACGCCCAGTTGTAAAACGAGAAATATGAAAGGCGGAAGGAAATGTAGCCAATCCCTGAGTGACATGCGTAATTGGGGAAATACAGTGCTTTTAATATATAGGTAAAGCAAAGGCCCCATCAGCAAAAAAAAGGACAGTGGCAATCTTAATGGAGCTAGCCAGGCGTTTTGCGTCTTTAAATCTATCACCAAATGCTTGCCGGAGGTTAGAGCAAAGCTGATGATGAGTAAAGCCAGAAAAATAGTAGCTCGGCCACCTTCTCTTTTTATGAGTAAAATAAGCAGCCCCAAGATAAGCCCCTGCCCTACCCCAAAAAAGATCAGTAAATTATAAAGGTTGAAATACAAGTTATTCCCTTCAATTAGTAAACAGAGGGGAAATTAGGAGATTCAGCCGAATAATGTAAAGCGAGATTGTTATTTCGTCCTATTACAACACAGCATAATGGGCTTCAGTTATTTTAAGGACTTATGACAGTCTCTGAAGAATTTAATTGTTCAATCCATTTACGGATTAAAGCTACTCCTTCTTCATGAATAAGGGTGCGCCCCAGTTCGGGCATCATTACTTCCGGATTGGTGCTGTTCATGCGGTGCAGCAAAATGGATGCTTCAGGCTTACCCGGCACAATATCGTGCAGCAAATTACCGGAAGCTTTTCCGGCAGCCACGGGGGGCTTCATAAATCCCAATTTGAAAGGGTCGGTTTCAAAAACAGTGAGGTTTA
This sequence comes from Catalinimonas alkaloidigena, assembly GCF_029504655.1. Classification (NCBI taxonomy): domain Bacteria; kingdom Pseudomonadati; phylum Bacteroidota; class Cytophagia; order Cytophagales; family Catalimonadaceae; genus Catalinimonas; species Catalinimonas alkaloidigena. Next base: position 6,973,199 of record NZ_JAQFIL010000001.1, read on the forward strand.
GACCTGAAGTTTTGGCAGGTCCCAGAGGGTTATGGCAAGGGCCGCAGTTAATGTCCAAATAAGCTATGGCCCGCTCATCAAGCGTGCCTGAGTTGGGGTTATCCCAAAGCGGGAAGGCAGGGCGTTCTTTTGCTTCAGGTAAACCTGATAGAAGGCCATTTGCTGCCAGGAATTCCAACTGGTTTACTTCTTCGGAAACATACATATTTTTGCGGTTTAGCTGTCGAGCTGTTGGGCCAATAGGCATGAGCGTTTTATCTTTCACATGGCAGCTTTTGCACTGGTTTAGATTAGGGACAATGTAGTTGGTTTGTTTTATCGCGCCATCATCATGTGTCCATTGTACAGGGATAGTAGCTCCAATAATTTCAAAATAAGCATCTGTCTGCTCCTCATTCCAGATGTACGACAAGGGTTGCCAGCCTTTTTCTTCATGCACCAGCAAGCGTGTCTCCAGTATTTTTTTTCCTGCTGATGCATCCCGAAAGTCATTGGGGTAATAAAAGTTTTTGATAAGTACCGTACCTACCGGAAAATCTAGTACTTCTCTTTCCTGATAATTAGCAGGGGCCCCTTCTGGAAAATAAATAAAGCGTTTTTTGTGGGCATAATCTGAAAAAAGAGGTGTATTCAGTTCGTAAGCTACTACATTGTCCGCAGGCTGCAAATCAGCCAGTTTGCCTTCAAAAAAACCGTATTCCGATAGCCAGGCTTTGCCCATGCCATAAGTTTCAATTTCTTCTGGAGCTGCTGTCTTTTCCGCTGCTACGGGCTGCTGCTTTTCTTTTTCGGTGTTACATGCTAACAAAAAAGCACAGATTACCACGAACGCTCCTACTCTTCTCATAAGCTTATCGACAATTAAATCTGCTAACATCCATACTCAGATTTTCAAAATCATTGGCAGCGTCTAAATCTACAAAGCTGATGGGTTGCTGTTCGTCAATACAAACTTTATAAGAAGGATTCACGTCTCCATTGGCCAGAAAATAATCATCAGGTTTGATACCATCCAGGGCTATATCCGGAATAGTGGGCCCCAGCTTAAATAAAAAGAGTTTGCCGAAGTCTGAGCCGAGGTAAGGAAACCAGTTGTCGTTTTCAAACTTATTATTGTAGATACTGATTTGGCCGGGAAAAGGATCGTAATTCTTATCACTGCGGAAATCAGCTTGAATGCCCCTTACCCCACTTTCAGGGTCAGGTTGTTCTTCTTCATTGCCTCCTTCCATCGCGCTCATCAGCTCATAACTGATTACCGAAACGCCTACTGTTTTGTGGTCTTTGATTTCATTGTCAAGTACGTCTACATTTTTAGTAGCCAGAACGATGATGCCACTGCCGGGCGGGATGGTACCTACGATGGCGCCAGGCACCGCGAAATTCTCCCGGTTATTATCATGCACCATATTGCCATGTACTTTGATGTGTTGGCCATAGCGGGTAAGTCCGGGCAGGTTGAACACCAAAATTCCTCCGGTATTGTCCCAACATTCGTTTCCATAAATTTCTACCCGCTCACTGTTTTCACTTTCAATACCGGCTACATTTTGATACACTTTGTTATTGCGGATAATTACATCTTCCGACTGCCCCACATACAGACCCGCATCGGAAGCGCCCATAGATTCACACCCTTCAATCAGTACATTTTTACAGATGACGGGGTAAAAGCCATAGGCTCCGTTTTCCTCATTGATGGGGCCGGTCCAGGCTACTTTAACACGGCGGAAAGTGATACCATCGGTATCCATCACTTTGATGTTATCGCCGGAAGCATCCTCGACGGTCAAATCTTCAAGAGTAATGTTATTGCTGTTAGTAATGCGGATACCTTCGGCTCCTTCCTGTTGCCCTTTAAAGCTGAGTACGGTTTTATCAATGCCCTTGCCCCGGATGGTAATGTGGTTTTTCCCATCCATGATCAGGCTACGCGAAAACAGGAAATGCCCTTCCGACAGCTCAATCACACTGCTGTCTTCGGCGATGATAAATTGGGTGAGGATTTCTTTTTCCTTGTCCTGATAATTTCGTTCGGGATCATACCGATCAGGGCCGCAAGACCAAAGCAGGATAAACACCAAGAAAAGGATATAGTACTGTTTCATTGTCGGAATTGTTTTTTACAAAATAAACCAAGAGGCACAAAAGAAACGTCCGAACTCAGGAGTTCGGACAAGCTCATCCGGATTTACAGATATTCACTTCCTTCTTGCTGGCGAAGCGGGCATTTCATTTCTTATGGTTTCTCCTGTTTGAGTTGAAGTTTTGGGCTATTCATTATTTGGAGATATTGGATAGTATTTATTTATGGAGCTGACTTACCGGCGGGACACATCAACTAAAACTAAAAGCCAGCTATTGTATTCCTCAAAACCATCGTCTGATAGATGCTGAATAACATCTTTATAGTCCTGGTCAAAGTAGTAGGCCAGCTCATAAGTATCTCGTGATTCTTTGGGATTAAATAGTTTCCCGGGCTGATACTTTTTTAGTCCGGCTTCTGCTCTGCGTTTATCTAGTTCAACTTTGGTATTTACCCACTCCTTATATTCTTTTTCTCCTAAAGCATATGGAATTACAAAATCCACAGACTTTTTGATACTTCCGCTATCGGGGTTTTCATAGCGGAATAAATCCTCAGAGGCATGTACTCCAAGTTGGTCTAAAGTGATGGCATACATGAGCAGAGGATCAAGACCGGAAGTATGGTAACTCAGCGCATCACGTTGCTCCAGGTCCCGGCTGCTGCCATCTCCGTATAGAGATTTGTCCACATAGGCTTTAAAATTTTCAGTAGCGTATTGCACATAAGCCTGATTTTCTACTACCAGGCCGATTGTACCCACCAGTTTGATCTGTTTGGCTTTCCAGTTGTTTTCAGGAATATTAGGGTTAGCCATTTCCCCTTCAGCAATTCTTACCAGCCACTGGTTTACCAGTTCTTTCTCAGCAGGGCTAAAGTAGCTTTTCATTACCTGATAGCTGTGGATCAGGGGTTCAAATTTATTTTCATTGATAGGGTTGCCGGTTGCCTGATAAATATTTACCCAGGCCAGAATGTATTTTTTTGCCATTGCGACATAGGCTTTATTTTGTGTACCATAGAAAGCATTCAACAAAACGGCTATCTTATCCATGTCGCGAAGGCTTTTTTCGGTAGCTACTCTTTTAGGATCAGTATCCAGCAGGCCTTCATAATGAATTACTTTTAATGGCTGAGGATGCTCAAAGAGGATTGCTTGGGCTGCGTCTTTGACAGGATACCAGAGATTTCTCACTTCTTTATTTTCCTGAATGAGCTTCATCAAGTACTGCTGCTCCTCGGGAGTAAGCAGGAGCGTTTGCCGTATGCTGACTTCTGCCACTGCTGAAAAAGACATGCTAATCAGGAAGAAGGCGATGAATAAAAATCTCATAGTAAATATTGTAGAGGGCATAAAACCATGAAAGGAAGGATTATAGTAGAAATTTGGAATAACATACAATTTATTTGGACCAATCTATTTTATAATCTAGATAATCTAGGATTAAATTTCCTTCTTTCCATTCCAGTAAAGTATACTTGGCTTCAATACTCACCAGACCGTTTGATTCAGTTAAGTTATCAAGGGGCCTCATAGCATTTTTTCGCTGTAATGTAAAAGATGAGTAGCTGACCATAAAATCAAATGTTCATTTTCATGAGAAAGAAACATCACTACTAGTAATACTAATCGTTTGCCTTCAAATCTGAGTTGTAAATAACAGTTGATAAGGAGATCATGCTACTCATTTGCTTTGGTGAAATTCCATTCAAGTGAAGTAAGACCATAATGAATTGCCACACTATCATATTTCTGGAGTATTTCTTCAACCTTGACGTGCATAGAAAAAGGACAGCTAACTTAAACCAGCATGTCGTTAAGCTTCACTGTTAAGGAAAGTTGAGTAGCTGATATCTCACGCTTATTACTTATTGTCTTCTTTTCCTGATACTCTCCGTCTACAGGTTGACGATAGGCATATAATCTTTTTTTATTCACATCAATAATCCATACTTCGGGAATTTGAGCAGTGGCATAAAGGGGTAACTTTTTATCACGCTCATAATGTAATGTACTGTCAGATACTTCAATGAGTAAAAGTACATCAGCGGATGTTACACCGGTAGAAGCATAGTAATCCTCACGGAAAGGTAAAATACTAATATCTGGCTCAGGTTCAGAATGTTCACCTATGCGAACAGGGTTTTGCACATCAACAAGATATTCAGGTGCCAATTGAGGGATGAGCAAAGTAGAAACACGTCTTACTATTGCCGCATGATAATTTCCTGTTGGGGGTGCGGCCCTCCGCCTCATTTTGATAATTTCACCATGAATTAATTCAATCCGGTCATCCTCATGAAGAATACCAGCCTCAGCCATCCTATGGTATTCTTGTATAGTAAATAATCTTTTGGCTACATCAGCTTCCATCATTTATCAATGTAATAAGAAAAAGAATCAATAAAACAATATATTAAAAAGTTAGCTGTCACCTATTGTTGATAACAACAAAGTTTTATCCTAACAAGTTACTACCTAGAAGTCAAATGCTTATAATCTCTTACAACAGTATAGAGAAACTGCAGCGGGCGTAAATCACTCTGGATTTTCAGCAAATCCTGAATCTTATGGGCCGTAGCCATAAGAGGAGCAGTTTGGCCGCTTTCCCGATAGGTATGGATTACGCGCATGATGATGTCAATGTCCTGATCATGTAAGTTTACTACTTCAGGGAAAACAGACTGATAATCCTCTTCAACGGAGAAAACGGATAAAGGCTGACCGGCTTTTTGCTTAACCACCGTAGTACCGGCGGCTAAGTCCCCGAGGCGCTGGTCGTTGCGGGAAATAGCAATGCTTAAAACAGCAATAGCTCCGCTCATCATGCCGATATCCACCAGGCGGAGGAGCCAGCGAATGAGGTATGCGCCTATGCCCGGAGCCGATCCATCCAGCTTAACCACTTTGATATTCATTTGCCTTTTACCCAGGCTTTGCCCGTCCATAAATATCTCGCAAAGTAAATGATACAAAAAAGGGGGTAAACTTAACACCACAATCAGGGCGGTAGGAGGCGTGATGCCTAGCTGTGAAAAGACTAAAAGAAGTACGATCCCATAGGCAGCGATCACTAGCAGATCCAGAAAGAAAGCCTGTATGCGGCTGCCAATACCTGCTAATACATAATCTACCTGTACATTTTGTGTCGTTTCTATACTAATGCGCGGCATAGCTGCAGTGATTGATAGTTTAATTTGTAAATTTCTCTCGCTAAATTGGTCATCATTCAGATAGTAAAAATACGATAAGTTTTCGGTTTGTGGCTATCCAAACTGAGGCAGAAAATACGAAATTGATGAGAGAAGCGGCCTTTGTCAAGCAAAATGAAAAGAAGTGGGAAGCACTGAGGGAGGCAATGTCTTCGGGTAAAGGTACTTTGAAACCGGATGAATTGGCAGATTATTTTATTCAGCTTACAGATGATCTGGGCTATGCCAAGACCCATTACCCTCAAAGTAATACTACTGCTTATCTGAATAACCTGACCGCCAAAGTGCATCAGGCGATATACCGCAATAAGAAAGAAGAGCAGAGCCGCTTTGTGCGTTTCTGGAAAACAGAACTTCCCCAGATACTGTATCAGTCTCGCAAGCAGATGCTCTATTCATTCGTCATTTTTACCATTGCATGCCTGATAGGCGCTCTCTCGGCGGCCCATGATGATAGCTTTGTGCGCCTGATTCTGGGAGATAGTTATGTAAATATGACGCTGGAAAACATTGAGAATAATGACCCTATGGCGGTATATAAAAGTATGGGAAGAAGTGATATGTTTTTTGCTATTACAGTCAACAATATCAAAGTTTCCTTTATGGCTTTTGTGGCGGGCATATTTCTTTCTATAGGTACTGGCTTTGTGCTTTTGCAGAATGGGATCATGCTGGGAGCTTTTCAGTATTTCTTTTATCAAAAGGGAGTATTACTCTCCTCTTTCCTCACCATATGGATTCATGGTACTATTGAGATATCTTCCATCATCATTGCCGGTGCCGCGGGTTTAGTGATTGGCAATAGCATTTTATTTCCGGGTACTTACCCCCGTATGGAATCTTTCAAAAAAGGAGCCCGTAAGGGGATGAAAATTGTGGTAGGGCTGGTACCTTTATTCATTATTGCAGGCTTTCTGGAATCGTTTGTGACCCGCCTCACGGATTGGCCCTGGCCTCTACGTCTGGGGATCATTTTAAGCTCTGCTTTCTTTGTCCTTTATTATTTTGTCATATACCCCGCAAAACTACAGCAGCATGCAAGGCAGTAAGATCAAATTATATGAGCAGCGTGATTTTGGTGATAAGATCAACGCTACCTTTACTTTTTTACGACAGAATTTTATTCCTCTGGGAAAAAGTCTGCTGTATATCGCCGGTCCGGTATTGATAGTGGTGGGGATTATTTCGGCCATTACTTCAATGAACATAGTTTTTAGCGATGGTGAGTTTTCAGAAGAAGAAGCCATATCTTTTCTGGGAGGGACCGGACTGGCCAATGTTATTGCTATTCTTTCGTCGGCTGTAGTAATCTCAGTAGTGTACAGCTATTTCTCATTATATACCGAGCGTGACGATTATGAAAACATTAGCGTAAGCGAAGTATGGACAAGGGTTAAAGGAAATCTTTTGCCAATATTATTAAGCCTGATTGTGACAGCCATACTCATAATCATAGGCTTTGGCTTATTAATTATTCCTGGCTTCATATTGATGGCTGCGCTGTCATTCATCTTTATTTTACAGGTAAAAGAAAGGCTTAGCTTTGGCGAAGCCTTTTCCCGTAGCTTTAGCCTGGTCTCAAATCACTATTTAAGTACCATCGGCTTGATACTGGTGATGATAATACTTCAGGCCATCTTAGGCTCTATTCTTGGTATTCCGGTGATGCTCATGACGGGGCTTGGTACTTACTTTTCTACTTCGGCAGATTATGAAATTCAAAACAGCTCGGCAGTGATACAGGCATTATTCATCGTAGCACAGGTAGTAAGCACTATGGGGGCACAGTTTCTATATAGTATTATTTTGGTGGCTATAGGTTACCAATACGGTAATCTGGTAGAGAAAAAAGAAGCGGCCGGCCTGATGGAAGATATTGACAGTCTGGGACAGCAAAAATCCCACAACTCAGAAGAGGAAAGTTATTAACAATAGAAAATGAAAATGGCCAGGAAGTCAAACCCGGCCATTCTTATTTATGAACCTTTCAGTAATTTAAAGCTTTACCCATGCCTGCTTTTTATCGCTTTCTACAATGGCATCGCATAGGCTCAACTCGCGTAAACCGTGAGCGAAGGTAGCGTACTTGTCCTCCACATGTTTTCCTTCACGAATAGCTGCATAAACCTCCTTAAACATCTGTTTAGAAGTATCCGGGAAGCCCTCATTATGTCCGCCGGGAAAAGAAATAGTCTGAGCAGCACTTTCATGTACCAAAGCGGGATCTCTTAAGAGTGACTGATTGGCGGTGTCGCGTTTACCAATCCATAGTTCATTAGGAGACTCAGAGCACCAGTGCATAGCCTGCTTAGAGCCAGAGAACTCCAGATTGATACGGTTTTTCCTTCCGGCAGCCACCTGGCTTACAGTTACTACTCCTCTGTTACCATTGTTAAAGCGTAGCATTACAGTAGCATAATCTTCTGTATTGATAGGAATATCCTGATAATCTTCAGGTTTCAGCATTTTTCCGGAGTAGGTTTCTACCGGCTTCAAAGGCTTCTTACGCGTCTTATGTACTGTGCTGAAGTCGGCCATTACTTCCAGTATTTCTAAGCCAGAAATGTACTCCACCAGGTCAAGCAAATGAGAGCCAATGTCGGCAATGGCTCTTGAGTCACCGGACATTTCCGGCTCCAGGCGCCAGTTATAGTCAGTAGCGTAATAAAGCCAGTCTTGCAGGTATGTTCCTATGACAGAAAAAACTTCTCCCAGTTCTCCACTCTCACGTATAGCTTTCATCTCTTTGACTAAAGGATAAAAACGTAGGTTGAAATGTACAGCATTTACCAGCCCTTTTGACTTGGCTAGCGCTACTAACTCTTCGGCTTGTGGCACTGTAGTAGCGAGAGGTTTCTCACAAACCACATGCTTGCCTGCTTCCAGCGTCTTTTTGGCCATTTCATAGTGAAGATGATTAGGCGTACAGATGTGTACTGCCTGTATGCCTTCATGATTAAGCAATTCGTCAAAATTGCCATATGCATGTGCTATCCCCAGCGATGTGGCTTTGGCCTGGGCTATTTCGAGGGTGAAGTCACTGACTGCGACTACTTCCAGATTAGGGATTCTCCGTAGTGCCTCAATATGGGCAGGGCCAATAAAACCTAATCCTGCTACGCCAATCTTAATTTTTTGCATGTTTTAATAGGTTGGTTATTCTAAACTTATAGCGCCGATATTAATATTTTTTATTGATTTACGCTAATGCAGCCTTCCATTCTTCCAGGTAGGCTAACAGGCGAGAGCGGCTTGGGCTTTGTCCATCCCGTACATAAGCACCAGAGGTAGCCATGCCCAGTAGTGTAGCTGCCTGTAGACTACTGCCTGCCAGCAGGGCGAGGCAAAACCCGGCATTTAGATTGTCTCCACCCCCGGTAGAAATAAGTAGTTTTTGGGCCAACTTGCCGGGAACTTCATAAAGGCCTTCTTTTGTGACAATCACAGAACGGTCAAGGGGATGCACCAAAAGACAGTCTATCCGCAACTTCTCAAAAATGAAAGAGCAGATTTCATTTAGTTGAAGCGCTGTAGGCATTGTTTCACTCCCCTCCTGCTGAAAAAGTACCTGTGCCAGGCGATAAGCTTCATTTTCGTTGAGTCCTAAGGTAACATTACCATATTGGCGGTAAGCCTGCATCGTACTGATTATCCTGCCAATCTCCGATTCAGACTTTTTAGTAGGGTCAGCCAGGTCAAAGAAAAATTGCCTGTTTTGCCCATGGCTAAGTTTAGGAAGAATTTCATGAAGTATGCCCTGCCATATGTCGGTAGCCCGAGGCAGATTACACCAGTCTACCAAGGCAATGATGCTACAGTCTTTCATAAAGCGTAGCAACTGCTCCGCACTGTATATTTCCTTTACATACGACCAGTCAAGTTGGCTAAAGGCACTTACCTCGGATAGAATAAGTTTACCATCGTCAAATTCCAGCGCGTTGGTTTCAGCAGGCTTACCCAGTGAAAGTAGCGTGCAGTGATCAGACATGGATTGAAAAACCGGGTGAATAGTATCCTCTCCAAAGCTTCCCAGGCAATAATTAGGGATGCCCAATGTACCCAGGGCATGTGCCATGATAGGCGCATTGCCTCCTGGCTTAACGGTCTGGTTTACCAATTCCAATTGAGCACTTTTACCTGCAGCCAGGCTAATACGGGATGCAAGCTCAGGAATAGTAGAAAAATAGCTGTTTTGTTCTTCTTCCTGGGTCTGTACTACCTTCTGAATTCTGTCTATATAGCCATCCAGCCCCACAAATACTTGTTTATCCTTAGGAGGAGTAAAGCTTGCCAGCAAATGGAGAAGCTCGTCAATGAGGGGCAGCGGGTCCATAGAAGGTCAATAACCGGGAGTAGTACCAAATTTACGAGGAGCTTCTTTCTCACCATCATCACCAAAGCGTTTACGTGCTTCATCTAGTATGGCTGCGGTGGCGGTAGCACCAATTCGGCTCACGCCCCATTCTCTTACTCTGAGCAGGTCATCCAGTGTACGAACCCCTCCGGCTGCTTTTACCTGAATTTCATCGGCAGTGTGCTTACGCATCAGCTTCAGGTCATGTTCAGTGGCACCCTGATAGCTGTACTTTCCATCCTCTCCTTTAACAAAACCATAGCCAGTAGAGGTTTTTACAAAATCTACTTTCAGCGCGCTACAAATTTCGCAAAGCTTGATCTTGAATTTATCTTCGGGGAGAAAATCATTTTCAAAAATAACTTTAAGAGTCGCCCCATGCTTATGGGTAGCATCATTAACAGCTTTGATTTCACTTGTCACGTAGTCCCAGTCTTCGCCCAGCACTTTGCCGATATTGACCACCATATCTATCTCTACCGCGCCCGCCTTGCATGCCTGCTCGGTCTCGAAGACTTTGACCTCTACAGTAGAATTGCCCTGGGGAAATCCAATAACCGTACCTACCAGTACATCTGAGCCTTTGAGCTCTTCTACTGCCAGAGGGATAGCATAGGGCTTAATACATACAGAAGCCGCATTGTATTCCCTGGCCAGCCGACACCCCTCTCTGAGGATCGCATCATCCATAGTAGGATGAAGCAGAGAGTGGTCAATCATTTTCGCAAGTTCAGTGATTTTGTCCATAATTATGGGGTAAAAAATATTAATGTTATCATTCTATAAAACTACTGATGGCATAGTGCTCAGTATTGCAGTAAAGAGAACTGTAAACATAGAAACCTGGCCTGTCAGTAGCGTATTTGCGATTGATCTTCAGCAAAGGATTTTCAGCCTGCGTTTTCAGGTGTGCCGCCATTTCCACACTTGCTTTGATGGCGCTGATGTACTGCTCTACACTGACTATACTGAGTTGATAATGCGTCATTAAGGTTTTAAAGAGGGAGTCTTCAACCCAGCCTTTATCCAAAAAATCAGGCAAAACATCGGGCAGGTAAGTATACTCAAGCATTACCGGCTGCCCGTCTACTTTACGCAGTCTTTCCAAAACCACACATCCCCGCTTTTTTTCAGAGTGGCTCAGCTCAAAAAAAAAGCTTTTGCCCCAGCGGCTTTTATAGGGTGAGCGCAGGAAATGTGAAGATGCCTGATGATCACTGGCACCTACAACTTCAGAAAATCCCCTAAACGACAAGAGGGCCAATCTGTTTTCCTTCTTCTCCACAATACTTCCTTTGCCCTGTTGCTTACGTATCAGTCCATCTTTTTCCAGCTCTTTTAATGCCTGACGAACCATGGACCGGGTGATTTGATGTTGCAGGCTCAGCTGGTTTTCAGAAGGAAGCAGGCTGCCTTCTGAAAACTTTCCGGTGATAATCTGCTCCTTTAGCAGCGCATGGAGTTGCAAGTATCGGGGTATGCTCATAGCGTGTCATACAAATTTAAAAATCCAACTTGTATATACAAGTTGTGAGGCTTACTATTTATGCGAGCTGCTGTAAGCTTTTCCTGTGAAAAAAATTGTGATAAGCTCTCAATTTGTACAAATTGGCAGGAAGTAGACTGGGAGTCGTAAACAGTTTTTAATACCAAAAAGCGTGCTGTCAAAAAAAGTATATTTAAGTGTGCTGATGCTCTTCCTCAGCACTTATGCAGTTGCACAGGAAAGGGTACCGGATAAGGTGTACGATTTCAATGAGGCATTGATGCAGGAAGCAAATGGTAGAGACATACCTTCCAGGCTGATAGAACAATACCGCGCGGATGGAGACTTTAATTACCGCTATGGCTATCAACAAAGCATAAGTATTTGGCAGCAACTCTGGCAATGGATACTCCAGCAATTGGGAAAACTGTTTGGAGAAGTAAATTTTAGTTTTCCAGTAGGCTGGGCACTATATATTTTTTGCGCGTTCATGATCATTTTCGCAGTACTAAAGTTATCCGGAGTAAGTGTTTCTGGACTTTTCACCAGAGAGAAGCAGCTGAGCAATATGCAGGTACAGGATATGCTGGAAGAGGATATCCATGAACTGAATTTTGAAGAAGAGATCAGCAAAGCCCGGCAGGCAGCAGACTTTCGGAGAGCCATACGACTCCTGTATATCTACACCCTCAAAAAACTTGCAGACAGTGAGCTGATTGTGTGGCATCCCGGAAAGACAAATGCGGATTATCAAAGTGAATTAATGCAGGAGAACATAAAGCCGGGTTTTCGCAGACTGAGCATTTATTATGAATATGCCTGGTATGGAGAGTTTCCGGTAGATGCGGCGCTTTACGAAAAAGTGAACAGCCTGCACCAAGCTATTGATCATCAACGGGCAGTGAGCACATGAGGAAAGAATGGAAATATTATCTCATCCTGGGAAGCGCTCTCTTGCTCTTGATTTTGCTAGAGTTGCTGGCCCCTACGCCTGCCGACTGGACCTTTAGTCTGCATCATAAGCACAAAAGTCCTTACGGAACATACATTTTATTTGAAAACCTTTCTTACCTGTTTCCCGAACAGGCTGTTAGTACAGTTTATCGTAGTTTATATGAACTACAGGATCAGGCTTATGAGCAGGAAAATATACTGATCTTTGCTGCAGACTTCTCTCCTGATGCGCAGGATGCAAAAGTTTTATGGAATATAGTGGATAAGGGAGGGTCCGTGTTTGCTGCTGCCCGTACATTTGGGGGTAAGCTGGCAGATACTTTGAAATTAGAAACAGATACCCGGCTACAAGAGGGTATTGTACAGGAAGAAGACACGTTGGAGATACGGGAGAGCCTCTATTATTTTTCTGCATATGACTCTTTACGCATGGAAGTATTGGCACAAAACGAAAGTGGTGATCCGGTATTACTTCGCTTCAATAAAGGAGAAGGGGCATTATTGCTCAGCAGTGTGCCACAAGCGTATACCAACTACTTTATGCTGGAAGGCGAACTTTATCAGGAAGCAGTCCGCTCCCTAAGTTTTCTGCCGCTCAGGGATGTGCTATGGAATGAATATTATCATCTGGGAAGAATGGAGCCTGCTACACCGCTGCGTTTTTTGCTCAGTGTGCCAGCTTTACGCTGGGCAGTATACCTGAGCTTGGCAGGCTTGCTACTGTTCATGATTTTTGAGTCAAAACGGAGACAACGAGCTGTGCCGGTGCTTTTGCCCCCCAGTAATACAACATTAGATTTTGTGCAGACAGTAAGCAACCTCTTTATGCAGGGTAGCAATCATCAGGAGATGGCGAGGAAGAAAATCATTTATTTACGCGAATATTTACTGAGCAGATTCCGGCTGGAGGGTGAGTGGCAGGATCAAAATTTTAGAGAGCGGGTAGCTCATAAAACAGCCAAAGACAAAGGAGAAGTAGACAAAACGTTTGACTTCATCCTCACTTTGCAAAATAAGCAACAGATTTCTTCAAAAGAACTTTTAGTATTGAACCAAAATATTGACAGCTTCTACTCGCAGGAAGCAATAATCTGAATTTATGGAACCTAAGGAAGAAAATACTTTTCAAAGCAGAGTGGATCTGAGCCAGCTGGCAGAAAGTGTGGAGCAGATCCGCAAAAATATCGGAGAGTGGATTGTGGGACAGGAACGCATGGTAGACCTCATCATCACTGCTATGCTGGCTGATGGACACGTGCTGCTGGAAGGTGTGCCCGGTGTAGCCAAGACCCTTACTGCCAAGCTGGTAGCCAAAACTGTTTCTGTAGGGTTTTCCCGTATTCAGTTTACCCCTGACCTTATGCCTTCTGATGTGCTGGGCACCTCAGTCTTCAATGCAAAAACAACAGACTTTGAATACCGTAAAGGCCCCGTCTTTTCAAACATCGTGCTGGTAGATGAGATTAACCGGGCTCCGGCCAAGACGCAGGCATCACTCTTTGAGGTGATGGAAGAGCGGCAAATCACTACAGATCTTCATACTTTCCAAATGGAAGAGCCTTTTATGGTACTGGCCACCCAGAACCCTATAGAGCAGGAAGGGACTTATCGTCTACCGGAAGCCCAACTAGACCGTTTTCTTCTCAAAATAGAAGTAGATTATCCTTCTTTGGATGAGGAAACCATGATGCTGGAGCGTTTTCACCGTCGCCATAATCGGCAGGATATTTCTACTGTTAAAGCAGTAATTAGTGCTGAACAACTTACTAACTATCGGGATAAGATTGGCGAAATTCATGTAGAAGATCACCTGATCCGCTACATTGCCGCCATTGTCAACGAAAGCAGGCAGGCCAAAGCTTTGTACCTGGGAGCCTCTCCCCGCGCCTCTCTGGCGATCATGTCCACTGCCAAAGCCTATGCGGCCATTCACGGGCGAGATTTTGTAACGCCGGAAGATATCAAAACGATGGCCATTCCGGTGATGGTACATCGGGTGATCTTAACTCCCGAAGCGGAGATGGAAGGGCAGCGCGTACATGCGGTACTCAAACAAATGATTGATAAAGTAGAAGTACCGAGGTAGTGAAAGTGATACGTTCTTTATTCCTCACCAATCGTTTCTTTCTGGGCCTGGCTATCATAGTTTTACTCTTTGTGCTAAGCTTTAGTTTTGCCTGGCTTTTTCGGGTGGCACAGGTCAGCTTTTTGATATGGCTGCTGCTCATCGTGGCGGATATACTTTTACTCTATAATACTAAAAAGGGAATTAGCGGCTACCGACTTACTCCCGATCGTCTATCTAATGGAGATGAGAACGTATTAAAGGTTAATATTACGAATCACTATAATTTTAAAGCTCAGCTCCGCATCATAGATGAGATTCCTATTCAGTTTCAAAAAAGGGATTTTGATATCCGTTTGAATCTAACTTCGGCCAGGACACATACGCTGAACTATAGGCTGAGGCCGGTAAAGCGGGGTGAATATGTATTTGGGACTTTAAACATTTACGCAGCCTCTCCCCTCAATTTTCTACTGCGTCGCTTTCGTTTCTCACAGGGTAAATCAGTTCCAGTGTACCCATCCTTTATACAGATGCGCAAGTACGAACTGATGGCCATTTCCAGTCATCTGACAGAGCTGGGTATCAAGCGTATCCGCAGATTTGGGCATAATCGTGAGTTCGAACAAATCAAGGAATATGTAGCCGGAGATGATTTTCGTACCATCAACTGGAAAGCGACCGCTCGCCGGGGAGATTTGATGGTTAATAAATATCAGGATGAACGCTCGCAGCAGGTATATGCATTGATAGATAAAGGCAGGACGATGAAAATGCCCTTTGAAGAAATGAGCCTGCTGGATTATGCCATCAATGCCAGTCTGGTGATCAGTAATATCGCTATTAAGAAAGAAGATAAAGCCGGGTTGATCACCTTTCAGCATAAAGTGCAGCAAATACTGCCTGCCAGTAAACGCAGCAACCAGATGCACCTGATCATGGAAGCTTTGTATGCGCAAAAGACAGCCTATAAAGAAGCTAACTATGAAGCGCTTTATGTGCAGGTGAGGCGGCAGATACGACAGCGCAGTTTGCTCCTGCTCTTTACTAATTTTGAATCTCTTTCTTCTTTGGAGCGACAACTTCCCTATCTCCGGCGGCTGGCTGCCACTCACGTGTTGGTGGTAATTTTCTTTAAGAACACAGAACTGTACAAATTACTTCAGAAGGAAGTACACAGTATACAGGATGTTTATCAGAAGATTGTGGCCGAGAAGTTTGCGCTGGAAAAGAAGATAATGGCTGACACTTTGCAAAAGCATGGTATCTATAGTGTATTGACTACACCCCACCAGCTTTCAGTAGATACCATTAATAAATACCTTGAGTTGAAAGCAAGAGGTGTAATATGAATAAGGCAGCCTACATATGCAGTTTGCCTTATTCACGCTATATTATGCTTCTTTGGCTACCCAGGATCTGCACCAGCCCTGAGGATTGACAGCTCCCTTTGCAAAAAGCTGGCATCCGCCGCATGCCCCTTCAAAATCATCCGGTTGCCAGAAACGGCAGTTGGTGCAGAACTGATCTTCTTTCGGAGATTCAGCAACATATTCCAGGCTTTTGCGCATTTCTAAATCTGCCTCAGTTAACTCTTGATTGTACTCACTGCAATCTGCTTGGGTCTGTGCCTGAGCAGGAGCTTCAGTAACTGGATCTGATGCAGATGGCGAAGGAGCGCTTTCATCCGGTATTACATTATTTTTAGTTTCAGAGGTGGAGCCTCCACAAGCACTGAGCCATGCCGGACCGGATAATATAGTGAGGCCAAATACGCCTGCCTTTTTTACAAACGAATTACGAGTCATCATTTTCATAAGACTTACATTTTAAGAAAACATATTAATTTCGGTTTACACGGAAACCATGATGTAAAATGATGAGCTGGTATAGTTGTTTTAACGGCTAAGTAGTTTATAATCTATCTAAATTTTAAAGTTTTTTTATCATTCAAAAAATGATACAATTGTGGGAGAAGAATAAACTTTTGCTATGCAGAACCCGATAGAAAAATCCGTAAGGCAAACCACCAGAAATGTCAGAAAAGTAACCCGGGCAGTCAGGGATATGTCGCTCAGCGCTTTATCACTGACCAGAAAAAAGCACGATTCGTTTAAGCTTAGCCAGAGCGCAGGTACATCTCCCGGTACCCTTATTTACACTGGAGTGAATACCGAAGAACCTGTTGAAATTTCTCTGTATCAGTATGATGAACAAGGCATCAGCAAACATCAAAGCGATAAGCTTCAGGAAGTACTGAGCATAATGAGCAGAGAAAAGTTTAATTGGGTAAACATCAGTGCACTGCACAATACACAGTTGATTCAAGAGGTGGGAGATCACTTCGGCTTGCATTTGCTGGCCATGGAAGACATCATGAATACTGTCCTCTCTCCACAATTTGAGGATTATGAAGATCATCTCTTTCTGACGCTCAAGATGTTAAAGGTCAATCCTGAAACCAAGCTGATAGAACAGGAGCATGTCAGTTTTATCTTAGGAGAAAATTATCTGGTTTCCTTTCAGGAGACCAAGCACGATGTGTTTGAGCCGGTACGTCATCGTCTGGAAAATCAAAAAGGAAGAATCCGAAAAAGAAAAATTGATTACTTGCTCTATGCTTTGATAGATGTGATTGTAGATAACTATTATACCATCACCGAAGAGATTAACGACCATATGAACGCACTTGAAGATGAACTTATCAAGGAGCCAAAGCATGATGTGGTAGAAAGGATAACCCACCAGAAGCGCCAGCTGATAGAGCTACGAAAGATCGTATATCCCTTACGAGACGCCTTACGCAAGCTCAATACGGAGGATGAACTGATCCAGGAAAATACAATGCGTTTTTTTGACGATGTTTATAGCCACGTAGACCATGTTATCGGTACTATGGAGTCGCAACGTGAAGTATTAATTGGCTTCATGGATCTGTACATGTCGACCATCAGCAATCGCATGAACAATGTGATGAAGACATTGACTATCATTGCCACAATATTCATTCCCCTTACTTTTGTAGCTGGAATCTACGGGATGAACTTTGACCATATGCCGGAATTGCATTACGAATGGGGTTACCCGGTTGCAGTAGGCACTATGCTGGTATTAGGTATAGGTATGTATATCTATATGCGGAGCAGGAAGTGGTTTTAGAGTAGATTCATCTAGAAGATGGAATTAATTTTTATTCATAAAATTGATAACGATTTTGTATTTGATGGGTTAGATTGGTATAAATGATTTTTTTAACTGAAAATTTTTTTCATTATGGCACAGAGAGATAGTAGGCATACCGGAAAAGATAACAAAGGAAAGCCAGGAGGCACTATTCAGGATAAATCTGAAACCAAAACTGTTAAGAACAAAGAAGAACTGGAAAGAGAAGAAGAATTAAGGAAGGAATATACGGATGAGCAGAATAATCCTGATCCTGAAGGAGCGCCAGTGAAAAACCCAAATCGGAATACGGACAAAACAGACATAGACAAAGGGCGCTATGGAGGCAGCTCGAACTAATCTAAAAATTACCCCCTGGATTTCGCTAAATGAAACCCAGGGGGGTAACATCCTTTCTATTTCTATCGCTTGATCAGATTACCAGAGCCTCGGATAGAGCTGTTTACCTGAGGATCACCATAGTAAATGATATCACCACTACCACGAATCTCAGCCCGCAGAAAATCACTCACATTTACAGTGCCATTGCCACTTCCTGAGATATTGATGTCAGTTTCCTCAGAGAGCAGATCGGCAGCGCGATAATCTCCGGAGCCATTAATGCGTACTTCCTGCTTCAGGGCTTCACCGTACAGACTAAAATTTCCCGAGCCATTGATTTCAGAGAAAAGTCTATCGTAATATACTTCCATATCCATGTTACCAGAGCCTGAGATTTCTAGGTTAAGCCTATCCCCGGTAAATATATTTTCTCCATACACATCCCCTGAGCCACGTAGCTTGAGCTCTTCTAAGTCCCTGATGCTAATATAGATTTTCACATTGTTACGGCTGCGATAAGATCTGGTATTTTTAATTTTGAGCTCGCCACCCCGCACAGTGGTAGTGATAACAGGCACAATATTATCATCGGCTTCAATTTCAAGAAGCTGTTCATCATCTTGTCGGATAACAAGGTCCATTGAACCTTCTAATATGATGCGGTCAAATTCAGATAGGGCTCGCTCCTCAATAACTACATTTCCTGAACCTTTGATAGCAGGGCCAAAATCGTCATTATCAAAATCGATATAGCAACTGTTCGCAGACACCAGAAGGAAAAGAGCGGGTATGATATTATACAATAGGTTTTTCGTTTTCATAGCTGTTAATCATTATCTCATTTGATACTAATACAGCTAAGGCACAGGATACCCTACCTCGGGTTGGAAAAAAATAATATATTTTTCTGTTTCTTGTTTGCGTATCCGTAGCAGGCCTGAATAAAGGAAGGTAAGGCAAAAAAAAAGCCATGAAAAACATGGCTTAGAAATGATTGCTGGCAAACGGCTTAATAAGATTGTCATCAGGCTTTTCAGCTCAGATGGTAAACTTATACCACTTTTCGGTACTCTTACCTGAAGCTACCGCATTCTCGATAAACGCCATGCCTCTTATGCCGTCGTCAATGGTAGGAAAATCAAGATGCTGAGGATCAGGTTCTCTACCTTCCATACGGGCCCGCAATGTCATGGCGAAGTTGCGGTAAATATTAGCAAAAGCTTCCAGATAACCTTCAGGGTGGCCAGCAGGAATACGTGTATGGGCCATGGCGCTCTCTCTCAGATAAGTACGGTCGACACCAGGACGATAAATCTGAATAGGCTGGTCCAGCCAGCGAATAATAAGAGAGTTTGGCTCCATCTGACGCCATTCTAATCCGCCTTTTTCGCCATACACAAATATTTTCAGGTTGTTTTCTTCACCAGCAGCAATCTGACTGGCATGTAGTACACCACGGGCACCGTTGTCAAAGCGGAGTAGAATATTACCATCCGTATCCAGTTCTCGTCCTTCACCAAAAGCGGTTAGATCTGCACAAAGCTCGGTAATCTGTAGACCGGTCATGAATTCAGCCAGGTTCTCAGCATGCGTTCCGATATCACCCATAGCGCTACTAACGCCAGCCTGTTTTGGGTCTACCCTCCATGCTGCCTGTTTATTTTCTCCATGCTCAACAATTCTGGAAAGCCAGCCCTGCGGATATTCTACCACTACTTTTCTGATCTTACCTAACATACCGTCTTTGATCATATCTCTACCCTGTTTCACCATAGGGTAACCGGTATAATTATGGGTAAGGGCAAAGGTCAAACCTGTTTTTTCTACTACTTCTTTCAGTTCTTTGGCTTCTACCAGGTTAAAAGCCAGAGGTTTGTCACAGATGACAGCGAAACCGTTTTCAAGCGCCATCTTTGCGGGAGGCACATGCATATGATTAGGAGTAACAATAGAAATAAAATCCATGCGTTCGCCTTCAGGCAGCGCTTTCTCCTTCTGTATCATTTCTTCAAAGCTGCCATAAACTCTCTCAGGTGGTAAGAAAAGTTCCTTGCCCGAAGCTTTGGATTTTTCGGGCTTGCTGCTGAACGCTCCACATACCAATTCTATCTGTCCGTCCATTGCAGCAGCAATGCGGTGTACACCACCAATAAAGGCGCCTATGCCCCCTCCAACCATACCCATTCTGAGTTTTCTGTTTACTGTAGCCATAGTAAGGTTATAAAATTTGTAATAAAACAGTCACTTAATTCGGTGAGAAAATTAACTTATTAAAAAATAGGGCGTTATCCACAAAGTTATAAATTTGTGACACAATAGCTACAGCGAAACCACTTTTTAAGGCTTCTGAGCTTGCTGCAAGAGCGTTTTTGGAGAAGAGAATATAGGCCAGTAATTTCTAAAGAAATACTAATGTGAATGACGCAATGGATAAATATAATCACCCGCATATTTATAGCAAAAGAGAAAGGTTATTCATAAAATAATCAATCAAAATTTTCGTAGTTTTTCTAACAATTTTTATAAACACAACCGATTAATATGTTTAAGGCAACAACTTTAAAAAACGGTTTGACGGTTTTTTTGCTTAGTATCTTTTGCGCTCACTTCAGCATAGCGCAGGAAATCATTAAAGAAGACTGGAAACCTGAAGACACCGAATTCTGGGATCCCGAACGTCCGAAAGTAACTCCCGGTCAGGGCACAGAACCCCCATCAGACGCGATTGTACTTTTTGATGGATCAGATTTATCAGCCTGGAAAAGTCAGAAAGATGGTAGTGCTGCCCCCTGGAAAGTAGAGGATGGATATTTCACAGTAGAACCCGGCACCGGTGGTATTCAAACCAAAGAAAATTTTGGCGACTTTCAGCTGCACATAGAGTGGCGTTCTCCACAGGAGGTAAGTGGTGAAGGTCAAGGACGCGGGAACAGTGGAATCTTTCTTCAGGGCTTATATGAAGTTCAGGTGTTGGATTCTTATGATAACCGCACTTACTACAATGGTCAGGCAGGCAGTATATACAAGCAGTCACCTCCCCTGGTCAATGCAATGCGCCCGGTAGATGAATGGGAAGTATACGATATCATTTACACTGCACCCCGCTTTGATGAAAAAAATGGGGCTTTGCTGGAGAAGGCGCAGGTAACGGTATTGCACAATGGTATAGTTGTACAGAATGCTACCAAAATTCAAGGAACCACTGCATATATTGGCCCTCCTAAGATTATCTATCATGGCGATGGGCCTATCGCTTTGCAGGATCATGGTAATACAGTGAGCTTCCGTAATATCTGGCTAAGAAAGCTGGATCAATAAATTTAACCTTGGCATACCTATTCACAGGTATGCCTTTTTTATTTATACAACCTATGAAAGAACTGAATAAATGTATTAACAGACGTTCATTTTTATCAGCCAGTGCTAAGGCTACTGCCGGATTAAGTATGCTGCCCTTTTTAAGCAAGGCAAGCCTGCTTTCAGAAAATATGTTTTTTGATATTTCTCTGGCCCAGTGGTCAATGCATAAAGGCTTCCGAAGCGGAGAGCTGGATCCACTGAACTTTGCCAAAATTGCTAAACAGGACTATGATATTGATGCCATAGAGTACGTCAGCCAGCTTTTCTCCGACAAAGCAGACGATGCGTATATACGTGAACTTAAAAAGAGAGCGGATGATCATGGCGTAACTAGCGTACTGATCATGGTAGATCGGGAAGGTAATCTGGGTACTCCTGATGATAAAGAAAGAGCACAGGCGGTAGAAAACCATCATAAGTGGGTAGAAGCAGCCAGGGAATTGGGCTGCCACTCCATCAGGGTGAATGCTGCCGGACAAGGTACTGCGGACGAGGTAAAAGATGCTGCTATTGATGGCTTGGGAAGATTAACGGAGTTTGCCGACAAGCATGATATCAATGTAATTGTGGAAAATCATGGTGGATACTCATCCATAGGCAGCTGGCTGGTAGAGGTGATGAAGGGCGTAAGCCATCCTCGCTGTGGTACTTTGCCCGATTTTGGCAATTTTAGGATAAACCAGTCGGAAACCTATGATAAATATAAAGGCGTAGAAGAACTTATGCCTTATGCTAAAGGGGTAAGTGCCAAGTCCTATAACTTTGACAAGGAGGGAAATTGTAAGGAAATAGATTTTAGCCGCATGATGCAGATTGTGAAAGATGCTGGTTACACCGGATATGTAGGTATTGAGTACGGAGGAAGTGAACTCAGTGACAAAGAAGGCATCATGGCTACCAAGAAACTTCTTGAAAAAGTAGGAGGAAAACTATCTTAATAAATATTTATTTAGGGCCTGTTAAATGACATACATCATTTTGCAGTCCCTTTTTTCTTCATTTATTGATTCGCTGAACTATACGTTCCTGTTTACATGAAAATTATTAATATCGTATTAACCATACTTTTTGCATTGTTCGCATTTTTTCAGCTTAACGACCCTGACAGTCTAAGCTGGATTGTGTTGTATATTTATCTGGGAGTTATCTCAGGCATGGCAATATTCGGGAAATACAATATGGCATTGATACTTCCCGGTTTAGCAATTTTTGTAGTCTATTTTATCTACTTACTGCCCAGTGTGTTTGAGTTTTTAACTAGCGGAGAAAACCTGATGAACCGTATGGATGCAGAAAAAATGTACATAGAGCAAACCCGTGAAGCAGGTGGGCTACTTATAGGAATTCTCGCTTTAGCTTTTCATCTGCTTACCAGGAAAAAGAAGACAGGAGTAAGGAATGGCTAAACGTCCCACAGCAGGTATTATTGGAGCAGGCATTGCTGGTATTGCTGCTTCCATTCGCCTGGCTAATAAGGGGTATGATGTTCATGTATTTGAGGCTAATGCTTACCCCGGCGGTAAGCTTACAGAAATTCGTCAGGGTGGCTACCGCTTTGATGCAGGACCTTCACTGTTTACACTTCCGGAATTTGTAGATGAGCTTTTTACGCTATCGGGCAGGAATGCAGCAGATCATTTTCAATACATTCAACTGCCGGTGTCTTGCCATTATTTTTATGAAGATGGTACTAAGCTGAAGGCTTATGCAGACCGAAAAAAATTTGCCGAAGAGATTTACCAGAAAACAGGTGAGGCAAAAGGAAAAATTGATAAGGCACTAAAAAACAGCCAGAGACTTTACGATCTTCTTTCTGATCTATTCATGAAAAAGTCTTTGCATCGCTGGCAAACATTTACCAATCCTCAGGCACTTAAGGCCTATACCCAGCTTCACCGCCTGGATTTTTTCCGTAGTATGAACGAGGCTAATGAAAGTTTTTTTAGTGATTTCCGTTTAGTGCAATTATTTAATCGCTATGCTACCTATAATGGCTCCGACCCCTACCAGACCCCCGCTACGCTTAATATCATTCCCCATCTGGAATTTAACATTGGAGCCTATTTTCCAGTAGAAGGCATGCACTCCATCACGATAAGTTTGTTTGAACTGGCTAAATCTTTGGGAGTAAACTTTCACTTCAACGCCAAAGCAGAAAAGATTCATCTGGATGGGAATAAAGCAAATGGGCTGACCGTAAATAGCGAAAAGATGCCTTTTGATTTGCTGGTCAGCAATATGGATATTGTAAATACTTACAGGAAGTTATTACATGATCAGCCCCAACCTAAGCGTTTGCTTAATCAGCCAAAGTCTAGTTCAGCGCTTATTTTTTATTGGGGAATAGCCCGGCATTTTGAAGAGCTGGATCTGCACAACATTTTTTTCAGCCAGAATTATCAGCAGGAGTTTGAGTATATTTTCAAAAAGGGAGGCGTATCTGAAGACCCTACTGTATATATCAATATTACTTCCAAATACAGGAAAGACGATGCGCCGGAAGGCTGTGAAAACTGGTTTACTATGATCAATGTACCTAATAACTCTGGACAGGACTGGGATCAAATCATTCAGCAGTCGCGTGAAAATATCGTAAAAAAGTTGAGCAGAATGCTGAATAGGGATGTCGCGGCGCTCATCCAATGTGAAAGTATTCTGGACCCCCGGCTGATAGAAGCAAGGACATCATCTTCTATGGGAGCATTGTATGGCAACAGCTCTAATAATAAATATGCCGCATTTTTGCGGCACGCCAATTTTAGCCGGAAGTATAAAAATCTGTTTTTCTGCGGAGGCAGTGTACATCCCGGAGGAGGAATACCCCTCAGCTTACTGTCAGCCAAGATAGCAACGGAACAAATTCCTGATATCTAGATAGAAGCTTCGGCGGAGGCCATGATCACTTCAGGATTAACCAGCTGCTTGTAGCGCTCATAACGGCTCATGATATCCTCTACATAGTTTACCGGCTCGCTGCCGCGGCAGTAGCCGGATTCTACCACCGGATCATTATAAAACTCAGGCTCAGACTTTCTTTCTAAGAAATAAGCAACATCGTCCCAGTTGGAGGGATTTTTGCCAAACTTCTGCGCCAACCTCCTTGCATCAAGCACATGCCCTTGACCGGCATTATAAGAAGCCAGCACGAATTTAATTCTCTCATCGCTGTCAGGAATATATTTGGTCCAAATATCATCCAGCCAGCTCAGATAGGCGGTACCAGCCTGAAGGCTCTGTAAAGGGTCATGCATATCTGATATGCCATAAAGCTCACCGGTTTCAGGAAGTAACTGCATCAGCCCGATAGCACCAGCCCAGGATTCAGCAGTGATATCAAACTTAGATTCCTGAAAGGCCTGCGCAGCCAGCAAACGCCAGTCCCACCCCAGACTATCGGCAGCTTGTTTGAAAATATCATCAAAGGGTGAAATCTTATCGCTGCTCAGTGAAGAATATGAACTTTTTACCCTACGTAGAGATGCTTTGGGACTTTTATAATACTTATTGTAAATCACATAGTAGTCTGTTTGCTTCTTCATCTGCATGATCCAGTTGTTTACTGTATTAAGCAGTTGGGTAGCGTTACTGCGGGTAGCCCAGGCGATTTTTTGAGGAAAGCTAATGGGTGTGCTTACATCTATATTGGAATAATAAGTAGCATTTACCATAGCAACATCTTCATCGGCTACAGTATAGTCAATCTCTCCTTCTGCTACTTTCTGGATCAGACCCTCGGTGTCCTGACCTACTTCTGCCTGAACAATCTCTATCTTACCACCGATCTCTTCAGAAAGGTTTTCCAGGCGGGTAACAAATGCGGAGTTTCTCTGAACGTGTATGGTTTTTCCATCAATATCCAGAGGGTTTCTGATCAGAATATCGTCAATCTCATGGCGCTTCATCGCGAGCCAGTTTTCTGGCTTACGCTGTACCAGTACCTGCTTCACTTCATTATGATGCTCAGTAAAAGCAACCTGCTCCTGGCGACCGCTTGTTACAGCCATGTTAAATGCAATGATATCTCCCTCGCCTTCATTAAGCATCTGCACAGCCTCATCAATATCGCTGGTAAGCTTAATTTGAAGCCGAAGCCCAAGCTCAGAGGCTAATCGGGTAAGTAATTCGTACTCATAACCCATGGGCTGCCCACGATAAATAAAATAGCCAGTAGAGCTATTATTCAAAATAGCAACCAGACTACCTCGCTCACGGATCTGATCCAGGTCAAATTCAACTGGCTCAAGTGCCTTGGCCTGATGCTCGTAATGGTCCTGGCCGCTCTTCTCCTCACTGCATGAAAAAACGAACAGGAAAAGAAAAGTTAGGAGCAATCGGGTGTGAGATACGTATGATATATAATTTTTTGCTTTTATCACTATACTCTATTTTAAGATTTAGTATACCTCTACAAGTGTTCCCTTACGAGGTAATAATCTTCAGAATATTTAAAGCATCAGCTCCAAAAAACTATCTCTTCAGTATTTGAAGAGATGATCTATGCAACTAAGCTTAGCAAAATTTTACAAAATACTAATTGTAAAGTCCTGTTGATAAACGACAAGCCTTCGTTTTTTGTTACAAACAGCAATAAACATACCGTGTGTAACATTTTAATTTATTTAGCTAAAATTATACTTTTTTAATAAATAATAAAAGAAATATGTCTTTAAATATCACTTAAAAATGAAGAGCCAAACAGAAAAGCTCATTATTAAAGAATTAGAGCCCTTTTTTAGGAATAGAGAATATCAATGGTTAGCACATTATCATCAGTTTCGCAAACAGAGAAAAATTGGTTTTGATAATGTATTAATCAATGTGAATGGCTCCAAGCCAGGCCTGCTTGACATCAAACTGGGTATAAGGTTAGATCTGGTTGAACAATTAGCATATCAGTTTACTATGGGTTTATCTGATTACCAGGAGCATAGTAACACTTTGGTGGTAAAGATGGGTGAGTTGATCGCTCAACCACATCTGCGTTTTGAAATAAAACATGAAGATGATATCAAGGAGGCTGCTTTACGGATTATTGGATTCATGCAAACAAAAGGCTTCGCTTTTTTAGAGAAGTATAATGATGTAAATCACCTGGATCAGCTATTCAATGAGTATCCCGATCAAAAGCTGAAGTATGCATATAATGCGTTCAATCGCTGCCTAAAAGGAATAGTATTGGCCCGATTGGCAGAAAGAAGGAATTTTCAGCAACTGATTCTTACCTACAGACACTACCTTCTTAAAAGAGATACTGCCTCTCAGCTTATAGAAAAATATGATAAGCTAAGCCGGTTTTTGAAGAACTTCTCTCTCAATTAATCATCCAGTAGTCCTGGCCGTCGCTCTTTTGTTCTTTTTACCGACTGCTCGTGCCGCCAGTCATGAATCAATTGATCATTACCGGAGAGTAGTACATCAGGTACTTTCATCCCTTTGTAGTCAGCAGGACGAGTAAAAACAGGAGGGGCAATCAATTTATCCTGGAAAGAGTCAGAAAGCGCCGAAGTCTCATCTGAAAGCACCCCGGGAAGCAGCCGTATAATAGAGTCAGCCAGCACTGCAGCAGCAAGTTCACCGCCAGAGAGCACATAATCTCCGATGCTGATTTCGCGGGTTACATAATGCTCTCGCACTCTCTCATCCACCCCTTTATAATGGCCACAAAGTAAAATCAGGTTTTTTTTGAGAGAAAGCTGATTGGCGAGCGGCTGCTCCAAACGTTCTCCGTCAGGGCTCATATAAATGATCTCATCATAATTTCGCTTAGCCTGTAATTGTTCAATGCAGCTAACAATGGGTTCTATCATCAGCACCATACCTGCCCCACCTCCATATGCATAGTCGTCTACCTGCTTATGTTTATTAACGGCATAATCACGCAGATCATGCACGATAACTTCTACCAGTCCTTTGTCCTGGGCACGTTTCAGGATAGAATGAGAGAAGGGACTTTCTAGCAGGGAAGGCAAACAGGTAATAATATCTATTCTCATAAATTTACAGTTAAGGACACAAATTTAAGAAGCTTATTAAAAATGAATGTAGTATTCTAAACATCTGTGATACTATTCTTTTAACTTTACAGCACAAAAAATAATATTGATTTTTTGATCTAAACCAATTGTCATGAGAAAACAAATAGTAGCCGGTAACTGGAAAATGAACAAAACCCTGGAAGAAGGTCAGGCCCTTGCCTCAGAAGTGAAGCATATGGCTGAAGATGAACTTCCCGGAGATGTACAGCTCATTATGTGTCCTCCTTTTATACACCTGAATGCATTGCATGCCATGCTCAAAGGCTCAAACATAGGATTAGGAGCGCAAAACTGTAGTGAGCATGAGTCCGGTGCATATACTGGCGAAACCTCAGTAAGCATGCTGAAGTCAGTAGGAGTACAGTATGTGATACTGGGCCACAGTGAAAGAAGAGAGTATTTTGAAGAGAGCAATGAGCTATTGGCAAAAAAACTAGATATGGCTCTTAAAGCAGATTTGACCCCTATATTCTGCTGTGGAGAACCTTTGGAAATACGGGAGAGAGAAGCTCAAAACGCTTATGTACAAAAGCAAATCAACGAAAGCCTCTTTCACCTTTCAAAAGAGGAAATAAGTAAAATAGTCATCGCTTATGAGCCCATCTGGGCGATTGGCACCGGAAAAACAGCTAGTGCGGAGCAGGCTCAGGAGATGCATGCTGTCATACGTAAGCAACTGGCAGAAAAGTACGGAGATAATGTTGCCGCTGAAATATCTATTCTTTACGGGGGAAGTGTAAAACCTGCAAACGCGCAGGAAATATTTGCCGGAGAAGATGTAGATGGAGGGCTAATCGGTGGAGCTTCCCTTAAATCAAGAGATTTTATAGATATTGCTAAGTCATTTTAGTGAATGGAAAAGAAAGCTTATCTGTCTTTGCAGTTTCAGTGTAATGAGACGCTCACAGAGATATTAATCGCAGAGTTGTCCGACCAAGGCTATGACTCATTCTGGGAGCAGGATGAAGGCTTTGAAGCCTATATCCTGGAAAAAGAGTATGACGAACATAAACTGCAAGGAATTTTAGACAGGTATCAGGCATTAGGAACTACCACTTTTAATGTCAGTACAGTAGAAGAAAAAAACTGGAATGTAGAGTGGGAAAGTAATTTTGAGCAGATAGTAGTGGAAGACAAGTGTCTGGTGAGGGCGGACTTTCATAAGCCCGAGCAAAATTTTCCCTATGAAATAGTGATTAACCCTAAAATGTCATTCGGTACCGGGCATCATGCGACGACTTACCTGATGCTGAGCTGGCAGTTGGAAATAGATCACAAGCAGAAAAAAGTGATGGATGCCGGTTGTGGAACCGGTATCCTTGCTATTATGGCACATCTGAAAGGTGCAGATGAAATTGTGGCTTTTGATAACAATGAGTGGGCAGTAGATAATACGCGTGAAAACTTTGAGATCAACCACTGTCCCGAAATCAAGATGTTCTTAGGAACGGTAGAAGAGATTGATAAAAAAGAAAAGTTTGATATTATTCTGGCCAATATCAACCGTAATGTGTTGCTGGATGAGATGGACCTATATGCAACCCGCCTAAAAGATAATGGCATATTACTGCTAAGTGGTTTTTACCACTATGATGCTTCTCAGATTGAAGAAAAAGCAAGCGCAAGTGGTTTAAAAGTAAAAGGTCTAAAAGAAAGAAATGACTGGGTAGCCCTGAAACTTAGTTTTTAAGCAATACTCGTCCCTTCAGAAACTTGCCCCTACCCTTCTAAATGCCCCTAAACCTTACAATTCTTTGGGTAAAGCATAATTTTACTGGATATATTTTTGCTCTTAGCTAATTTTTTTGAGCTAAAAACGTTAAGCACTTATAATAGGTGATGAATAAAGGCAAGCGTATGAAGGTATTTTCTATCGTCAGCACACTACTGCTTATTGCACAGATCGTCTGTGCCCAACGCTATCAGCTTACTGATAGCGTAGAGGTGTATGGAGACGATGTAAAAAAACTACTTACTAAAACCAACGATAGTACAGCGATCAAGATAGGGGATCAGTTTGCCGGGCTATGGCAGGAGCTTTCTGCTAGTCAGCGTGATACGATCATGGCTACTTCAGCTCAGATGCTGGCGAAAAACTTTCAACTCACACCCTTTTATGTCAATTACTATGCAGCCATTAATGTAGCAGTAGATTCTGCTCAACTTTCCCAGCAAAATCTGAATGAACTACTCTCCATGCTTTTGCAAACTACCAAGCACTACAATCGTCAAGAGTTTGGGTACACTGTTGCTACACTGAGGGATTTTTTTCAGCGAGAGGCTATATACTATGCCAACTACAATCAGCTATATGCCCGAAACGGTAAGTATTCATTTAGCTTTGTTGCCCCTCCCCGGGATACTTATGTGCCTGAAGCAGATTTCACTTCTGAAGTAGAAAACGAGGGCGCATCCGGTGGGAGTGAAGATGATGGATGGGGCGAGGGCATCTGGGGTGATCCCGAGAGTAGTGATGAGTGGGAAAGTGCGGAAGAAGATTCTGAATGGAACGATGGCTGGGGCTGGGATGAAGAAACTAATGATGAGGAAGCTTCCACTGCTGCCACTGAGCAAGAATCGCTTCAGATTACAGATTATATCGTTGAAGAAACAATTCAGCCTGAACTGCAAGGGCCAATTATGCATCTGGATAATATGGACCTTACATTTACTACTACTTTTGACTCTGCTAACCTCTCTCAGACGAATGGAGAGCTGATGCTTCATAAACATATTTTGGTAGGTGAAGGTGGAAGGTTTGACTGGGTGACAGCAGGCTTAAGCTCAGATTCAGTTTATTATACTTTTGAGAAGTATAACTTTAATACACGAGTGCCCCGCCTCAATGCAGAAAATGGCCATATGACCCACAAGGGTAAAGTGAAAGAACCCGTAAAAGG
This sequence comes from Catalinimonas alkaloidigena, assembly GCF_029504655.1. Classification (NCBI taxonomy): domain Bacteria; kingdom Pseudomonadati; phylum Bacteroidota; class Cytophagia; order Cytophagales; family Catalimonadaceae; genus Catalinimonas; species Catalinimonas alkaloidigena. The sequence goes on from NZ_JAQFIL010000001.1 coordinate 7,003,156, forward strand.
AGCTTTTCAATTTGCCAGCCAGAAACATTCCAGTTATGAAACTGCCAGATACCCACGCTTTATGTCATACAAGAGCGACATAGAGATTGATATCTATAACGAAAAGTCCGTCAATAATAATGTAGTATCCTATAGAGGGGGCTTCTCTATGCTGGGAAGTAAGGTTACCAGTGCTTCTTTGATGGAAGGGGAAGCTATAGTTGAGATACATGAAGGAGGGAAGAAAAAAATTCGGGCGATCTCAAGACGGTTTAATGTCAGTGATTCGCTACTCACCAGCCCTAAGTCAACAATTACCATTTATCAGCGATCGGATTCTATTTATCATCCGGCAGTGGAGTTTAAGTATGCGATGGACTCATCCCTGCTTACAATTCTTTCTAATAGTGGCCGCTATAAGCATACCCCTTTTATGGCTACCTTTTTAAAGATGGATATACAGGCAGATATCATGCGTTGGGATTTGCGTACGGATAGCCTGAATATTTCTACACTAACGGCCCGAGACAAAGTACCGGTGGTATTTGAGTCGTATGAGTATTTCAATGAGGAAGCTTTTGATGCGTTAGGACAGATGTATGGTTTTCACCCTTTAATCATGGCAGTTGGTTATGGTAGAAAAAATAATACGCTGAGCTTTTACGTTTACGACTTGGCCAGAGATACGCGACAGAACGAAAAGACGATTAGGGCAGCCATGCTTGACCTGATGACCAGAGGCTATATTGACTATGAGCCGGCCTCAGGATTGGTAACTCTCAAAAAGAAAGGTATTCATTATACATTGGCCAAAGCCAGGAGAGTTGATTATGACAATCTGATGATGCCTTCTTTTGAAGAGGATGGCCCCAATGCTACTATCATACTTGATGGTAAGGAGCTGGTCATGAGGGGAATTAAAAAATTCAACATTAGTGAAGATCTGGATGTAGCAATTGAACCCAGAAATAATGAAGTAACAATGCTGGGAGAGCGTGACTTCCGCTTTAACGGAAAGCTACAATCCGGAAACGTTGAGTTTGTAGGAGAAGGCTTCACTTTTAGCTATGATAGTTTTAAGGTGAATCTTCCTAAAATTGATTCTATTAGCTTTTTTATACCCAACGAAAAGGGCGAACGTACCAAAATAAATAACTCCCTGCAGAATGCGGCTAAATCCGATCAGGAGCAAAGTTTTGCGGATCAAATGGGAGAAGGCTTCAAACAGACCTCAGGCACACTTTATATCAATGATCCTAAAAATAAATCGGCAAGAAAGTCACTGCCGGATTATCCTAAATTTAATGCTGAAAACGGAGCCATTGTATATTTTGATAAAGAAACCATTTTGAATGGAGCCTATGACCGCTCTATATATTTTGTTATCCCTCCTTTTGCCATTGATAGTTTGAGTAATGCTGACCCTTCTTCCATTGGTTTTGAAGGAACACTGTATAGCGATATTTTACCACCTATAGAGGAAACATTAGTGGTGATGCCGGATAATTCTATGGGCTTTGAACATAAGGTGGCTACTCAGGGCTATAACCTGTACAATGGATCGGCTACTTACAAGAATGAGTTACGGTTAGATGGGCAGGGGTTAAGAGGAAGGGGCACGATTGACTTTCTTACTACTACCCTGGAGTCAGAAGAGTTTATTTTTTATATAGATTCTGTTACTACGGTAGGTACTGCAGCTGATATAAAAGAAGGGGCTTTGGGTACAACTACTTTTCCGCAGGCATATGTAGAAGACTACAACATGCTCTGGCTGCCCGGGGTAGATAGTATGTATATCTCAAACAATGCTGAACCTTTTGATATTTATCACCAAACAGCTTCGCTGGATGGGTCAGTAATACTGTCAGAAAAAATAGGATTACTGGGTAAAGGGAGGCTTTTTACAAGGGGGTCAGAGGCTTCATCAGAGGAGATGACTTTTGAGCAAACGCGCTTTGACGCAAGAAATGCCACATTTGAAATTAAGTCAGATAATCCGGAAAAGCCTGCTTTGGCGGGGAATGATGTATTTCTGGATTTTGACCTTGAGCAAAACATTGCCAACATCAGCCCTGAGGAAGAGGGTGAGGCTGCCATAGCGTTTCCTTATGCACAATTTAAAACCTCAATTACCAACGCAGTCTGGAACCTGGAAGAAGAGACGGTAAAAATGAGTAAGCCAGAAGATATAGATATAGAGAACTCTTATTTTTATGCTACGCGTAAAGACCTTGACTCGCTCTGGTTTAATGCGGAAGAAGCTATCTACCGCATTCCATTGCTACAGTTAGATATTTTTGGCGTGCCTTACATCACAACCGCGGATGCTAAAGTGATTCCTGAAAATAACCAGCTACAGGTGCTTGAAAATGCCAAGTTTGAGACTTTTCAAAATGCTACTTTGGTCATTGATACACTAAATGAGTATCATCGCCTAACGAATGGTACGATCGATATTCTTTCCAGAAATGAGTTTAAAGGAAAGGCCTATTATGAGCTAATTGCTGCTACTGATACCTTTTCCATAGAAATGAATAATTTTGAAAAAGATATTGTAGAGGATCGTAAGCAGGTTTTTTACCATACTGTGGCCAATGGTAGAGCGGAGGCTGATCAGAACATCATCATATCTCCGGGAATGTTTTATCGAGGTAATGTTCGTATGCATGCCGCCAAAGAAGCTCTTGAACTGGATGGAGAAGTGAAGCTGGATTTCAAACGTAGACCGGATTATGACACCTGGATAGCTTATGCCAGTGAAGCAGGACAGAAAAAGCTGGAATTTAATTTTAATGAATCCCTGACAAGTGAGGGGGAACCGCTTACAGCAGGTTTGCATATGAGCAGTAAGGATAATAGCCTCTACAGCACCTTCGTATGGGACAGACACTCACCCGACGATTTTGATTTTTTCAATCCAAGAGGTCTGCTCTCTTATGACGAAGAGAAGGATGAATACATTATCAGGTCACAGAAGAAAGAAAATAGAGGGGCGTTATCAGGCGAAGTTTTTACATATAACGAAAATCAACAGACCGTTAGCTTTGAAGGGCCGGTGGATTTTATGCCCTACAAAAGTGAGTCTTTTAGCCTTGAAGCAACAGTAATAGGCGAAGGAAAGCTGGAAACAAATGAGTTTAAGCTGGATGCCTTCATGGCATTCAATATTGATTTGCCTTCACAGGCAGTAGATATTATGGGCGCTGACTTAAATGAATCACTAAATAAGTCAGGAGCTCAATCTGCTACCAGCGATCGGACTACCCTGCTTTTCAAGCTTGCTGAAATGATCGGTGACCAGGCTGCCCGCGACTGGGATAAGAGCTCTGTCAGTAACTATACTTCCCTGGTGAGCATGTCAGGGAAATTAGAAAAAACATTGGTGTTTGCAGATGTTGATATGGCATGGTCAGATGCGCATAAGGCTTGGTACAGTACTTCTCCCTTGGGGCTTTCTAATGTAAGAGAACAGGACATCAATGGTAGCATGACGGGTTTTCTGGAAATTAAGCCACTGGAGATGGGAGGTATGATGGTAAACCTGTTTATGCAGGCCACACCTGACTCCTGGTATTATTTCAGCTATCAAAACAATCGCTTGGCTGTATGGGCATACGATGAGGAGTTTTGTGATGTAATCGGTAGTAAATCTGAAATTGGTAAAGTAGATGGCGGAGAGTATGCTTTCTTCCTAAGCGATATTGCCGAAACTATAAAGTATGTCAACCGCTTCCGTAAGGATTATCTGGGTATTGATGAGCAATACAATTTCAATACTGCTACGCCGGTTATTGCAGAAGAAAACGTAGAAGAAGAGAAAAAAGAAGCCGATCGTGATGGTTTTTAATTTCATTATACTTTAGTATAATAGCACTAAGGCCAGCATTTGCTGGCTTTATTTTTTGCAGTTTATACAGCCAACTTGTATATATTACCTAACTCTCTAACTTTACCCTGTTTATTGAGGTTATAAAATAACTATGAATATTATCTGGATCATTCTCTCTCTTATTGTTGCATATCTTTTAGGTTCTATCCCCACGGCAGTCTGGTACGGGCTCCGTTTTCATGGCGTAGATGTCAGGAAGCATGGTAGCGGCAATGCCGGGGCTACTAACACTTTTCGGGTGTTGGGCAAAAGGGCGGGGTCTATCGTGATGCTAGTAGACATTCTGAAAGGACTGACTGCTACCATGCTAGCGTTCTTTCTGATTAAAACACATGCCATTGATTCAGGACAACTAGTAGAGTACAAGCTTTTGTTGGGTGTAATTGCTGTCATTGGACATGTCTTTCCTTTGTATACCAATTTTAAAGGAGGTAAAGGAGTCGCAACACTTCTGGGGATGGTAGTGTCTTTACAGCCATGGGTAGCACTTAGTTGCATCGTGGTATTTCTCCTAACCCTAACTTTTTCCAAATACGTATCACTAAGCTCATTACTGGCAACTTTAGCTTTTCCATTATTACTGATGGTACCCCCTTTCAAGACGGATGAGCCTATCCTGATCTTTTTCGGCTTTCTGATGTTTGTAGTACTGGCCATTACGCATAAGAAAAATATTGTACGCCTTTTGAACGGAGATGAAAATCGCACATATCTCTGGGCGAAGAAAGACTAACCCCGGCAGCCAGTTTGCGCTGAGAATTTTTACCTTTACAATATCATTTTTCACACGTTTAAGCCTGTATATTATGGTAAAAGAATACATAGAAAACCACAAAGACCGCTTTATTGAAGAGCTGTTTGAGCTATTGAGAATTCCTTCTGTCAGCACCGATAAAAAATTTAAAGAGGATGTACTGAAGGCCGCTGACTATCTTAAGCAGAAGCTGGAAGCCCTGAATGTAGATAAAGTAGAAATCTGTGAAACCCCTGGTTATCCGATTGTGTACGCGGAAAAAATAGTAGACGAAAAGCTACCTACTGTGCTGGTATATGGTCACTACGATGTACAGCCTGCCGATCCTCTTGAGCTTTGGGAAACCCCTCCTTTTGAGCCACAGGTGCGCAATGGTAAAATCTATGCCCGAGGCGCCTGCGACGATAAAGGCCAGATGTATATGCATATCAAAGCACTGGAAGTAATGCAGGAAGCCGGTCAGCTTCCCTGCAATGTAAAATTTATGCTGGAAGGAGAAGAAGAAGTGGGTTCTGATCACCTGCCTGATTTTGTTAAAAGCAACAAAGAAAAGCTGAAGGCTGATGTGATCCTGATTTCCGATACTGACATTATAGACAATGATAATCCTTCTATTACAGTAGGCTTGAGAGGCATGAGCTATATGCAGGTGGAAGTAACCGGCCCTAACCGTGATCTGCACTCCGGCATGTATGGAGGCACAGTAGCTAATCCTATCAATGTATTGTGTGAAATGATTGCCTCTTTGAAGGACGAAAAAGGCCGCATTACTATTCCCGGCTTTTATGACAAAATCGTGGAGCTAAGCCAGGAAGAACGTGAAGAAATCAATAAAGCTCCTCATAATGATGAAAAGTATAAAAAGGAACTTGGGGTAGACGAACTGGAAGGAGAAGACGGCTACACCACTTTGGAGAGAATTGGCATTCGTCCTACGCTGGATGTCAACGGAATCTGGGGGGGATATATTTCCGAGGGAGCCAAAACAGTGTTGCCTTCTAAAGCCTATGCGAAAATCTCTATGCGCCTGGTGCCTGACCAGAATCACAAAGAAATTGATAAGCTGTTTGCAGATCATCTACAAGCTATCGCGCCTAAGTCAGTAAAAGTAAAAGTAAGCTCGCATCATGGCGGGCAGCCCGCTGTAATCCCTACGGATTCTACAGAAATAGAAGCGGCGAAAAAAGCCTTTACAGAAGCCTGGGGCAAAGAGCCGGTACTTACGCGTGAGGGAGGCAGTATCCCTATTGTAGAGCTGTTTCAGAAAGAACTCAAACTGGACTCGGTGCTGATGGGCTTTGGCCTCGGAGAAGATGCCATCCACTCACCCAACGAAAGTTATGGTATCTATAATTACCTGAAAGGCATAGAGACCATCACGCTTTTCTATAAGCATTATGCTGCTATAAAGAAGGTATGACTTAAATAAATTAGTTCTTGGAACAACCTTCGTGAAAACTTTGTCAAAGCTAATTTGCGCATTGTAAACTGCACGTCCCTATGATAGCTTTGACAAAGTTCAAATCAGATATTTTGCTCAAAACATCTACAGTTTCAGAATAGTAACTTTTCAACCAAAAAACTTTTAACCAGTAACTTTAAACTAAAAATATGCAAGTCTGGGAAACCCTGGAACAAAAATACCTGATTCAAGATGAGTGGCTGCGTGTGCGGGCCGATAAGTGCCGTATGGAAGATGGCACCATCGTAGAGCCTTATTATGTACTGGAATATCCTAATTGGGCCAATGTGGTGGCGGTAACTGAAGATAAAAAAATAGTGCTCATTAAGCAGTATCGCCATGCGCTGGGGGTTATTGATCTGGAACTGCCAGGGGGTGCCGTAGACCCCGGTGAAGATCCTATTGAGGCGGCAAGACGGGAACTGCTGGAAGAGACAGGCTTTGAGGCCGCCCATATTGAGCAGCTATGCAAACTCTCCCCCAATCCTGCTAACCATAATAACTTTTCAGTGTCTTTCCTGGCTACCGGAGTTAAGCGTACCACACAGCAGGTTCTGGACGAGACAGAAGAAATTGATGTAGAATTATATTCAATTGATGAAGTAAAGCAACTCCTGGCTGAGCAAAAACTGATTCAGACCATGCATGTAGCAGCTTTTTATTATGCTTTGCCTAAACTGGAAAAGCTATAAAAAGATACACCAGCCGCAATGAAACGGACTGGTGCAAGCTTCTTTTTCTCAAAAAACAAAATGTTAGAATAACTCCACATCTCGCAGTGCGATAATATCCTGCTGGCTGTTAATCATGCGCTTGGTACGAATGTAGCGGTTGAGATTATACTCATCATAATACTCAGACTCGGGGTCTACGCTGCTGATTTTAACTCTTGCTTCCAGGCCAGGGGAGTGAATAAACTGATTGTCGCCAATCCACATGCCCACATGCGTAATACGCTCTCGGGTGCTATCAGTAGCAGCATAGCCAAAAAAGAGTAAATCACCGGGACGGAGCTGGTCAAAGTTTTTTTCTTCATCTATCAGTTCTCCTGCATACACCTGCTGAGAAGCATCACGTGGCAGGATTTTACCATTCATGAAATAGATGGTTTTTGTAAAGCCGCTGCAATCCACTCCTTTAGAAGAGGTCCCTCCCCAAAGATAGGGTACTCCCATAAGCTTAAAGGCAGTCTCTACTACTGTGTTTTCGGTAGCTTCAGCTTTAGCTACCCAATCCTCAAAAAGATCGGATTCATTTTTTCTTACATAGGCATTGCGGCCGTCAGGCAGACGTATCTCATAGCTAAAAGGGGTCTCGTCTACCAGCTCCATTACATTACCGGCCACAAGGTCAGATATTGTAGATGCATTCCGAATAGGGTGCTCATAGGCAAAGCCATACATTTCAGTAAATATGACTTTTTCTTTTGCCTGCCAGTCTGCATACTCGGTCTGGTTCATAGGCACAAAGCTTCCCTGCACCCAACTGATATATTTATCAGGCGTTTGTACCAGATGCCATTCTCCTTCTTTCTTCAGGATTTTTAAAGGCATGCCCATAGTGGCTTGTGTGGCTAACTCACCGGAGTGGCGTGGCTGAGAACGAATGTTGGCCACAGAAACATACACTACCCCCAGGGTATCCTCACCCAATGAGGCCTCCGGCAAAGTATTGATGCTATCAATTAAATGTATATCCTGCTCTGCTAGCTGGCTAAGAAGGGCTTGTTTGGCAGCAGGCTGGTCAGTTTCTCCTTTTAAGGTAAGAGTGTCACCATTTAGCTTAGCCTGAATATCAAACAATGCCACTCTTTTATCAGGAGCGTAGTTTGATTTTATATCTTCTATGGTAGCGTTTAGCGCAGCAAGCTGTTGGTCCCTTTGTTCCTCTTGGGGCGCGCAGGCATTAAGTAAGGCTAATGCGTACAGAGCACTAGCTATTATCTTCTTTATCATAAGTTATTTTAAATTTACTCAGGTTAGGTTGATGTTCTTTTTCTCGGACAAGCTCATATTCAAAAATAGCTTTACCTAGTTGGGACAAAAAGGGTAGTCCGACTTCATCATACTCATAAACGTTGTCATTGAATATCTGGTTCTCATTGACATAAATAACAGCCGTCAGCATGAACTCAATGTTACGCTCAAAATCAACGATGTAAGCATTGTCTGTTAGGAAACCATAAGCCATCCCAATCTTATTAAAGATCCGGATATTAGAAGGAATGGTCTCTTGCGTATCTCCAAATATAAAAAACTTAGAGTAGCTGTCGTAGTAGTTCTCAGTAGTATCTGCTATATAATCCGGGTAGGTAGTTTCCCGCGGGAGCTGCGACATATACTGGTACAAAAACTGATAATCTTCTTCAGTCAGGTCAAAGCGCTCTTCTTCCGGTACTGCATCTGGGAAGATAACTGTCTTTAACACGTCTTGGAGATTGGCTACGGAAATGTAATTGTTTTGTCCAAAGTCCTTAGAACGCTTGATCAGCGAATCATTTTCCATATAACCTTCTCCCAAAGGTATAGGCTCATCTCCTACCCAGCTTTTACGGCTACTGACCATATCCTGCTGATAGAGGATTTTGGCGTTATCATAAAAGGTAAGGGGGTTGGTGGTCCTGTTCTCGTCAGCAGTATTGAAAACTGAAAGCCGGTGAACAATGCGCAAATCTTCCAGTCCTTTTTCATGAAGCTCATTATTGATATAATCCTGGCCCAGGAATTCATACAGGCGATTGTAGGCGTCATTATCACTGACTACAAATATTTTTTTGATATAGTGGGCTATAGAAGGCATGCCACTTTCTGAGGTAGAGTCATAACGTACGGCTGTCTGTCCTTCTGAAGCACTGTCGGTTAGCATAGTGCTGTACTTATCTAGACCTTCAACTCCCAGTTCATTAAGTTTTTGTAAGGCCAATACAGCAATGGGGAATTTTACGGCACTAGCAGGATAGAAGTAAGTATTTGGGTTGACACCATAAGCATATTCGGTAAAAGTGGGATTGTTATTCTCATCACGATCAATCTGTGTATAAAGAATTTGTAATTGGTAGTGTTCGTAATTACTGAGTACGCTATCCAAGATGGCTGACTCTCTACTTCTAAGTATATCTTCTATCAGATTTTTTTCACTCTCTTCATCAGCTTGTTCACCCGTTTGATTACATGCACTCGATATTAAAGTGATCAGAAAAAAGAATATTGCAGGTGGTAGCAAAGGTTTCATAGCTTAAAAAAATTGGTTCTTGAAAAAAAGAAACGCTCTTTTATTTAAAGAGCGTTTGGAGAGATATGTTATTAGAAATATGAATTTTACATATGTAAGGCTCGATTTTCGGTAGCTGCCAGACATGCTTCCTTCACCGCTTCTGTAAAGGTAGGGTGAGCATGTGACATACGGGCAATATCTTCAGCAGAAGCACGGTACTCCATAGCCACTACTGCTTCGGCTATCATATCGGCTGCTCTTGGGCCAATGATATGCACTCCTAAAACTTCGTCAGTAGCTTCATCAGCTAACACTTTCACAGTACCCTCTATGTCCATGCTCGCGCGGGCACGGCCGAGCGCTTTAAAAGGGAAGCTGCCTGACTTATACTTTTTGCCATCAGCTTTGAGTTCTTCTTCAGTATAGCCTACGCTGGCAACTTCTGGCCAGGTGTAAATTACACTGGGAATCAGTTTGTAATTAATATGAGGCTTCTGGCCCGCCAAAGATTCTGCTACGTATACGCCTTCTTCCTCTGCCTTGTGAGCCAGCATAGGCCCTTTATCAATGACATCACCAATGGCGTAGATATTATCTGCTTTAGTTTTAAGGTTATCATCTACCGCTATCTTACCCTGCTTATTGACCTCTAGGCCTACATTTTCTAGTCCCAGACCCTCAGTGTAAGGACGACGACCTACACATACAAGGCAGATATCACCTTTTACCTCTACCTCTTCACCCTTACTGTCTTCCGCTTTTACAATTACCTCTTTACCCTTACTTTCTACGGAAGTAACTTTGTGACTTAGCTTAAAATCAAAGTCCAATTTTTTGAGGCTTTTCATTAACTCCTTGGACATGGTAATATCAATTAAAGGAGCAATGCGTTTTTCGTATTCTACTACTGTTACCTTGGCACCAATACGCGCATACACAGAGCCTAGCTCAAGACCTATGTAGCCTCCTCCTATGATGATCATGTGCTTGGGCACCTGCTTTAACTCTAAAGCTTCGGTACTGGTGATAACTTTTTTCTTATCAATTTTGATGAAAGGTAAAGTTGAGGGCTTGGAGCCGGTAGCGATGATCACATTTTTGGTCGTAAACTCAGTTTCCTTTTTGTCTTTCCCTTTTACTACAATAGTATTTTTATCTTTGAAAGAACCGACACCGGTATGGACTGTAATTTTGTTCTTTTTCATCAGAAAAGATACGCCACCTACAGTCTGCTCCACAACACTACTTTTACGCTTGATCATCTGAGGCAGGTCTACCTTAAGGTTAGTCAGCTTAATGCCATGTTCCTTGAAGTTAGACTGAGCGTTGTGAAAGTGCTCTGACGAATCTAAGAGTGCTTTTGAGGGAATACAACCTACATTGAGGCAAGTGCCTCCTAATGCGTCATATTTTTCAACAATGGCTGTTTTCATTCCTAACTGGGCACAGCGGATCGCTGCCACATATCCTCCAGGGCCTGAGCCAATGACGGTTACATCAAAATCCATAAGTGAATATTGGTTATAAAAATGATTGGTTTAGATGATTCAGTTAAACTGCGTAAAGTTACAGTGATTACAAAGATTTACAAGGTAGAGATGGGGAAATTAGGGTATTGAGCTAAAAGCACAATAGTTTTCTCAAAACAAGCCCCTTCTTACCAAAAAATATTTAAGCTATTTACGCAAAATGTTTATCTGACTTCTTGGGCTTCACCAAAAATCGCATAACCGGATAGCTAGTTAGTACGAATAGGGCAAATACCATTTCAAAGTAGTAGAACCAATTAGCATAATGGCCTTCCAACATGATATAGCGGATGAGCGCGTCAAAAATAAAGGTAAGCATCATCACGCCCAGTGAAAAAGTCAAGCCTATAGCAGGACGGACATAAAGTAAGATCACTGCTAAAGGGACTATAAAAAAACCTAAGGCATCATACCATATGTTAATTGTAGAAGGAATTTCTCGTGAAGAAAAACCTAATTGTAAAACCTCGTCAATATGATAAAACATCATCACCAGATACCCGGCGGTATAGATAAAGATGATACTTTTGGCATATAAAGGATAGTTGCTAAATTTCTTTACCATAACTTCTGATTATTGATTCTCAATTGGCTAACAAATAAAAAAGCCAGTGGTTTTCACCACCGGCTCAAAGATGTATTTGTACTACTTTAGTTCCTTATATGCCTAATAGCAGACGAGAAGGGTCTTCTATCAACTCTTTGATTCTGTACAAGAAGCTTACAGACTCCCGACCGTCGATCACTCTATGGTCATAAGATAAGGCCACATACATAATCGGGCGGATTTCCACTTGCCCATTGATAGCTACCGGGCGCTCTACGATATTGTGCATCCCTAATATAGCTGACTGAGGCTGATTGATAATAGGGGTAGAAAGCATAGAACCGAAGATACCACCATTGGTAACTGTAAATGTCCCTCCCGTCATTTCGTCAATACTCAGTTTTCCGTCACGCGCCTTTTTTGCCAGTCTCACTACCTCTTTCTCTATCTGGTCAAAGCTCATTGCTTCCGCATTACGAATTACCGGAACTACCAGTCCTTTGGGGCTTGATACCGCAATAGAAACATCACAGTAGTCATTATACACAAGCTCTTCTCCATCAATGAAAGCATTGACTGCTGGCCACTCTTTCAAAGCCAGGCAGGCAGCTTTGGTAAAGAATGACATAAAGCCAAGATTGACTTCATACTTCTCTTTAAAAGCTTCTTTGTACTTCTTACGCAGGTCCATCACCGGCTTCATATCTACCTCATTAAAGGTAGTAAGCATTGCGGTTTCGTTCTTGGCGGCTACCAGACGACGGCTGATCGTTTTGCGAAGACTGCTCATCTTCTCACGGCGCTGTTGACGACCTTCATCCTCACCGGTGGTTTTGGGAGCTTCCGTTTCTTTTTTGCCAGCTTTTTCGGAAGGTTGAGTTGGCTTACTTTGAGCCGGAGAAGTCTTTTCTGCTTTTTCAGCATCCTCCTTGGTAATACGACCATCTACACCACTTCCCTTCACTTGCTTAGGATCAATTCCTTTTTCAGCCAGTATTTTGGAAGCCGCAGGAGAAGCATGTCCGGTAGCATAGGTTTCACGGCCATTATCTTTTCCCTCAGCACCAGATGAAGTAGTAGAAGCCTTTTCTTTGTCAGCAGTATCAGAACTTTGAGAAGGCGCAGATGAGCCTTGTCCATTGGTTTCAATGACACAGGCAAGGGCTCCAATCTCCAAAGTCTCACCAGCCTGTGCTTTGATCCTTAGTGTACCAGCTGCTTCGGCAGTAAGTTCAAAAGTAGCCTTGTCAGATTCAATCTCAGCAATGACTTCATCCATCTCTACCTGCTCACCATCCTCTTTGAGCCATTCGGAAATAGTAACTTCGGTAATAGACTCACCGACTGTAGGGATTTTCATCTCCAGGCTCTGGGCTTCCTGCGGACTATCCTCTTTAGTATCAGCGGGCTTTTCAGTTTTTTCTTTTTTGCTGTCAGATGCGGAAGCCTCCTCTTGCTCAGCGGATTTCTTCTCTTCTTTCTCGCCGTTTTCGCTGGCCGATGTATCAATTTCGCAAATAACAGCCCCTATCTCAACGGTTTCTCCTGCTTCAGTTTTGATGTGAAGTACGCCAGCCTGCTCGGCGTTTAGTTCAAAAGTAGCTTTGTCAGACTCAAGTTCAGCAATGACTTCGTCCATCTCAACGTAGTCACCATCCTTTTTTGTCCATTCGGCAATGGTAACCTCAGTAATAGATTCGCCGACGGTGGGAACTTTAATTTCTAAGCTCATATAAAGTTGGTTATGAATTTTATGGTTGGATAACCTTTTTTTCTTTACGCAAACGCTTTGTTTAAGATTTCTTCCTGCTCCTTGGCATGCATCTTACCATAGCCAGTGGCGGGAGAAGCTGCCGGCTTACGTGAGATAATTTCCATATTGACTTGACGGTATGTTCTTAGCATGTATGCCCAGTAACCCATATTTTCCGGCTCTTCCTGTACCCAATAAACCTTAGCAGATTTGTACTTCATAAGCTCTTTAGTTACTTGCTTATCCGGGAAGGGGTGCAGCTGCTCAATTCTGATGATGGCTACATCTTTACGTTTTTCTTTTTCCCTTTTCTCTTCCAGGTCATAATAGATTTTACCAGAACATAGCAGAACCTTCTTCACAGATTTTTGAGGTGAAGCTATCGTATCAGGAATAATTTCTCTGAATCTGCCCTGGGTAAACTCTTCCACGGGAGAGGTTACCTTAGGGTGACGTAGCAAAGACTTTGGAGACATTACCACCAAAGGTTTTCTGAAAGGCCATGCCAGTTGTCTGCGCAGCGCATGGAAAAAGTTAGAAGGTTCAGTAATGTTGGCTACAATAATATTGTAGTCAGCGCTCAATTGCAGAAACCTTTCAGGGCGTGCATTGGAGTGTTCAGGTCCCTGCCCCTCATAACCATGAGGAAGCAACATCACTACCCCACTCATCCTGCGCCATTTGGTTTCTGAAGTAGTGATAAACTGATCAATCATTACCTGTGCGCCGTTGGCAAAATCACCAAACTGTGCTTCCCAGATGACCAATGCGCTGGGGTTGGCCATGGCATAGCCAAACTCAAAGCCAAGTGCACCATATTCAGATAGCAATGAATTGTATATTCTAAACTGCTCCTGATTATCGTCAATATGATTAAGATTGGTATAAGGCTCATTACTTTCTGCATCATGAATTACAGCATGGCGGTGAGAGAAGGTACCTCTTTCAGTATCCTGGCCCGCTATGCGCACGATCTTATTTTCCAGAAGGATAGAGCCATAGGCCATAAGCTCAGCGGCAGCCCAGTTGTATTGTTTTTGTTTAAAAAACATTTCCTTGCGAAGCTTGAACTGCTTTTCAATCTGCTTGATTGGCTTAAATCCCTTAGGCAGCGTAGTAAGCGCATTGGCTATTTTTTTGATTGCCTCTTCTGAGATACCCGTTTCAGGTGATAAATCAAAGTCTTCCGCCTTAGATTTACGCATATCCCTCCACTCCAGTTCAAGTGGTTGGTATTCATAAGGCAGAGGATGTTGTTTTACCATGTTCAGACGATCCTGAAGAAGGCCTCTAAACTCCTTATCCATAGTCTGCGCCAGTTCAGCATCTACATCCCCCCGCTCGATAAGTCTCTTATTATAGACTTCTCTAGGGTTAGGGTGCTTGGAGATGATATTGTATAAAGAAGGCTGAGTAAACTTGGGTTCATCGCTTTCATTATGGCCATGACGACGGTAGCACACCATATCTATAAAAATATCCTTATGGAATTTCTGGCGAAATTCCACAGCAAGCTTAACACAGTAGAGCACAGCCTCAGGGTCATCACCATTTACATGAAGCACAGGTGAGTCAATAACCTTAGCTACGTCAGAAGAATAAATACTAGAACGGGCATCGTCAAAGTCGGTAGTAAAACCTACCTGATTATTAATGATAAAGTGGATGGTTCCTCCAGTATGGTAGCCTTCCAATTGGGACATTTGCGCCACCTCATATACAATGCCCTGACCCGCTAGTGCAGCATCTCCATGAAGCAAAATAGGAAGAACTTTATCATAATCGTCGCCATACTGGTGGTCAGCTTTGGCACGAATAAAACCTTCTACCACTGGGTCTACAGCCTCAAGGTGGGAAGGGTTCGGTGCCAATTTAACGTTTACCTTTTTCCCACTGGCGGTGGTAATCTCACTGGAATAACCAAGATGGTATTTCACGTCACCGTCACCATGTGCCAGCTCAGGTTCGGCGGTACCTTCAAATTCATTAAAGATCTGCTCATAGGTTTTACCCATGATGTTGGCCAGTACATTGAGGCGGCCACGGTGGGCCATACCGATCATAACCTCTTCAGTCCCACTCTCTACAGCATGGTTGATGATACCATCCAGGGCCGGAATCGTAGTTTCCCCGCCTTCCAGCGAAAAACGCTTCTGGCCAAGATATTTTGTATGTAAAAAGTTTTCAAATACAACTGCTTCATTGAGTTTTCTGAGCACCCGTTTTTTTTCATCCTGACTGGGAGAATAAGTAACGAAAGTGTTTTCAGCTTTTTGCTTTATCCACTCCATGATCTCCCTATCGCGAATGTAAGTATATTCAAAACCTACATTAGCCAGATATACACTGCGAAGTGTATCAATAATTTTTCGGAGAGATGCCTTTCCGATGCCAAGGTCTTTTCCGGCATCAAACTCAACATCCAGATCTTCTTCAGTAAGCCCAAAATTTTCAATACCCAGCTGGGCTTTGCGATCTCGGCGCTTTCGTACGGGGTTTGTGGTTGATTCCAGATGGCCTCTCCTACGATAGTTGCGGATGAGCCTCAAGATTTTTGCTTCTCTTACGTCTATCTCTCCATCTCCAAGAGCAGCCTGAATTGTAGATTCTGTGCTTCCCCCTTTTCCGTTGAAGCGTTCCTGAGAAAAATTATAACCTTCAAAAAACTTTTGCCAGCTTTCATCTACCGAGGCGGGGTCTTGCTGGTAAGACTTATAAAGTTCATCTATGTATCCCACGTCGGCATTTGAGATATACGAGTATTTATCCATTCTCCCTAGAAGTTACTTTCATTTCTAACAAATATAGAAAGACAATATATAATTGTAAAATTGCGTATTCGCTTATACAAATATTGTTGAATTTCAGAAGTTTAAATTATAGGATTGAAAACATTTTGACTACGGGAAAGTTAAAAAAAACCTGATATAGGTCAGTAGAACAAGTAAAAAAAGAAATCGATAGCGGAGCGATATTCATATAATAAGTAAATCCTTTATTGGAATTTTTATGCAAGTGCAAACAGGAATCAGAAATGTTTTTATGATGGTTGTAAGTTAAACCACAAAAAGCTAAATTGTAATTTTCACAGATGTGTCTAATAATAAATAAAAAGGAATCAACTTCTTACAATAGCTTAAAACGAGATGTATGAAAACATGTAAAATGAAACCGGAAGAAATGAACTAGATTTAATAAAAAATCCGTATTTAGAATATAAATTTGTTAGCAAAGACAAAATTTTTTTGGTATTTATTAGATAAACAATAGAAAAATTCAAATATTTTGAAAAGTAACCTCAGTCTAACCAAACTAAGTGCTCTGATAATACCCATTGTAGTTGTGATCGCTATCTATCAACTGTTCAGTTCACACCCCGAGTACTCCAGCCCTCAAGTAGCTTCACAAGTAATAGACTCTCTTCAAAATGACACATTAGAAGCAATACCACCACCGGAACCTAAAATGTTATTTGGATTAAATGTGGACAGCCTGCAGGTGGTAGAGGCCACAGTTGAGCCAAACCAGTTTTTATCACAAATCCTGACACAGTACAATGTTTCTTTAGGTTTGATAGATAAATTAGCCAAAGCCTCACGTGAAGTATTTGATGTTAGAAAAATCAGAGCAAATAGAAACTATACAGTGCTCTGTAGTAACGATTCATTAAACACGGCCCGCTATTTCATATATGAACCCTCGCGGGTAGATTTTGTGGTATATGAGTTATCAGATTCAATCCGCATTTCCACAGGTCAGCATCCAGTAGATACAGTAACCCAAACATTTGCGGGTGTAATTGACTATTCAATATATCAAACACTGAGCGATGCCGATGCTCCTACCGAACTAGTCAACGAACTCTCTGAAGTATATGCATGGCAGATCGACCTGTTTAAAGTGCAGAAAGGCGATAAGTTTAAAATGATATATGAAGAAGTACAAATCAAAGGAGAGCGAGTAGGCGTTGGTAGAATCAAAGCCGCACAATTTGAAAGAGGCGAAGAAGAGTTTTATGCTTTTTACTATGATCAGGGAGGTAAGGAAGATTATTTTGATGAAAAAGGGAACAGTTTGAGAAAAGCATTTCTTAAAGCTCCCCTTAAATATTCACGTATCAGTTCTCGTTTTTCTCATAGCAGATTACATCCGGTATTAAAAATCAGAAGACCTCACCATGGCATTGACTATGCTGCTCCCCGGGGTACCCCCGTCAGGGCTGTAGGCGATGGCATGATTACCAAAGCAAATTATAGTGGTGGAGCAGGTAATTATGTAAAAATTCGTCACAACAATACTTATACGACCGGCTATATGCACCTATCAAAATATGGAAAAGACATCAGAGTTGGTAAATATGTAAAGCAAGGAGACATTATCGGATATGTAGGCAGTACAGGAATATCAACTGGTCCTCACCTGGATTATCGTGTTTGGAAAGATGGAAAAGCGGTAGATGCCCTAAAAATTGAAATGCCTCCTTCTGAACCTATTTCTGAGGAACATCGGGAAACTTATGAGGCACATATGAAAGGTCTGATGGAGCAACTCTTTGAGGTCCCTTATCCAGAAAGACAATTTATCTTGGCTAATGCCAAAACCAGTCTGAAAGTGGTAAATGTAGACGAAAGACTATTGTAAAACAGTTGATATGAAATAAGAAAAAATATAAGGAGCCTTAGTGCTCCTTTTTATTTGCTGAGTTTCAGAGTATATCCTCTACCATTTTACCTGAGCAACGCTTAAATTTTACCCATGCTTAAAGCTTGCCTGCCAACAAATGAGATAAGGGACGAATAGTTAAAATAGTTAAGCTCCTTAAAAAGCTGATAACTTCTAGTACAAGCATTCGTGGAATGAAAAAAGCAATACCTAAAAACAGGATTATGCTTCCCTATATTGGCTGAATATATTGTTTAAGTTCATACCAACATAAGGGTTAGGCTTTGTTCTTGGGTATGAAAACCACGAGGAAAAGTAAAATAGTACTAACAAGCCGCTACACAATTACTGCAGCCTGTTAATACTATTGAAACCTAACTTAATTCAAAAATTCAAAGATTCCTGCTACTCCCTGGCCTCCGCCGACACAAGCGGTCACCATACCATATTTTTGCTTACGACGGCGCATCTCATTAATAAGTTGTATACTTAATTTAGCACCGGTGCAACCTAAAGGATGGCCTAAGGCGATCGCACCACCATTTACATTGAGTTTAGAAGGGTCAATATCAAGCTCGCGTACTACTGCAAGAGATTGAGCGGCAAAAGCCTCATTAAGTTCTATCAGGTCAATATCAGCAAGATTTAAACCTGCTCTTTCTAGCGCTTTGGGTATTGCATGTATAGGGCCAATACCCATAATACGTGGATCCACTCCGGCGACTGTATAACTCATCATACGAGCGTGAGGAGTAAGGTTGAGCTGTTTGACCATTTTTTCAGACATGACCAGTACAAAGGCAGCCCCATCAGAAGTTTGGGAAGAGTTGCCAGCGGTTACATTTCCATCACTACGAAAAGCTGGCTTAAGCTTAGCAAGTGCTTCTCTGCTAGTATCTACTCTTGGACCCTCATCCGTATCAATGACAAAATCTTTGCTCTTGGTCTTTCCATCTTCACCCACATACGTTTCAGAAACATTAATAGGCACAATCTCATCTTTGAAATGTCCTTCCTTGATCGCATTGATGGCTTTCATATGAGATTGATATGCAAACTCATCCATGTCGTCCCGGGAAATTTTGTAATCTTTAGCTACTTCCTCAGCAGTAAGTCCCATGCTTGTGTAATATTCGGGATGTTTGGAAGCAATCTTGAAATTAAGGGCGGTCTTATGGCCCATCATAGGTACGAGAGACATAGACTCAGTACCTCCAGCAATAATACAATCAGCCATGCTGGCGTGAATACGAGCGGAAGCAATGTTAATAGCTTCTACTCCTGATCCACAATAGCGATTGATGATCATCCCCGGAACATCACGCCCGAGGGCCATCAGTGATATCAAGCGGCCCATTTGCATCCCCTGTTCTGCTTCAGGAACTGCATTGCCAACAATAATATCATCTACCATTTCCGGCTCCAGCCCTTCTATGCTGGAAGTAAGGTGCTGGATCACTTCTACAGCCAGATCATCAGGTCTGGTAAAACGAAAGCCTCCTTTTTTGGCTTTGCCTACTGCCGTACGGTATCCTCCTACTATGTATGCATCCATATATATCTAGTTTTCAGTAATCAATGTGATAGACGCAATATACAGAAAAAATGTTCGTCATGCATACTATTTTCGTTTGAAAAAAGCAGACGTGCACGACATCTGCTTTATGAAAAATTATTGGTAAAGAAAGTGACTGATACTGAATAATTCGGCAAAAACTCCGGCAGCAGTTACTTCAGCTCCCGCTCCCGGGCCTTTAACTACTAGCGGTCTCTCTTTATAACGAGCAGTATGATAAGAGATGATGTTATCGCTGCCGGATAGTGAGTAGAAAGGATGATTCTCCCCTACTTCTTCCAGCTTAACCGATGCTTTACTATTTTCAAGGATAGCCACAAACCGGAGTTTACAACCAGCATCTGCAGCGTTTTTCCTTCTTCTTTCCATACTATCATCGACATCTTCCAGCGACTTGAAAAAGGATTCTACATCCGGAGCTTCCAGACACTGTTGAGGTAGTATGTTTTCCACGTCCACATCTTCTGGCTCGAGCGAAAGACCTACCTCACGAGAGAGGATCAGGATTTTGCGGGCTACGTCCATACCATTCAGGTCTTCGCGCGGATCAGGCTCGGTATACCCTTTTTCCTGAGCTTCTTTTACTACTTCACTAAACTTTCTTCCTTCCTGAAAAGAGTTAAAGATATAAGAAAGGGTGCCCGAGAGTACACCCTCAACTTTAAAAATCTTATCGCCACTATCTTTGAGGTCCTGTAGTACCCGTATTACGGGTAGGCCAGCTCCTACATTAGTTTCGTACAAGAACTTAACACCTGCCCGCATTGCGGTTTGTTTAAGCTGCAGGTAAGATTTGAAAGTGCCGGAATTTGCCAGCTTATTAGGGGTAATAATAGAAACAGCCGACTGAAGAATTTCCTGGTAATATTTAATGACATCTTCAGAAGAGGTGCAATCAATAAAAACACTATTAGGTAAGTTGAGCTCTTTGATTTTTCTGACAAAGACTCCCATATCGCTGACCACACCTTCTGTATCTAGTTGACCTTCCCAATGAGTTTGGTCAATGCCATTATCATTGACCAGCATTTTCCGACTATTGATTACTCCTATAAAATTGATGCGCAGTAAGCGGTTCTCATACAGATAGTCTGATTGCTGAGAAATTTGCTTAAGCAATGTACTACCAATAAGACCCAGGCCAGCCATAAATACATTAAGTGACTTGGTCTCAGATAAAAAGAAAGCCTCGTGGACAGTGTTAAGCGCCTTAGAAAGGTTACGTTGCGAAATGACAACAGTCAAATTAATCTCAGAAGAACCCTGTGCGATTGCACGGACATTGATACCGTTTCTTCCCAGAGCACTAAATAATTTACCTGAAATACCAGGGGTTTGACGCATATTCTCACCGATGATAGCTACAATTGAAAGGTGTGTTTCTACAATAGCTTTATCAATCTTCCCGGAATCAATCTCAATAGCAAACTCCTCATCCATAGCTTCCTGCGCTCGTTTAGCGTCTATCGGGCTCACTGCAAAAGTGATAGAGTGCTCGGAAGAAGCTTGCGTAATGATAATAATATTAATTTTACGTCTTGCTAATGCACCAAAAAGACGAGAAGATATACCGGGAATACCGATCATACCACTTCCCTGTAGGCTGAGCAGAGCCACATCTTTTATAGAAGAGATACCCTTTACAGCCAGTATTTTTTCGTTATTGGCAGCAGCATTTGAGATAGCATAAGGGTTGCGGCTAATCAGGGTACCAGGAAACTCGCGATGAAAAGTATTACGAATTCTAAGAGGGATATTCCTGGAAAGTAGCGGCTGAATAGTAGGAGGATAAATGACTTTCGCACCGAAGTGAGACATTTCCATAGCTTCCAGATAAGAAATAGCATCTAGTGAAAAGGCGTTTTTCACTTGACGAGGGTCTGCTGTCATTACACCATCCACATCGGTCCATATTTCTACCTCTTCGGCGTTTAATGCTGCTCCAAAAATAGACGCCGTATAATCTGAGCCGCCCCTACCCATAGTGGTGGTCTCGTTTTCTTCAGTAGAAGCTACAAAACCTGTGATGATTTGCAGGGCCTTATTGGTAGCAAAATATTCAGAGATATTATGGTTGGTGGCCTCAAAATCTACTTTAGCAGCATTGAAGTTGGCATCAGTACGAATAAGCTTACGAGCATCCAGAAACTGTGCATCAATACCCAGCTCTTTCATATACTGGCTAATAAGGTAGGCAGAAAGGCGCTCGCCAAAGCTAAGTACAAGGTCAAGCGTACGAGGAGAGCGCTCCCTCAACAGAAACGCGCCATGCAGCAAGTCATCCAGTTCATTAATAAGCGTCTTCAGGTAAGCAAAAACTCTGCTTTGCGCATGCACATTAATCAGGGTGCGGGCGGTGTCAAAATGATGTTTTTCTAGTTCTTTGAGCAGATCCAGGTAGCTCTCATCACCATTAGCTGCTTTCTCACTTAGCAAAATTAGCTTATCAGTAACGCCACTCATAGCAGAGACAACAACAGCGCATTTTGCCTGATTACGATGATAGGTAGCTACAATATCTGCTACAGTTTTAATACTTTCGGCTGAACCAACCGAGGATCCTCCAAACTTTAGTAGTTTCATATGCTCTTAAAATAATCTTCAGAGGGCGCAAGTTATAAAATCCCAGTGGATACAGAATATTATTTTGGGCATAATATCATGGATTGGGAACTAAAAAGATATGATTTTGAAATAATAACAAGAGTAAATGAACTTTTTAGGCCTGATAAAGTTTGAAATTCAAAAACAAAGAAAGTATATTTGCACCCCTAAAAATTGAAGAATTATGAAAAGAACTTTTCAACCTTCGCGTAGAAAAAGAACCAACAAGCACGGCTTTCGCTCAAGGTCAGCAAGTGCAAATGGAAGGTCTGTATTAGCTAGAAGAAGAGCAAAAGGTAGAAAAAAGCTTTCTGTATCTAGCGAGAAAAAGCATAAAGGTTAAATTATAGCCAGCCAAGGGTTGGCACCTTTATTTTTTCTTGTCAACCTTACTATTACTTTTTTTAGCTTAAATTACAATTTTCAGAGCTAACTGTTTTGCTCTGCTCTTCTGACTAAATTTCGCTCGCTTGCGCCACACCTTACCCAGGCATGAAAGGCTTAGCAGTAAAAAGCTGATCGCAGATTTATTTAAACGAGGTAAAGCGCATACCCATTACCCTATACGCCTGATTTACCTTCCTGTAGAGGAATTGGAACATCATCAGGTACTCTTTACCGTACCCCGCCGGCACTTCAAGAAAGCAGTAGATCGTAACCGACTAAAGCGACAAATGCGCGAAGCTTATCGCCAACATAAACACTTAATTACTTACAAGTCTCCCGGAGATGTTCACTTTTTGCTTGGCTATATTTATATTGCTAGAGATAAAAACTCATATCAGCGCATTGAAACTAAAATACTTGAATCGCTGTATCGTTTAAAGAAGTAAGAGACAAACCATCAAGAAAATCCATTGCTCATGAGTGCTAAAAAAATGGGAAGATATTCCCTGGTTGTGATGACTGTCGCTATAGTGGGAACGCTAGCCTTCAGAGGTCCGGGTGACAATTATTTTGCGATTGCTAAAAACTTAGACATATTCGCTACTCTCTTCAAAGAGGTAAATACTTATTATGTAGATGAAGTCAATCCTAATACGCTTATCAAGACTGGGATTGATGCAATGTTACAGTCGCTTGATCCTTACACTAACTATATTCCTGAAGATGACATAGAGGATTATCGCACTATGACCACCGGCCAGTATGGCGGAATAGGTGCGATTATAGGAAAGCGTAACGGAAAGAATATGGTGCTGATGCCATACAAAGGCTTTCCTGCAGAAAAGGGAGGACTTAAGATTGGAGATGAAATTCTTTCTGTAGATGGTATAGATGTAGAAGATAAAACAGTAGAAGATATTAGTAAGCTGCTCAAAGGACAGGCCAATACTAATCTTACTGTAACCGTTAAGCGGCATGGAGAAGATGATGATATCAATGTTACAATAAAGCGAGAAAGAATTACGGTAGATAATGTACCCTACTACGGTATGATTACCGACAAAGTGGGTTATATTAAACTTAGTAATTTTACTACTGGTGCAGGGAGAGAAGTAGAGAACGCCATCAAGAAACTTAAATCTGAAGGCGCCGAAAAGCTGGTATTTGACCTGAGAGATAATCCCGGAGGACTCCTGAGCGAATCAGTCAATGTATCTAACGCATTTATCCCCAAAGGCTCAGAAGTTGTAAGTACTAAGGGAAAAGTAACTGACTGGAATAAAGCGTACAATGCGATCAATAATCCGGTTGATACAGAAATTCCTGTAGCAGTGCTTACCAGCACCCGTAGTGCTTCTGCTGCTGAAATTGTTTCGGGTGTAGTACAAGACTATGACAGAGGTGTACTGGTGGGCGAGAGAACATTTGGAAAAGGTTTGGTACAGGCAACCCGCCCACTTACTTATAATTCACAACTTAAGGTTACTACTGCTAAATACTACACCCCTAGTGGGCGTTGTATCCAGGCCATTGACTATAGCCACCGTAATGATGACGGAAGTGTAGGCAAAATTGCAGATTCATTGAAAACGGCTTTTGAGACAAAAAACGGACGGGTAGTATATGATGGAGGAGGAATTAACCCTGACATTGAAGTAAAGCCCGGTAGATTAACTCCCATCTCTATTAGTCTATATACTAAGAGCTTGCTTTTTGATTACGCAACAGAATATTACTACTCCCATCCTGAAATCACTGACGCTAAGAAATTTGAACTTAGTGATGCTGAATACGAGGACTTTGTGACTTGGCTCAAAGGTAAAGAGTATGACTATACTACCGAAGTTGAGCAAACTATAGATGATCTTATTGAAAGTGCCAAAGACGAGAAGTATTATCAAGATATTGAAGGTCAGATAACTTCTTTGCGCAAAAAAGTGCAGCACAACAAAGATCAGGATTTACAAAACTTCAAAGATGAGATCAAAGAGCTTCTGGAAGAAGAGATCGTATCGCGATACTACCTGAGCGATGGTAAAATAGAAGCCTCATTTGATGATGATAAAGTGTTGCAGGCTGCTCTGGAAGTATTGAATGATGAAGAAAAATACAATGCTATTCTGAAAGGAGATAGCTAAGCTATAAAGTAAAAATTTTACGTGAAGCCATTGGCCGGGCAGGAGTTATTTCTGTCCGGCTTTTTTTCATGGTATAGGCTACATAAACTTTATCCTAAGTATTAGAGTAGTAATGTAAAATATCATTAATGTATACCTGTTATATATTTGTAATGTAAGCTGGCATGTATGCAATATACATTACTCAAAAATTCACAAATCGGTAATAGCGCTAAAGTGTATCAGTACTGCTTGTGTATTCTGTTTTTTCTAACCTTTGCATTATCAGCTCAGGCACAATGGACTGTGGAGATTGAGCAAAATATTCAGGCGAATCATGAGAGTGAAAACCTGAAATTTGCCTGGGCAGGAGGGTTAAATTCCGGGCAGTATTATAATATTGATCTAAACCGGGATGGTCAGCAAGACTTAATCATATTTGATAGAACTTCGGATCAGTTTATACCTTTCCTTTCCCAAAACCAGCAGTTTGTTTACGCTCCTGTGTATAGCCTGAGCTTTCCAAAAAATATTAGCAGCTGGGTAGTCTTTGTGGATTATGATGGAGATGGCAAGCAGGATTTATTCACTGCTTCCGGAAAAAGAAGTATCACAGTATATCGTAATGTGAGTAATAGTGAGCAACTGGAATGGGAATTAGTAGCTGATCCACTAGCAACCATCGGTTTCTCAGGCTTTGAAATTGCCATTCAGCTCAACCCATCTGACATACCCGCCATTAGTGATATTGATGGCGATGGAGACCTGGATATTGTCGTTTATAATGTGAACGGTAGAGGTAACATGGAATACTACCAGAACCAAAGCGTAGAAAATGGCAATAGTAGTACGCTAGAATTTGAAGCAATAGATGATGCCTGGGGCCAGATGAGAGAATGCGGTTGTGGACAGTTTGCCTTTGAAGGTCAGAGCTGTGAGGCAATTAGTAACCGGTATAACAAAGATGCCAAACAGCTTCATATAGGAGGAAAAACCTTATTAGCCATAGATACAGACGGTGATGGGGATAAGGATATCCTGAGTAGTGATGAAGGTTGTGGTGAGCTATACTTTTTAGAAAATGTAGGTACAAGAGAAAACGCACTCTTTACATCTTTTTCCACTAACTATCCTGAAGAAATACCGGAAGAGCTATCCATTTCTTTTCCCGCGGCATATCATGTGGATGTAACACACGATGGTGTCAGAGATTTAGTGATTGCTCCCAATGTTAATGGAGAAATCACAGGGGCTGCCGATATGCGAAACTCCAGTTGGCTTTATGAGAATACAGGTACAGCGCAAATGCCTGAATTTAATTTAATACAGCGTAACTTTTTACAGTCGGCAATGATAGATGTAGGCGAAAATGCTGCTCCTACACTAGTAGATTATGATGCTGATGGTGACATGGATTTATTCATTGCCCATCGCGGAAGCATGCATGAAAACGGCTATTATGCAGGTGTTTATCTTTATGAAAACACAGGAACGACAAATGTTCCAACTTATAAATACACTACTTCAGATTACCTTGGACTAAGCCAATGGAAATTACAGCAGCTTCACCTTTATTTTGAAGATCTTAATAAAGATGGTTTGCCAGATTTGCTTTTGAGTGGGGCTGAAAGCTCTTTTTCCTCCCCCGCCACATTCTACTGGATAGCAAATCAGGCCAGCAGTCAGGGGGCATGGGTATTTAAGCCTGAGCAGAGACAAACACTTTCTCTTGATTTTCACCCGGCTGACCAGCTTGAGTTTACGGATGCTGATAATGATGGTGATGTGGACGTATTTATAGCCAAACGTGAAGGAAATCTGGAATATTACCAAAACCAGAATAGCGAGGGTTTACCTGAATGGGAACTTGTCATAGGAAATGCCGGGGGAATAAGCAGCAGTATATTTAATCGTAACCTTTCTGTTCTCCTGTATGATTTTGATGGAGACGGAAAAGAGGATTTATTGAGGAGTGATGCCAGTGAGTGGATGCTTTTGTATCCTGATTTTCTTGCCCAACTTGAAGAAGAGGCTATTGCAGATACTGTAGTAGTGAGTTTAGACGACCAAAAAAAGAACTTGGAAATAGATAAGCATGTAAGTCTGGCTGCTGCCAAAATAGATGATTCCGACAAAACTTATATTTTTGTGGGCAGCCCTCAGGGAGGAGTTCGCCTGATGAGCTACTCAGCCTGGCAAAGTAGAGAAGATGTGGCACTATTGGTTTTTCCAAATCCGACATTTTTAACGGAGCCACAGGTGAAAGTTCGGTCATCAGAGCCAATCAAGTGGCTACAAATGATTAGCATGAATGGAGCGATATTGGCTGAACTCAAGCCAAAAGATAATACAGAAGAAATGACCATAGATGTTGCAGGCCTGGCAAGAGGAATATATCTAATCAGAGTTTGGAATAGTAATGGGAAAGTAAGTGCCGAAAAACTGATGGTAAAGTGAAAGCATTTTTAAATATTCAATTGGTGGAGAGTCATGAACAGGTGGCTTTTCAGACCGGCTCAGAATCTCACATAAAAAAACTTTATCCTGAAGTAAATACCTTTAGCCTGGACAATTTTTCAGATGTAAGCATGGTAACTTATGCTCAGGAACTGATTAATCAGGCAGAAAAAATACTTATCCTGATGGAAAGTTATGACAGTAAAGCAAATCCCAATAAGTTACTCAAACTGATAAATACGCTGGTAAGAGAAAAATCTAGGCGAGTGAAGCTTATATTGTCAGGTCAAAATCTGATAATAGAAAAAATGGCTAAGACATTAGGAGATAACTTTTATAATCAGCCTACAGAAAAACATTTAATGAATGTAGCAGAAGAGTTATTTTCCTAATTGAAAAGAATCTGCATCAAGATGTGCGGGAAACTTCTGACGAAAAGCAGATAGCTCTGATTTTGAAATCTCTATTTGCGCAATATCCTCTGCTTCACCCAGATCATTCATTACTTCTCCTCTATAATTGTAAACCATTGAGTGACCATTATAAGAAACATTCATCCCATCCTCCCCTACTCTATTCACTCCAATGCAATAAGAAAGGTTCTCAATAGCTCTGGCTTGCAAAAGAGTACGCCATACCTGAACTCTGGGTGCAGGCCAGTTGGCTACGTACAGAAGAAGGTCATAAGACTGGCTTCCATCAGCGTACGTTTCATTACGACTCCAGATTGGAAATCGTAAATCATAACAGATCAAGGGCCTGATTTTCCAACCTCTCCATTCTACCACTACTCTATCAGAACCGGCAGTATAAATTTCATGCTCCTCTGACATTCTAAAAAGATGCTTCTTATCGTAGCTTACAAATTCACCATCAGGTTGCATCCACAATAGACGATTATATAGCTTTTTTCCATCTCTGGCAATAAAGCTTCCACAGATAGCAGCCTGTGTTTGCATCGCCTGCTGCTTCATCCAACGAAAAGTTTTGCTGTTCATGGGCTCTGCCAGTTCAGGTGCCGCATTGGTAAAGCCCGTACTGAACATTTCCGGCAGTACAATCAGGTCTGTTTTTCCTCCAATCTGCCAGATTTTTTCTTCAAACATAGCAAGATTAGCATCTATGTTATGCCAGTAAAGTTCAGATTGAATAAGGCTAACATTTAAAGTGTCAGAAATTTGGCTCATAAACTACAAAGGATTTTTGCGGCCTTTTCTAATGTTTCGTTGCTCTTTGCAAAACAAAAACGCAAATAATGATGATCAGTTTGGTCGTGATAAAAAACACTAATCGGAATACTGGCTAATTTGTTTTCTTGGGTCAGCTTTTCCGCCAGTGCTCGGTCAGACAGTTTTGAGTAGTCCTTATAAGAAAACAATTGAAAATAAGTACCACCTGAGGATAATGCTTTGAGAGGAGAGGCTTGGGTAAGCTTCAGGAAGAGGTCACGCTTTTTCTGGTAAAAGTCGGCCAGATGCTGATAACTATCTAAAGTATCCATGTATTCGGCCAGAGCATACTGTGTAGGTGTGTGTACACTAAACTGAAGATACTGATGTACTTTTCTGATCTCTGTACTTATTGGGGGGGGCGCTATGCAGTAGCCTACCTTCCAGCCCGTGGCATGAAAAGTTTTGCCAAAAGAAAAGACGGCGATACTACGGGTAGCTAATTCCTCATGGCATAATACACTTTGGTGTTGTTTTCCATCAAAGATAATATGCTCGTACACCTCATCGCTAAGTACTAGCATCTGGTTATCTCTGGTAATTTCTGCCAGTTGTTCTAAATCATAAGTAGAAAAAATGCTCCCACTAGGATTATGGGGAGTGTTGACTATAATCGTTCGGGTTTTACTACTAATAGCCTCTCTAACTTTATTCCAGTCTACAGTAAAATCTTTTGGGTTTAGAGCTACAGTTACGGGAATACCACCATTCAATTGTATGGAAGGGATATAGCTGTCATATGCAGGCTCCAGCACGATAACTTCATCACCAGGATGAACGATGGCTGAGATACTGGCATGCAAGGCTTCCGTAGCCCCGGCAGTAATGGTTACTTCTGTTTCGGGATTAATTATTCGCTGATATAGCTTCTCGACCTTCCCAGAAATTTGCTCGCGTAACGCTAATAGCCCAGGCATGGGGGCATATTGATTGTGCCCATCATGCATATGCTTGTACACTAATTTCTGAAGTGCTTCAGGAACAGAAAAGTCAGGAAATCCCTGAGAAAGATTAATGGCACCATAATCAGATGCCATTTTAGACATAATGGTGAAAATGGTAGTTCCCGTATCAGGAAGCTTGGATGATATTTCAGCTTGCTTAGCTTGATAATGCAAAATACTATCTTTTGGCCAGTTTGGGTGAAAGTTTCACTTTATAGTTTGCATCCACCTTGCCTTGGGTAATATTGTTGAGTTTACCCTTAATAAGGCGCTTCTTAAGCCCTTTTACATGATCAGTAAAAAGAATGCCTTCTATGTGATCATACTCATGTAGTACAATGCGGGCAGGCATATCTTCCAGAGTCTCCGTATGTTCATTCCAGTTTTCGTCCAGATACTTAATGGTTACTACTTCCGGACGATTTACATCTGCCCTAACTCCAGGGATACTCAGACAGCCCTCTTCAAAAGACCAGTCATCCCCTTCATAAGAAATAATTTCCGGATTGATGAATACCCGCTTGAAGCCTTCCCCATTACTTTCTTCATCCTCTTCTTCCATCGGGCCACTATCCACGACAAACATTCTAAGGCTTTTGCCAATTTGAGGAGCTGCCAACCCCACCCCACTGGCCTGATACATAGTTTCAAACATATCTTCACTCAGCTGCTTGGCATCTATGGAGCCTGGCTCAATATCTTCAGCCGGTGTTTTCAGTACGGGATCACCATATAATACGATGGGATAAATCATATCTTAAAAACGCTTCTTTTCTAAATAAGATTGTAAAATAATGGTGGCACTCACCTTGTCTATATTGCCCTTTTCTCTTCTGTATTTTTTAGATGTACCTCCTTCAATCATGGCCTCAAGGGCTTGTTTGGAAGTAAATCTTTCATCCTGCAAATATACGGTATGCGCCGGAAAAGTTTTTTTCAGCTTTTTAACAAATCCTTCTACATGTTTGGTTGCATGTGTATCAGAATTATCCAGATTTCTGGGCATACCCACTACAAAAGCCTCAGTATCCTCTTTACTACAATACTCCTGTAAGTACTGAAAGATCAAATGAGTTCGAACGGTTTCCAGTGGAGAAGCAATAATTTGAAGAGGATCAGTAGCAGCTAGTCCTGTGCGTTTGGTACCGTAATCTATTCCGATAACTCTCGCCATTAATTCATGCGGGATTTATCTCTAAAAAATTTGCGTACTTGCTTTTCCAGCATCAGCGCTTTGGGGAATAAAATTTCGTTTTCTATACTAGCGTGTATTTGTAACTCCCGCTCAAAATGTTGAAGTTCAGCATACACTACTCTCAGGTGAAGACTATTAATGCCCTGGGTATTATAACCATTTGTAATATTACGGATACCTTTCATCTCATCATCGTCAATGTCGTGGCTAATGGCAAAATCCTGAATAGAGTATTTTTCCATATCAAAATATAGCCTGTTAGTTGCCTGAGGATTTCTTAAAGCTTCCTGTAAAGAGAGAATATAAGTGAAAAACTCATCTTCCTCTTGGTAAATGTGGTAAATAAGATCTTCCACAAAGAGAGGGAAAATGAATTGTAAGTCCTCAATAATAGACTTATATTCTGTTATCTGAAGGTTCTTAATAAGCTTGCTGAGGTAGGGAAGGCGATCTTTAATAAATATAAAGTGAGTGTGTTTGAGATATTCTACTATGACATCAATAGGGTAAGTAGATAGTGCAGGGCGCTCGTCCTCTGAGACAGTATTTACCGACTCCAAACTATTAATTACATGTTTGACATCTAATCCTTTTTCAGCACACACCTGCTCAAGCGTCTTTTCATTGTAATCATAAAATTTGATACCAAAGTAGTATAAAACAGATGCGTACGCATAGTTTTCATCAACAATCTCAGTAATCCTCTTGTTGGTATCGATATTCATCAGTTCTTTCGTATTCGTAAACAATTTTTCACTAGTCTAAATCAACAACTAGGAAAAATCAAAATAGTATATTATATAAAATTAATGCTTTGTAATTTTATATACAACTTAACAGAACGAATGAATGATATTTATGTTTATTTAGTATATTATTACTAAATTGATGGTTTCGGCAATAATTCTTTATGGGTTGAAGACCTATAAATGAATTAGTTATGAATACTTTTAAATCTCAATATTGTGAGTAAAAATAAAAATTCAGATTTTCAGATACGCCTCCCTATTTTTATTACCCTGGCAGTAGCTGCAGGCATATTGATAGGTGCTACCATGGCAGGTGGTGATAATTCCTCAAATAATCTTATTAGCAGCTATCTGAAATTTAAAGATATCCTTACATACATTCAGCGTGATTATGTAGATCAGGTAGATACAGACGAATTGGTTGAGACGGCTATTACTAAAATGCTGGAAGAGCTAGATCCCCATTCAGTTTACATTCCTGCTGAAGAATTAGAGATCGCTAAGTCTCAACTCGAGGGTGAGTTTGAAGGGATCGGCATAGAATTTAATATCATCAAAGATACTATTTATGTGGTAGCGCCGCTTAGCGGAGGGCCGTCTGAAGAAGTTGGTTTAGTAAGTGGAGATAAGATTGTGAAAGTTGACGGGGAGACTGTAGCGGGAGTTGGCATAGATAATCAAGACGTTTTTGAACTTTTACGTGGTCCAAAAGGAAGTAAGGTAGAAGTAAGCATTAAGCGTAGAGGTACTAAAGAATTAAAAGACTTTACAATTATTAGAGATAAAATCCCTCAGG